>NZ_CP018788.1:318797-637594 GCF_002139915.1 Campylobacter devanensis
TTTGTGGTTATTAACTCAGGTGAGGTAGGTATCAAATCTACTGCTGGTAAATTTGACCCAAATCCACTTCAACCAGGATTTCATTTTTTTATACCTTTTATTCAAGAGGTACGCATAGTTGATACTAAAGTTCGTCAGATTAATTACACCTCTACAGAGGGTAGAAATGAAGCAAATTTCCGTGGTAGCGGAATTGAAACTAAAGATACTATATCGGTTTTAGACTCTCGTGGACTTCCTGTTAGTATGGATATTACTGTTCAGTATCGCCTAAATCCACAAAATGCACCACAAACTATTGCTGCGTGGGGTTTTAGCTGGGAAAATAAAATAATAGACCCAGTTGTAAGAAATGTTGTAAGAAATGTAACTGGTAAATACACAGCAGAAGAGTTACCAGAGCGCAGAAACGATATCGCCGCAGCTATCGATATGGGAATTCGCTCTGATATTGATAAGCAACCAAATCAGCCAGTAGAATTAGCTAGTGTTCAGCTAAGAGAGATAATCCTACCGCCAAAAGTCAAAGAGCAGATTGAAAGAGTCCAAATAGCAAAACAAGAGGCTGAAAGAACTAAATATGAAGTTGAGCGTGCAAATCAAGAAGCTCTTAAAAAAGCTGCTCTTGCTAAAGGTACCGCCGAAGCTGTAAAAATCGAAGCCCAAGGTAGAGCCGATGCTGTAAAAATAGAAGCTGATGCGCAAGCTTATTCAAATTCACAAATAGCAAAAAGTCTTACAAATAATCTTTTAGAGCTAAAACAGATCCAAACTCAAAAAGAGTTTAACGAGGCCTTAAAAACAAATACAGATGCTAAGATATTCTTAACTCCTGGTGGAGCTGTTCCAAATATTTGGGTAGATACCAAAGATAAACAAAGACAAACTTCAACACAAAATTAAGGATTTTTAGATGAGCGTGAGTGTAAATTGGGATAAGATTAATGGCATGCTCCCAGTAGTAGTCCAAGAGGCTACTACTAGTGAGGTCTTAATGCTTGCATATATGAATCAAGAAGCCTTTGAGCTTACTAAAAGTACTGGTCTAGCTCACTACTACTCACGCACTAAATCTAGAATTTGGAAAAAGGGCGAAGAGAGCGGTAACTTTCAAATTGTTAAATCCATTAGCCTTGATTGCGATAGTGATGCTTTGCTTTTAAAAATAGAACAAATAGGTGGTGTAGCGTGTCATACTGGAGAGAAATCTTGCTTTTTTAATCATTTAAATTTAGAACAAAACAGCAGGCCAAATTTAAATAAAGAGATAAAATATGATATCTTAGATCATCTTTATCATATTGCACTTAATAGAAAGCTAAATTCAAGTTCAAATTCATATATCGCTAAACTTTATACAAAATCTCCAGATAGTTATCTTAAAAAAATATCTGAAGAAGCGTGTGAATTTGCTCTTGCGATTAAAGATTTAGAGCGCTTTAAGTTATATGCAAATATGAACAAAGAGAGTTTTGGTGAGCATAAACCAGGCCAGCCAAAATATGACGCTATTTACGAGGCAGCTGATGTGTTATTTCATATGATTGTTGCGTTAGCTGATTATGATATTCATCCAAATGCAGTACTAGAAGAGCTAAAACGCCGTGAAGGTATAAGCGGAATAGAAGAGAAGAAAGCCCGTGACAAATAGTATATTTTCTACCATTAAATTTTATGTAAGCAACTTTGGATTTTATGATTATGTCGCAGTTTCGTGGGTAATTTTGCTATTTTTGGCGCTATTTATTTTAGCCATTTATATGATGTTTAAGCGTCCATTTTTTGCTATATTTTTATTTTTGCTTAGCTTTGTAGGGCTAGGTGCTGGTATAAATTATTCACTTAAATTTATTGATGATGTAACACGCCCAAAAGATGTAAATATTGCCCCACTTCGTCAGTTATTTTACTCTGATGTTATGATAGCTGATGTAAATATAACCAATAAATCCAAACAACCATTTAAAAAGTGCCGAATAAAGCTAAGTTTTCACAATATCGGAAAAAGCAAATTTGAAAATTTAAAATTTAAATTTAACCCATTTCATACAGAGGTAATTATAACTGAGCAGATTGAACCTGGCAAAACTGGGGAAATCAAATTCGTTATGAAAGAATTTCGCCCACAAAACTATACCACCACACTAAGAACGGAGTGTTTTTAATGAGCTATTTTAATATATTTCATATAATAGTATTGATACTGATTTTATCGATGTTTGGCTTATTTACCTATTTAATAATCCTAAAAGAACACCGCACTAAACAAGCTATTAGTCTACTTATTGTTAATGTTGCTATTATGAGTTGTTTGGCTATGATTTCAATGATGCTAATTGATAAATATACCAAAGTTGCAGAGATTATCAATTTAGAGGGTAGGCGCACCTTAATCAATGAGACTATTAGTTATAGTGGTATTATTAAAAATGTTGGTTATGGTTATATTAATTCATGTACAATCAATATTGAATTAATCAATACTCCAGAAAAAGGATTAGAGGCTAGCAATTTTGAAAATCGTGGATTTTTTGATACTTATATTGGTAGTAATCATAGCCAAAAAGGTTCGCAAAAAGGTGAATTTTTAATACTCAAAGACCTTCCAAGCGGTGATCAAAGAGGCTTTAGCTTTACAATGCCATATCCTGCTCACTTTAAAAACCATACTACAAATTATACGCTAGATTGTAAATAATTTAAGTCAAATTTAAATTTGGCTTAAATATTTATATATAATTTTCTTATAATAATTAATCTGTCTATTTTAAGTTATTATAAATCTAATATGAGCTAAAATATATAATAAAAAATTTCAAAGGATAAATATGTTCAAAAATATGAAACTATCAGTTAAACTTGCTCTTGCGGGTTTTGTATTTACTGCCTTGATAGTAGCTACCGTTGCTGGTATCGCCACATATCAAGCTACAAATAGGGCTGAGTCGAATTCTGCTGCTTTCATGGAAGCTGGTTCTTTATCACAAGCAAATTACATCGCTGCTGAATTTAACAAAATTTCCGATGCTTTAAATGCTTATAAAACAGCTATGGAATCATCATTAAATTCCGGTATAGCTATGCCTGTTGATATCATAACAAATATGCTAAGCGAAGCTATAAAAGATCAAAAAATAGCCGCTGGTATATTCTTCTACACTACAGATGATAGCATATACGCCAAAAACCCAAATTCAAACGACCCACGATATACCCAAGCTGGCGATCTAGCCATATATGTCAATTATCACAACAGACTTGAGCGTATCGAAGATAACTTCAAAAGCAAAGATTACTACGCAAATGGCCTAAATAAACCAAGATTAACCGAACCTTTTAGCGACCATATAGAGGGTAAAAACATAACAATGGCTTCTATGACTTTTCCTGTGAAATACAAAGGCAAAACAATAGGCATAATCGGTGCTGATTTGGATTTAGACACATATTTTATAGATAGATTAAAAGAGATTAAATTATACAAAAGCGATACAAGCTTCTTAGTCTCAAACAAAGGTATAATGGTAGCCAGTCCTAACCCACAAAATAGGGGATTAGCTATCCAACAAGTAAATCCAAATTTAACTCAACTACTCCCAGTCCTAAATAATGAAGAAGTTGATTACGCTACAGTAGCAGCTATGAGCAAAAATTTACAAGAGCACGCTCACTTCAACCTATCTAAAATAGATATGCATAATATAGATGAGAATTGGGGTCTTGCTACACTAGTCCCTACTAGAGAGATTTTCGCTGAAGTCTCATCAGCTAGAAATAGCCTAGTAGTTGTAGGTATCATCGTCGCCATAATCGGTGGATTTTTCCTATTCTTCGCTACAAAAATGCTAATTTCTAGAATAGAAAATATCAGAGCCTTACTATCAGATTTCTTTGATTTCTTAAACCACAAAAGAGCCGATGCTCGCCTAGCAGTCATCACCAATAACGATGAAATCAGCCAAATGGCTAAGGCCATCAACGATAATATCGTAATCGTAAAATCAAATTTAGACAAAGACTCAAAAGCTGTTGAAGAGTCTCTAAAAAGAGCTAGCGAAGTAGAAAACGGAAATCTAACCGCTAGAATCACTCTAAACCCAGCTTCACCAGAGCTATTAAAACTTAAAAATGTCCTAAACAAAATGCTAGATGTCTTAGAGCAAAAAGTAGGTAACGATATCAACGCTATCCAAAGTGTATTTGATAAATTCAAACAACTAGATTTCACTGTAAGAATAGAAAACCCAAAAGGCGAAGTCGAGATAGTTACCAATCTACTAGGCGATGAAGTTACTAAAATGCTAAGAGCAAATCTAGAACAAGCAAACAACCTACAAAATAAAGCCGATGAGCTAAAAGGCTTTGTCGCATCACTAAATGAAGGTGCTAAATCCCAAAGCGAATCCCTACAAGAGAGCGCCGCAGCAGTTGAAGAGATGAGTAGCTCAATGAACTCTATAAATGATAGAGCTAGTGAAGTTATCAAACAGAGCGAAGATATCAAAAACATAATCACAATAATTAGAGATATCGCAGACCAAACAAATTTATTAGCCCTAAACGCAGCCATCGAAGCTGCTAGAGCAGGAGAGCATGGTAGGGGATTTGCCGTGGTGGCTGATGAGGTCAGAAAACTAGCTGAAAGAACTCAAAAATCATTAGGTGAAATCGAAGCAAATGTTAATATCCTAAGCCAAAGCATAAATGAGATGAGCCAAAGTATCAGCGAGCAAACAACAGCTATAAACCAAATTAACGAAGCTATCGTAAATGTCGATGGTCTAACTAGACAAAATACACAAATCGCACAAGATAGCAATGTAGTAGCAAATGAAGTTGATATGATTGCAAATGCAATTGTGCAAGAGGTTAAGAAAAAGAAATTTTAAATTTAGCTTTTTATATTGTAACAACTCTTACTATTAAAAGTTGCACTATTAAAGCCCCCACTCTATTGTGGGGCGCTCTCATTAAATCAATCACAATATATATTTTTACTCTAACCACCTCAAAACCCACAAATTTAATTACACCCCCATAATATTTAATATCTCACCCAATCCAATCTAAATTCCACTCTAAAAATTATAAAATCACTTAGCCTAAATCTACAATATATAATCTAAATTTAATAAATTTCTCAAATTTATTAAAAATTTGCAATATTTTCTTCAAATTTATCAAAATCCCCCCCCCATATATAAACTTTTTAATATTTGGTTCGATATAATAAAAACAACCCCTAAATGGATTTAAGTTTTATAGGGAAATCTTAACACAAAGGAAAAGTTGTGAGCTTTAGAATAAATACTAACATCGCAGCGATGAATGCTCACGCAAACTCACAAATCACAGATAGAGAACTTACTAGCTCACTTGGTCGCCTAAGCTCAGGTCTTAGAATTCAAACAGCAGCTGATGATGCATCAGGTCTTGTTATTGCTGATTCACTAAAAAGCCAAGCTAGCTCTTTAGGTCAAGCCATATCTAATGGTAATGATGCAATTGGTATTGTTCAAACTGCAGATAAAGCTATGGATGAACAGATTAAAATACTTGATACTATTAAAACTAAAGCTATCCAAGCAGCACAAGATGGTCAAAATGCTGATTCTAGAAGAGCTCTTCAAAATGATATTAGCAGACTTCTTGAAGAACTAGATATGATAGCTACTACTACAAGCTTTAATGGCCAACAACTACTAAATGGAAATTTTTCAAACAAAAACTTCCAAATTGGTGCTTATAGCAATGAAACAGCTAAAGTAAGCATAGGTGCTACAAACTCAAATACAATTGGGCATACTAGGTTTGAGACTACAAATAATGCGATATTTTCAGTTATATCTGGAGCTTTTTCAGCAGGTTTAACTGTAAAACTTAGTGGTGTTGATGGATATCCTAGTGGTTATGTGTTCCAAAAAATAGAAGCTAGCGATCTATGGAAAGATGGTTACAAAGCCGTAGCTGATATGATGAATGGTGTATCAGATAAAACTGGTGTAAAAGTAAATGTAAATAATACTCAAATTTTTAGCGAAGCGGTAAAAGCTGGAAATGTTAAAGGCTTAGCAATTAACGGTGTAATGATAGGAAATATTAAAACCCAAGCAAACGATGCCGACAATGCTTTAACTGCAGCAATTAACGCTAAAAAAGATGAAACCGGAGTAGAAGCAAGTCTAGATAACGGTAGATTAGTTTTAGCTGCTAAAGATGGTAGAGCTATAAGAATTGGTACTTTTTCAAACAGCTATACAGCTTTAGGCGGTAGATTGTCAGGTGCTTCTGCAGGTGGTGGTAGTGCAAATGCTTCTCTTGGCACTGTGTTAATGGGTCAAATCACATTTGTTCGCCAAGATGCTAGAGATATTAAAGTGGGTTTAAATGGTATGTCAGCTATTAGTGGTATGACGGCTGCAGCTATTACCGAAGCTTCAATCGCATCGGCTACTTATAATCAAGCTTCAGTGAATTTAAAATATATGAACTCTGGTACAATTAGTGCTACAATTGCTAAAGCAATGGGATTTTTTAATGGCGGAGCCTCTAATGCAGGTCAAATGACAGACCAAGCCGGTGGCGTAAATACTTATGGTGGCGCTCAAGCTATGGTTGATGTAGCTGAAGCAGCTAGAAAAAGTCTAGACAAGCTAAGAGCTGACCTAGGTTCAGTACAAAATCAATTAGTAGCTACTATAAATAATATTACAGTTACTCAAGTAAATGTAAAATCAGCTGAATCTCAAATAAGAGATGTAGACTTTGCTAGTGAGAGTGCAAACTTCTCTAAATTTAACATACTAGCCCAAAGTGGAAGCTATGCTATGAGTCAGGCAAATGCTGTACAACAAAATATATTAAGACTACTACAGTAGCTTAAATTTAAATCTTTAATAGCTTAAATTTACTCGCAATGCTTAGTCATTGCGAGGGTTTATTATCTAGGTATAATAATCTTTTAAATAGTATTTCTTAGAGTTTATCCATATAAGAATTATCATAAATCCCTTTTAGTCTAGCTGTAATACTATCACGCCACTCATCTCGTATATGTACTCGTTCTAGCTTTTGTAGTAGATTTATATTATCTTTTGGGGCAAAAAATAGCATATTTAACTCCATGACACTTAGTTGATTTGTATCTTTATGAACTACATTTACACTATCGCCTGGACATACCGTTCCTGGTTCTAAAACTTGATAATACCATCCACTTAGCCCATTTTCAAATATAAATTTAGTCATTCCACTAGCTATAATTTTACTTAGTTTTACGCAAGGTTTTCTAGGTTCGCTCACCTGTAAAAGTGCATTACCGATTTGGTGAATATCGCCTATACACACACTTTTTTCATCTAATATAGTGATGCTTAGATTCTCTCCCATCTGTCCAAATTTAAGCTCTCTACTAGCAAACTTATTAAAAGTTGCATAATTACTTACTGCATTAGCAAAGACAGCTTTAAATTCACCGCCATGATGGATTATATCGCTTAGCATATCGCCTACTATACCTGTAAAATCAATCTCAATGCTACTTACTGAGTGCTTATCCATAGCACTACGAAAATCACCATAATCTCTGATAATACCAATATTTACGGATTCTACCACTGCCACAATATGCTCCTTTGACTTAAAGTTGTGATTATTAAATTTGCGCTTTGTTTGGCGATGTTATTTATAAATTTTTGTACCATTGGAGCTTCATACCATATAGGAGTAGCTACACCGCTTAGTATCTCTAGCTCTTTTTTAGCGCTATTTATACTCATAATACCATCTATTAGTCCTAAATTTAGTGCTTGCTGAGCCAAAAAAACTCTAGCATTTGCCCATTGTTTGCTTGAGTTTAAATCTAGCCCACGGGCATTTGCTACATCACTGGTAAATAATTCGTAGCTCTTATCTACTAAGCCTTGTAAGGCTGCTCTCTCATCGCTATTCCAGCTGCGTGTGAATGTGCCAGCCTCTTTAAATTCTCCAGCCTTTACTACTTGAGTTGAGATTCCAATTTTTTTGGCTAGTTCTTCGGTATTTGGAGTCTGCATTATCACGCCTATTGAGCCAATAAAACTAGCACGATTAGCATAAATTTTATCTGCTCCAATACCAGCATAGTAGCTTCCACTAGCCATCGTTCCACTAGCATAGGCAATAACTGGTTTTAGTGTGGATAGCTCTTTTATAGCATCACTTATAGCTACGCTTGCACTCATCTCTCCACCTGGGCTATCAATATTTATTAACACACCTTTTATATTTGGATCTTTGGCTAAGTCTATTTGAGTTAAAAGCTCTCTTTCATCCATAATAGCCCCTTCAAGGCTAATTTCTATTAAATTTGCACTACTTTTTTCGCCGCTACTAGCTATAATAAATAGAACAATTAGTACAAAAATCATACTTTTAAAATACTCATTAATAAATTTAAAGATACCTTTAATAAAGGCAAATATACTTTTTAATAGTTGCATTTTTCTCCTTTTATGTATAGCGCTTTAGCGCTTTTAGTATGTAGTATAAGCTCGATACAAAGCTGACTTATATCGCTTAATTCAAACCCATTAAAAACTGCGATATCAGCGATATTTCCAGCTTTTAACTCACCTAGGTTTAAGCCCAAAGCTTTAGCTGGATTGCTAGTAACTGATTTTAGTGCAAATGTGGCAAATTTGCTAAGCTCTATATCACTATGAGCCATTAGGCCAGCACGCAGCTCATCCCAGATATTTAAGCTTATATTTGAGCTTAAACCATCTGTGGCAAAGGCTATGTTTATGTTATTGTTTAAGGCATTTTGTAGATTAAATTTAGAACTTAATAGACGGTTTGAGACTGGGCAGCTTATGATTGAATGGAGATTTTTATCCATTAAATTTATATAATTATCGGCAAAAATAGAGTGAATAAATAGAGTTTGAATATCAGCAAAAAGCTCTATAAAAGATTTTGGCGTATAAAATGGCGTAGCATTTTTATTAAAACCTTTAAAAAATTCACCAAATTCACCGCTGCTATTCTCAAGCCAAATTTTTTCATGTATGCTCTCCATAAAATGCGTAGCAACTATCATGCCATTATCTTTAGCCAATTTTAAGGCTTTTTTGCTTAATTCTATATGGGTAGAATAAGGTGAATGTACGCTAATAGCTGGTATAAATAGATCGCTTTTTAGCTCATTTGCAACATTAAAACGTTTTAAAAATCCATTCCATTGTTGTTCTATTAAGGCAGGATTTGATCCTAAAATTTCACTAAAATATACTGTCCTAATAGGTGAATTAGCGCAGTGTAGCGCATCAATACCATAGCTAGAAATCTCTCCAATTGTACTAACACCTGCATCTAGCTGTGTTGCAATAGCGCTTTTTATAGCACTATTTTTATCATTATTTGCTAGGGTGTCACCATTAGCGATAATGCTCTTTAACCAGCGTAAAAAATCACCATATTCAAGTGTAGTTTTATTAGCACTAAACTCAAGATGAATATGTGAGTTTATAAGAGCAGGCATAGCAATATCATCGTTAAAATCTAAAATCTCAGCATCACTAAATCTAGCTATTAACTCATCAAATTTGCCAATTTTATGTATGGTTTTATCAAAGGCAATTGCCCCATTTTGAACCACATCAAAGCTCTCATTACATAAAATTATAAATTTAGCTTTTAATATTTTCATATTTTTTCCTTAAAAAGCGTACATTATAGCCAAAATTTAGCCAATATTTTGTAAAATAATTGCCATGCAATTTTTTATCGGAGAAAAATATGAAAATTATGGTAATCCAAGGGCCAAATATTAATATGCTTGGAAAGCGTGAGCGCAAAATTTATGGTGTTATGACAATGGAAAATATTCATGAGCAGATGAAAGCTGTAGCTGATCAAGCTGGAGTTGGGATTGAGTTTTTTCAAAGTAATTTTGAGGGTGAAATCGTAGATAAAATTCAAGAATGCTTAGGCGAATTTGATGGAATTATAATAAATCCAGCGGCCTACACTCACACTTCAATTGCTATTAGGGATGCTATTGCTTCAGTTGGTTTGCCTGTACTTGAGGTGCATATTAGCAATATTTATCAAAGAGAAGAGTTCCGCCATAAAAGCTTAATAGCGCCAGTATGTTCAGGACATATCGCTGGATTTGGGCCAATTGGTTATCATCTAGCTATGATTGGAATGCTTCAAATTTTTGAACAAATTAAGCGAATGGATGCAGCATCAAATGATGCATAATTATATCTTAAAAAACGAAAACGCAGTATATTTTGAGTGCGGCTATAGTTGCGATAATGAAATTTTTATCAAATTTGGTCAGAGGGGGTTTTTTATTACCGATTCTCGCTATGCTATCGAGGCTAGGGCTGTAGCGCAAAATTGCGAAGTGATCGAATCAAAAGATATAATAAAAGATGCAAGGCTGCTTTTGCGCCGCTTTGGCATTAAGGAGTTAATGTTTAATCCAAGTGATTTTAGCTATTTTGAATTTAGCCAGTTAAGTCGTGATTTGCATATAAATTTCAAGGCAAAGAATGAATTCTCAAAGTTAAAACGACAGATAAAGCGTAGTGATGAGATTGAGATTTTACGCTATGCAGCGCAGCTTGGAGCTAGTAAATTTGATGAGCTTGCTAGAGCGATAATGGCTGGAATGAGCGAGAAGTTAATTAACTTTAATGCTGGAAATATCTTAAGAGATGGTGGGAATTTAGGTCTTAGCTTTGATCCAATTACTGCAATAAATGCAAATGCAGCCAAAGCACATGCTCTTCCACTAGATGAGTGTATAAAAGATAGCGATCTGCTTTTAGTAGATGCTGGGGTAAAATATCATCGGTATTGCTCAGATCGTACTAGAACGGTTGAATTTAGAGATGGTTTTAGCTTTAGTAAGGAGCAAAAATTTACAAATTCAAAGCAAAATGAGATATATCAGATAGTCAAAGAGGCGCAAAATTTAGCTATAAAAGCGGTAAAGCCAGGTGTTAGAGCGTGTGATATTGATGCAGCAGCTAGGGAATTTATTGCAAAAAGCGGTTATGGTGATAAGTTTTTTCACTCAACAGGGCATGGTGTGGGTCTTGATATTCATGAATTTCCAATAATTAGCCCACGAAATAGCTCTCCAGTAGAGGTTGGAATGGTCTTTAGTATAGAGCCTGGGATCTACTTAGAAAATGAGTTTGGTATACGAATTGAAGATGTCGTAGTTGTTACAAATGATGGGTGCGAAGTTCTTTAATGAAAACAATTAAAATCGATGGAGCTAGAATGTTGTTAAAAAGCGCTTATTTCCCACGCAAATTTAACAATTATACCCCACATAAATATACCGCAATTATTGGTCTAGGTGGAAATATCGGTAATACCTCTATGATTTTTGATAGATTTTTAAATTTAATTTTAAAAGATAGGAGATTTGCCATTGTGCAAAGCTCACCAATGCTGGTAAATAAAGCCTTTGGTTATGCTAGCAGAGATTATATAAATGCTGTTATAATCCTTAAAACTTCCTTATATGCTAGGGAAGTTTTAAGGATTATGCAGAGATTTGAGAGGCGATTTAAACGCAAACGGGAGTTTAAAAACTCACCTAGAACACTAGATTTGGATATACTATACTTTAGTGCTAAAAGCTATAATAATGAAGAATTAATCCTACCTCACCCAGGAGCTAATAGTCGCCCAAGTGTATTTATCCCATTAGGTCTTATGAAAGGAATATGATGGCAACAGTTTTAAAGACTTTTACAGGAGAGAGTGCGATTGAAGCACTTAAGAAAGCTAAAGAGGAGTGTGGTGAGAGTGCTATGCTTGTAACAACTAAGCAAATTCAGCCAAAAACGCTAAATAAAAAGCCTCTTTATGAGATTTTAGTTAGCGTTGAAGAGGATACTCCTAAGCCAAGCCAAGCACAGAAAAAACAGGCTCAAATCAATCAAATTCAAAAACAAATTGAGGCTTATACTCTTGGTTCAACCCAAAGCCCACGCCCAGCATCAAGATTTGAACAAGGCGGACTAGATACTATAGAAGAAAAACCAAGAGATAATAATGATATATTATTAAATATATCTCAAGTTGCTAAAGAGATTGGAAAAGTAGCAGGGGTAAGCAACGAATTAAGCGAGTATAAAAGCCCAGAATATGACAAAAAGATTGATGAAGTAGCCAAAGAGGTAAGTAAGCTAAATCAAAAAATCTCTATGATTGCTGATATGATATGGGATGATAAGGCTGAAAATCGTGACGATATAATTATTCCGCCTGAATTTTCTACAATATACAAGCTAGCCAAACAAAGTGGAATGAAGTACGAGCATCTAAAGGGTATAATGCAAGCTACAATCGAAAATATGCCATCATCGATGAAAAGCAATCCAGTAACTGTAAAGAGATATTTCTACTCACTTTTGCGTAATATGTTGCCATGTAGAAGTGAAAGCTTTGACCCTAAAAAGAAAAGAATTATGATGCTAGTAGGTCCAACTGGCGTAGGTAAGACAACAACTCTCTCAAAACTTGCGTATAAATTTGCTCATGGCGGTAGTATTAGATATAAGACAGGAATTATCACGCTTGATACTTATAGGCTTGGTGCGGTTGAACAGCTATTTCAATATGCTAAGATTATGAATATCCCAATTCTTGATGCGATTGAGCCTGAGGATTTTCGCTCAGCGCTTAAGAGTTTATCAAACTGCGATGTAATTTTAATTGATACTATGGGAAGTAGTCAGTATGATAGGGAAAAATTAACTCGTCTTAATACATTTTTAAAAGAGTGCGGTAATCAAGTTGATGTAAATTTAGTCGTTTCAGCCGGTTCAAAAATTGATGATTTGCTAGAGATTTATAATAATTTTTCAACTTTAGAAATCGATACTCTTATAATTACAAAATTTGATGAAACAAAGATATTTGGTAATATATTTTCACTTATATATGAAACTGGTACACCGGTGAGCTTCTTCTCAACAGGTCAAAATGTCCCAGATGATATTATGGAAGCTAAGAGCGACTTTTTGGTTAGTTGCGTTTTAGATGGATTTAAAGGAGAGGATGATGGATCAAGCAGATAAATTAAGAGAGTTAATGATAGCTCAAAAGATCAAAAAATCAACCCATTTCATCGCAGTTACTAGTGGAAAAGGTGGCGTAGGTAAATCCACAGTTAGTGCAAATTTAGCTAATCTTTTAGCAACAAATGGTTATAAAGTAGTATTATTTGATGCTGATATTGGTCTTGCGAATTTAGATGTTTTACTAAATGTGAAAATTACCAAAAATATGCTAGATGTTTTAAAAGGCGAGTGTCCGCTTGAAGATATTTTAATTAAAGTTAAACCAAATTTGACATTAATTCCTGGTGAGAGCGGTGATGAGATTTTTAAATTTAATGATCAGTTTTTATACGAAAAGTTCTTAAATCAAGCCTCAATTTTAAAAGATGTGGATTTTGTTATCATTGATACTGGTGCTGGGATTGGATCTAGTACGCAAGTATTTTTAGAAGCGTGTGATGAGATTATCGTTGTAACCGTGCCCGATCCTGCAGCTATCACTGATGCATATGCGACTATCAAGGTGATTTCAAAGATGAAAAGCGATGTCTTTATGCTAATTAACCAGACTAAAAACGCAGATGAAGCTCAAAAGATTTTTCAAACTATAAAAACTGTTGCTGATAAAAATATTTCGCATAGGCTAAATTTAAATCTTTTAGGCTGGATTCCAAGTGATAAGGTTGTATCTAGAAGCATTAAGATACGGACACTTTTTAGCAGCGAAGCTCCGCATTCATTAGCTACTTATCAGCTTAAGCAAGCAGCAAATAATCTCCTTGAGAAATTGGAACGGAAAGTGCTTGATACCAGTGAAGATAGAAGCTTTGCTGGCTTTTTTAAGCGTTTAGTGGAGCAGTTTTAAAAAAGGATTACCGTGAGACCAGATAATTATATAGCATTTTTTACAGTGTGTGGATTTTTTGTTGGATTGATGTTTGTCGTCGTAAAAGTCGAGGAGCCTGTAGAGTTTGTTATATATACTTTGTTGATCACATTTTTCTTTTATATTGTTATTCATATTGTAGTGATGAATTATATAGATACTAAAAGGATTGGTTTAAAAATATTTAATAAAGAGCATCATGAAGAGGTTAACGACTATTTGCTTACAGAGCTTGCTGTTAGGGAGCGTAGGTTAGAGACACTCATTCGTCATCTAGACCAAAAGCTCAAAAGATCAGGTAAAAAGCATGAATCCAATAAAGAAAAAGCAGCTTGAAGCCTATAAAACACAGATAAAAAAAGAGCAAGATGAGCTAGTAATCGCATATATGCCAGCTCTTAGAGCTATGGCGTGTAGACTCAAATCTCGTTTGCCAAGCTCGATTGAAGTAAGTGATTTAATAAGTATTGGTACAGAGGCTATGGTACGTCTTAGCCATAGTTATGATAAAAATCAAAATGATAATTTTTGGGGTTATGCAAAGCATAGAGTTCAAGGCTCAATGCTTGATTACCTAAGAAGTTTAGATACGCTAAGCAGACAGAATCGTAAACTGGTTAAAGATATAGATCGATTAGTAGATGAGTACTATAGCAAACATCAATATGAGCCAAGTAATGAGTATTTAGCTAGTGCGTTAAATGAAGATGTAAGCAAGATTAAAGAGGTTAGAAGCTTAAGCGATCTAACATCTGTTCTTAGGTTAGAAGATCAGTTTAATATATTAAGCGATTATGATACCGAGGCACAGATAGAAAAAGAGGAGCTAATCGAGCATATAAAGCTGGTTTTGAGTGAATTTAGTCAAAGGGATCAGTTGGTGATTCAGCTTTATTATTATGAAGAGTTAAATTTAAGTGAAATAAGCGAAATTTTAAATATCACAGAATCAAGAATTAGTCAAATTCATAAAAGATTGATAATAAAAATTCGAGAAAGGCTAGGCTTTTAATGGCAGATATTCTAAGTCAAGAAGAGATAGATGCACTCTTGCAAGTTGTAGATGATGATGGCGATAGTCAAAGCAGCAATTCATCTGAGCGTAATTTGGAAGAGCCAAAACAGGTTGTAATCTACGACTTTAAACGCCCAAATAGGGTTAGTAAGGAGCAGCTAAGGGCTGTCAAAGGTATTCACGATAAGCTTGCAAGAAACCTTGCGTCTCAAATTTCAAGCATTATGCGTAGTATTGTTGAGATTAGGCTACACTCAGTTGATCAGATGACTTATGGCGAGTTTTTAATGAGTTTGCCAAGCCCAACAAGCTTTAATGTATTTTCTATTAAACCGCTAGATGGTAACTGCGTTTTAGAGGTTAATCCTAGTATCGCATTTCCTATGATTGATAGGTTGCTTGGTGGTAATGGTGATGGATTTGAGAGTAACAATAGGGAGCTAACTGATATTGAGGTTAATCTTTTGGATGCTATTTTGCGTATTATTATGCAGCGTTTAAAAGAGTCTTGGGCAATGATTACAGATATGTATCCAAATGTAGAAGCTAAAGAGTCTAGTCCAAATGTTGTCCAAATCGTTAGCCAAAATGAGATTGTTATTATGGTTGTTATGGAGATTATTATTGGAAACTCTAGCGGTATGATAAGCTTATGTTATCCAGTTATATATCTAGAGCCAATACTTAGCCGTTTGGCTAATCGTGATATTATGCTAGGTGAAACTAGTGCTAAAAAGAGCCGAAATAAAGAGTTAAAAACACTTATTGGCCGTGCTGAGGTATTATATGAGGCGATTTTAGGAAAGACCGTAATTAGCGTAAATGAATTTTTAAATTTAGAAGTTGGTGATATCTTGCGACTTGATCGTAATGCCGATGATAAAGCAATTGTCTGTATAGATAAAAAAGAGGTATTCTTAGCTCAAATTGGTATTCACCGCTTTAGCAAATCTATCAAGCTAGAACAGTTAATCAAAACTGATCGTGATGAGATAAAGGCTATCCTAGAACAATATGAAGAGGAGAGAAAAGCCAAACTAATGTCATATAAAGAGCCAGAACCAGAAGAAGAAACTAAAGAAGAGGATGAATATGATGACTAGATTTTTTGAAATATTTAAAAATGAGTTAAGTGCAACTATAGAAGGGTTAACCGGAGTTACACCGGTAATATCTGAAGGAGCAGAGTATGATGCTCCAACTCAAAATGGTATCAAAACTCCAGCCGTAATCGCTAGTGTAACACTAAATGGCGATATAATGGGTAAGATAAATTTAGTAGCTACACCAGTTTTATTAACTGCAATAAATGATCTAATGCTAGGCGATGAAAAACCAAGTGGTAGTACGATAATTGGCGATGATGAGCTAGATGCTAGCAAGGAGATATTTTCTAATTTATTAAGCGCTATGACTACAAGTCTTGGAGCAGCCAAAGATATGCCAAAGATTACATTTACAATCAATGCTGTAAAGTATATCGATGAAAATCAAATTTTAGATTTTAGCTCATTTGAGAAGTTATTTTTATACCCTGTTGAGCTAATGGATTTAAATGAAATGATAGGTATTTGTATTGATTATTCGTTTTATAAATACTTTAATAAAACTATAGGCTCTAAAAGTGAAAAACATGATATTGGTGATGAGATTAAAAATATCGGATTAATTTTAGATGTGCGTTTGCCAATCCGTGTAAGAATCGGCTCAAAAAAGATGCTACTAAAAGATGTATTATCAATGGATATTGGTTCAGTCATAGAGCTAAATCAGCTAGCTAATGACCCGCTAGAAGTATTAATAGGAGATAAGCCAATTGCGCTTGGTGAGGTTGTTATCGTTGATGGAAACTTTGGCGTACAAATTACTGAAATTGGCACTAAAAAAGAGCGTCTAGAACGGCTAAAATAGATTAAATTTGATTGCTGCGTATATTTAGCGTGGCAATCTTTTGGGATTTAAAATAATTCACCTACTATTTAAAATAATTTTAATCTAAAGATTTTTAATCAAAATATCTAAAATTTATAATTTAAATTTAGTAAATCAAAGCAAATTAATAAGACTATGTTAAAGATTTTATAATCAAGGAGAGGATGACCTCCCCTAAGAGATTTTAGAATTTCTTTTTATTTACATCATCAAGGATGTTAGCTGAAATTTGATTTACTCTAGCGGTGATAGTATTTGTATCATTTGCTACAGTAACATTGTCTTGAGTAACGCTTTCTAATTGAGCGATAGCTTCATTGATTTGAGCGATACCTTGAGTTTGTTCTTTTATAGATTCACTCATTTCAGTTACACCTTGAACTAATACATTTACATTTACTTCGATTTCGCTTAGAGATTTACCAGTTCTTTCAGCTAGTTTTCTTACTTCATCAGCAACAACAGCAAAGCCTCTACCATGCTCACCAGCACGAGCTGCTTCTATGGCTGCATTTAGTGCTAGTAGATTTGTTTGGTCTGCTATATCTTTTATTACGCCTACTATGTTTTTGATATCTTCTGCTTGTCTGGCTACTTCAGTTGTTCTATCATTTACGCTACTCATAGAGCTTGATATCTCCTCTATAGCCGCAGCTGATTGTTCTAGTGAATTTGCTTGAGCGTTTGAGCCATCAAATAGCTTTTGCATTGACTCTTTTAGATTATCAGTTTGTTTGGCTAGATCTTGAGCATAGCTAGCAGATGAGTTTAGCATTTTTCTAATCTCTTCACCTAAAATATTTGTAGTAGTCTCTACATCACCTTTAGCACCCATGATTTGAGTAGTAAAATTTAGATTTTTATATGATTCAAATACTCTATGAATCTCATTCATATTACTACCGATTTTAGCCTCTAGTACATTTAGCATATTATTTAGTACATTTTTAAGTTCGATTAGCTGAGGGTTATTTGGATTTTGTTTGATTCTTGCTGTTAGGTCGCCATTTTCTACAGATTTAGCTGTATTAGCTGCCTCACTAATAGCCTCAGCATCTTTTTGTAAACCTTGTTGAGTTTTTAAGATATTAGAGTTTATTGCTGATGCCATTGCGCCAATCTCATCATTTGATGTAGGTGGTATAGTATTTGGCGCACGCTTTTCTTCGTGGTTGATATATTTAAAGAATGCTAAAAGCAGTCCAGATAGACGGCTAAGTCTAGCAGTAACTAATCTATTAGTAATCATATAAACACAAACAAGAAGTATAATAAGCACTACAACTGACACCCCAATAATCTCATATACTAAGATACGCATCGGTTTTTGAATCTCATCAAGCGGAGCATTGATAAGCATATACCAAGTTCCAAGCTCGCCAATAGAAAATGGAGTGATAATTGCCTTGGTTGCTTCACCACGGATAGTGTAGTATTCATCGATAATAGTTACGCGTTTATTTTGAATCGCCTCTAGAGCTAATTTGGTTGTAGGGTTGGTATTAAACTCGCCTAGTTTTTTACCCCAATACTGCGGATTGTGATGAGTAGCTAGTCTAGATTCTGCACTTAAAATGTAGCGTACATCGCCTTCAAATAGACTAAATTCTTTATTATCTAGATATGTAGTCATATATTTTAGATTATACATATATCCTACTATACCGATTAATTTACCATTATTTATTAGTGGATAGGCTATATCAGTTGCAAATACATCATTTCCATTTATATTGTAGTGTTTAGGCTCGCCAATTACAGGCTTTTTAGTTGTTATAACATCTTTAATAGATGTATCAGCTAGGAATGCTTCAGTAGTTTTATATACCTCTATTCCGTTTTTAAGATTGCGATTTGTATCTGCTAAAAATAGTGCAAAGTGATTATCTTTAGTTATATAATCGCTATTTTTAAAGCTATCATTTGGATCTAATAGATAGATGTATGCATACTCAGCATAGTTAGATGAGTCAAATGAAGTGCTTAAATCATCTATAGTATCTTGCATGTTAGCATGATGAGAGCCAAGGTCAAGGCCGATAATATTAGCAGTAGATTTAGTGAGTGAATCCATCTCTCTAAAAATAGTTAGAACATGTTCAGCATATCGGTGACTAGCTTGAGTTAGAGTGATGTCAGACTCGTGCTTCATCACCTTTGATGCATTATTGCCAATTAGTATAGTAAGGGCAGTTAAGCCAACAAAAACTACAGCGCCAACAATTAGTGATATTTTGGCACCAACTTTAAGATTTGAGAACATGATAAACCCCCATTATGTTATATGTATTCCAATCGATATTATAACTTAAATTTGTGATTTTGTAGGGGGGGGGTAGAGTAAAAATTTACAAATTTACTAGTTTTTATTTTAGTTTGATTAAGTTTAATGATATTAAATTTATTAGTATCATTTTTAATTGTAATAAAGCAATAATAGAGCAAATATATAAACTTTCTTTATTATATAATTTTTTTAAGTATCTTTTATTTTTTAGGAAAAATTTATAAATTTCAACTCTAAATTGCTATGATATAAAATAGATATGTTACCTATGTTTATAAAACTGATATCCAGCAAATAGCATCAAAATAATAACAGGCAAAATAATACCAATCTCAGCAGCAATAGCACCATTAATACTAAGACGAATAAGTAAAAATAAAATACCCCAAATACAAAGCGAGATAAAAATCGCCCCAAAACTAGCAATAGCTAAGCTAGCAAAACGCCCAGTAACAGGCATATAATAGTATAAAATTAACACCATAAATGGAGCAAAAAGTGGGAAAAATATCATTGAATATAGTACAGATTTTATCTTAGCAATGTTTATATTTTCATTTTTAAGTGTATTTATGGAGTCAATAGCATCTATGATGGAGTAGAGATTGTCTTTATTTTCGATATTTTCTATTATGCGTGGGCGGAAGCTATTTGTGATTACTATCTCATCAGCATAGCTACGCTCTAACCCTGTAGCACCTAGGCTTAAATTTTGCGGTATTTGAGTTATGTTGTTATCTTTAAGTATCCAGGTGTCGCCATTGTAGCTAGCCTCTTTAGCAGTTATTTGAGATATAATTTGTGAACCATTCATATCAAAAATTCTGACATTTTGAGCAAGCTGCTTATTGCCAAGGAGTTTTTCGATATATGTAAATTTATTTTCAAAGCGCAAAAATATCCATTTGGTTGAGCGATCAAAGCTTTGAAAATCTTCTAAGGATTCTTGTCTTTCTTTGGCGTAGGCAAACTGTGTGCAGCAAAGTCCGATATATCCAAAGCTAATAAGTAAAGTGATGGTAAAAATAGGCGTTATAAGGCGGTTTTTACTAATTCCTAAAGCGTAGAAGCTGACTAATTCATTGGAGCGAGTTAGGTTAATCATAGTTGCTATTAGGGCTAAGACTATTGAGATTGGCAATACATAATTGATTGAAATTAATGCAGTTAGACTAACATAAATTAGTTGTAAATTTGCACTACTTGGGAGATTTTTAAGATTTGTAAGGGTATCAATAACTACATAAAATCCAATCAATGAGATAAATATAATAAAAAAATATTTTACATAAATAAATGCACTATACCTAGCAAAAAGCTTCATCAACAATCCAAATTTAGTATTATAATGATTTAACAATGGGTTGAATTCTATCTAAATATACCTAAATATTTTCAAAATTTAGCAAAAATTTGGATAAAATTACGCTTTTAAAAGAGAAATTTATGATTAGATTGATTTTATTTGGCGTTTTTATGCTTTGTTGCGTGGTAATTTTATGTAGTATAAATCAGCGTGATTTGATAAATTTAATGGGCGAATTTAGCAAATTTGATTGGGTGATTTATATTGGGTGCTGGGCGATTTTGCCAGTATTTTTATTTCCGGCTGGGATTTTGGCTATTGGCGGTGGGGCGATTTTAGGCTTTTGGGAGGCTTTAATCTGTGCGATGATAGGGGTCGGGATAAACTCAGCTATAATGTATTTTATCGCAAGATATTTTAGTGGGGCTTTTGATACTGCTAAATTTGAGAGAATTAAAAATAAATTTTGTAAGGATGAATTTAGTCTAATAATTTTGCTTAGATTAATACCAATTGTGCCTTATAATGTCGTGAATTACATGGCTGGGGCGTTGAGGTTTGATTTTGTTAAATTTATCATTGCTGGGGTGCTTGGGAAGTTTATTAGTGCGGTGCTATTTATAAATTTAGGTAGCAATATAGCAAATTATAAAAGTTATGAATTTTGGCTAGCCTTAGCCCTTGTAGTTGCGATGGGTTTGGTGGCGTTTTGGGTTAGAAAAATTCTAAATAGGAGAGTTGGATGAAGATTGTTTTAGCTACAAATAATATGGATAAAGTAAGGGAGATTAAGGCTTATTATAATCAATTTGAAGTTTTGGCTTTGGGTGATATATGTAAGCCCTTTGAGATCCAAGAGTATGGCAAGAGCTTTTATGAAAATGCGATGATAAAAGCAGATGCTGTGTATGAGAAGATTAAAGAGCTTGGAATTGAAAATGAGTGTATAGCTCTAAGTGATGATAGCGGGATAAGCGTAGAAGCGCTTGGTTTTGCTCCTGGGATCTACTCAGCTAGGTATAGTGGCGAAGGGGCGAGTGATGCGAGCAATAGAGCAAAATTGATTAGTGAGTTAAAAAGATTAGGCTTAAGCCACGCTAAGGCATTTTACACCGCCTGTATCGGCATCGGCTCTAAATATGGCAGATATGGCGTCCATGGATTTATGCATGGCAAGGTTATAGATAAAGAGCTTGGGGATAATGGCTTTGGGTATGATTTTATGTTTATTCCTGATGGATTTGATAAGACTATAGGGCAGATTGATGAGAGTATCAAGCTTCAAATTTCACACCGATCTAAGGGGCTAGAACTAGCTAAGCCTATACTTAAAATGTTGAGTAGATATTATTAAATTTATATAATTGAAATAAATATTAAGCACAAAGTAATAATTATTTCGGTATTATTTTAGCTTAATCTATAATATTTTAAGGAGTATTTTATGAGATTGCTTTGTGCTTTGTGTGCCGCTGCGAGTTTATACGCTCAAGATTTAAATTTAGGTAGAGTAAATGTAACTCAAAGTTATGAAAAAAGCATTTTAGACAATCCCATAACTACACAAATCACCAAAGACACTATACTAAATTCACCCGATCTAGCCAAATCTTTGCTTGATATAAGTGGATTTAATATGGTTAGAAAAGGCGGTGGCGGTAGCGAAGTATCATATCGCTCAGGGCTTTCGGCTAGACTGCCTATATATACAGATGGATCTGAAATTCACGGCGGTTGCGGTGGTCGGATGGATACAGCTATAACCTATATCGCACCGCAAAATTACCGCTCAATTAAGATAATAAAAGGCCCTCAAGATGTGAGATATGGAGCACTAGTTAATGGTGGATTGCTCTTTGATAGGGGGATTATTAGATTAAATGAGCTTAGCTATGGTGCTGATATATCTATGCTTGCTGGTAGCTTTAACCAAAGAGAGTTAAGTGGCGAGGCGATCGGCGGAAATGAGCTTGGTAGTATCCAAGTAAATGGCGGAATTTACCAAAGCGATAATTACAAAGATGGCGATGGAAACATAGTCCATTCAGAGTATTTTCGCAAACAAGGCGCTATAATCGCCACATTAACACCAAATGAAGAGAGTGCTATTAGCCTTAGTGCTGACTTTGGCGATGGCGAGGCGGCTTATGCTGATAGGGCGATGGATGGGACAAAGTTTCAAAGAGAATCTTATAATCTAGCTTTAGAGCAGGCCTTAGGTAGCCACACTTTGAATTTACAAGGTTATTATCACTATATAGATCATGTGATGGATAATTTTAGCCTAAGACCAGCAATGCCAAATAGATATAATATCAGCAATCCAAAAAGAGAGATTATCGGCACTAAAGCCGAGATAAAACTAAATTTCGATACTATAACTACATATATAGGTGGCTCTTATAGAGAAGATAAGCACTCTAGTAGAATGACTCAAAATGCCATTAATGCCACCGAGGCACGAAATACGCTTTTTTCTAAGGATTATAACAAAAATGCTCTAATTAGCACATCTTCTGTATTTACTCAAAGCGAGTATCTTAGTGAGGATTATGGGGTATTTGGCGGTATTAGATTAGATAGGGTTGAGATAGATAAATATCTTGCTGGTAGATTTGATAGATCTAAAATTCAAACCCCAATATCTGGATTTATGCGTTATGAGAGATATTTTGATACATTAAGCTTATATGCTGGGGTTGGTAGAGCTGAGAGAGCATCGGATTTTTGGGAACTTCAAAAAGTTGATGGAATGAGCTTAAAAACCGAAAAAAATCACCAAATCGACCTAGGTACTATCTATGATAATGGGAATTTGAGTTTAAGCACAAATTTATTTGTGTCTAAAATAGATGATTATATCATTTTAAATTACAATGGCGCTACATCTTCATTTAATACAGATGCCCTTTTGATGGGTGGAGAGATAGATGCTAATATATTGATTAATAATTTTTATAAGCTTGGTGCGGGGTTATCGTATGTTTATGGCGAGAATTTGAAAGATACAAATGGATTAAAAGATGGCGATCCACTGCCTCAAATTTCGCCTTTGGTTTTTAAAGCTGTTGCCGGTTTGGTGCGTAATGAGTGGTTTGTCGATTTGGATTTTTATGCTAATGCTAGCCAACATAGATATAAAGAGAATTACGGCAATGTCGCCGGTAAGGACTTAGGCTATAGCGATAGCTTTTGGACTATTGGGCTAAATGCTGGATATAAATACAAAAATTATCAAATTATGCTAGCAGCACTAAATTTAAACGACGCACTATATAGCTATCACACTAGCAAAAATGGCGCCGAAATAGCCACGCTTGATATCCCAGCTACTACTAGAGTTTATGAGCCGGGGCGAAGCTTTTGGGTGAAATTAAGAGCAAATTTCTAAAATGGAGCAAAAAGCACTCAATATAACTTCATTCATATTTTCACTATTGATATATTTTGTGCTTGTGGTTCTTATAACCTTTGGTGCTAAAATAAATTTAGGCAAGGATAAAATAGTTAGTGAATTTGAAATTTATATAGTAGAATCTGATATAAAACCAAATTCGCTAAATCCCATAAAACCGCCAAATTCATCTATAAATCCATCAAATTCATCCATAAATTCACCGAGCACGCCAGATCCCCAAACCCGTAAAATCCCAGCTCAAAAATCCCAAAAACCAACCCAAAAAATCCAAACCACAACCCAAAATTTAACCAGAGCAGCCTATCAATCATCACAACAAAATACCCCTATAAATAGCCCATCAAAATCAAATGAGCCAACCCCTAGCCAAAACCAAATCACCAAACTAAGTAGCGATAGCGAAATATTTAAAAGATTAAAAGATGAAATCGCCCAAAATACCATCTATCCAAGAGCCGCTAGAAGAGCTAGATTGAGTGGTGTAGTAGGCGTGGAGTTTCAAATAGATAAAAGCGGTATAAGTAATGAGAAAATCTCACGCCCCAGCCAGCATAAATTGCTCAATGAAGCGGCGCTAAATGCGATTAAAAAAACAAAGCCAAATTTAGAAAATATAGATAAAAAATATAGCATTTTTATGGAGATTGCTTTTGAGCTTAGATAAGTATTTTGAAAATATTAATTTTTTGTTAAAGTGATTTTTGCTTAAAGTATGGAGTGAATTTTAGCTAAATTTGGCTATAATTACTAAAAATTCAGACAAAGGATAGAAAATGAGTCATATCTTAATTATCGGAGCAGGCGGAGTAAGTCAAGCAGCAACGGTAAAATGTGCGATGAATTCGCAAGTTTTTACCAAAATCACTCTAGCAAGTCGCACCAAAAGTAAATGTGATAAAATAGCTAAATTTATAAAAGACAAGGTCGGAGTGGATATCGATACGGCGGCGATAGACGCCGATGATACAGCTGCTGTTGTAGAGCTTATTAAAAATATTAAGGCTGATTTATTACTAAATGTTGCACTTCCATATCAAGACCTTACGCTTATGGACGCATGCTCGCAAACTAAAATTCCATATATAGATACAGCAAACTATGAACACCCAGATACGGCTAAATTTGAGTATAAACTTCAATGGGCTAAAGATGGTGATTTTAAATCTGCTAATACTATGGCGCTTCTTGGTAGTGGATTTGATCCGGGCGTTACTAATGTATATTGTGCTTATGCGAAGCAATATCTATTTGATGAGATTGAGTATATTGATATTTTGGATTGTAATGCTGGAGACCATGGGTATGCGTTTGCTACTAATTTTAATCCTGAGATAAATTTGCGTGAAGTTAGCGCAAAGGGTAGATACTACAAAGATGGAAAATGGATAGAAACCGAGCCGATGGAGATAGGATTTAGCTGGGATTATCCAAAAATTGGCCCAAAAGATAGCTATTTGCTCTATCATGAAGAGCTTGAGAGCTTAGTTAAAAATATCCCTACTTTAAAGCAAATTCGCTTTTTTATGACCTTTGGGCAGAGTTATCTAACTCATATGAAATGTCTAGAAAATGTAGGTATGCTAAGGATTGATGAGGTTGAGCATAATGGAGTTAAAATCGTCCCAATTCAGTTTTTAAAGACTTTGCTACCTGACCCAGCAAGCCTAGGTGCTAGAACCAAAGGCAAGACAAATATAGGTTGTGTGATAACAGGTATAAAAGATAATAAGCCAAGAAAAGTTTATATCTATAATGTATGCGATCACCAAGAGTGCTATCAAGAAACTGGCGTTGGCGCTGTTAGCTACACTACAGGAGTGCCAGCAATGATAGGCTCAATGATGGTAGCAAAGGGTATTTGGAGTGGAAATGGGGTATTTAATATGGAAGAATTCGATGCCAAACCATTTATGGATGAGCTAAATAAACAAGGCTTACCATGGGAGATCATAGAGATGGCACCAAATGAGACTAGATTAATCAAGGAAATTTAAGCCAAATTTAGATAAAATCCCAACTTTTAAACCCAAAAAAAGGAAAAGCAATGAAAAAAGATATACATCCAGAGTATGTTGAATGCACAGTTAGCTGCGCTTGCGGTAATACATTTATTAGCAAGTCAAACAAGCCAGAAATCAAAGTAGATATTTGCAGTGCTTGTCATCCATTTTTCACAGGTAGTGAAAAGATCGTAGATAGCGCAGGTCGTGTAGATAAATTTAAGAAAAAATACGGAATGAAATAATCTTTTGCTCTACTTTCTTCCTACGCCAATTGGCAATTTAGATGATATCTCAAAGAGATGCCTGGACATCTTGAACCTTTGTGATATCATAATCTGTGAAGATAGTAGAGTAACTAAATCCCTTATAAATCTTCTAAACACAAAATATAATCTAAATATAAATCCATCTGAATTTTACTCTCTTCATACTCATAACGAGAGTGAATTTTTTACTAAATTTGAAGCTAAAAAATTAATAGAAAATACTGTAGTATATGTAAGCGATGCTGGAATGCCATGCATTAGCGACCCAGGAGTTGCATTAGTAGAATTTGCTCAGCAAAATGGTATAAATTACGAGGTATTAAGTGGAGCAAATGCAGCACTTTTAGCCGTGGCAGCAAGTGGAATTGTGCAAAAAGAGTTTACATTTTTAGGGTTTTTGCCAAATACTGGAAGAGGTAGAGAACTAGCTATACAAAATGCACTAAATTTGACTTATCCAGTAGTGATATATGAATCGCCAAAGAGAGTCTTGCAGCTAGTTGAAGCTATTGCAAAGCTAGAGCCTAAACGGGAGATTTTTGCTATTAAAGAGGCTACTAAGAAATTTGAAGCTAAATTTAAAAATAGTGCTAAAAATCTAGTTGCTATGCTTAAGAGTGCAAATTTAAAAGGTGAATGGTGTATAGTAATTGATGGTTCAAAAAATAACACCCAAAATACTATAAGCGTAGCTGATATAAATGAATTAGACATTCCTCCAAAGCAAAAAGCTAAACTCCTAGCCAAGCTTACTGGTAAAAGCGTAAAAGAGATATATGCCCAGTTAAATGGGTAATTTTAGGATAAATTTATATAGATTATTAAAGCTTTATTAGAAGCGATCTTTTGTAAAATAGTATTTATTGTATGATTATTTTATTAATCATAAGAAGTTTCTTAACAATGATAATATAGAATTTTACAAAAATTCATTTTTTTTGCTAAAAATAAGCTAAAATTTAAGGGCTTTTAGATACCATAATCGCTATGATTATCTATGGAAAACAGCTATTTTTACATTTGTTAAAACATCATAAAGACAAGCTCGAAGAGATATATCTAGCAAAAGAGGTTCAAAAAGATATATTTAGCCAAATAGCAAAAGTCGGCTTGAAAATTCAAAAAGTTGATAATCAAAAAGCCCAAGCGCTTGCCCGTGGAGGCAATCATCAAGGCTTTTTAGCAAAGGTAAAAGATTACGAGTTTGCTAATTTAAATGAGATTAAAAAGTCTGATTATTTAGTGATTTTATATGGTCTTAGTGATGTAGGAAATATTGGCGCTATAGTAAGGACTGCTTATGCATTGGGTGCTGGCGGTATAGTTATAGTAGGTAAAAATGAGAGCCTAGCAATGCAAGGAGTAGTGCGTGCTAGTAGCGGTGCAGCGTATGAACTACCAATTGCTTTATGCACTGATGGGTTAAGCTTTATAAATGAGCTTAAGCAAGTTGGATTTAAAATTTATGCAGCAAATGCCGGAGGCAAGAATACTAAAGAATTTGAATTTGAGCCTAAAACTGCTTTAATTATGGGTAGTGAAGGCGAGGGAATACCAAATAAGGTATTGCAAAAATGCGATGAGAGTCTAGGCATAAATATGCGCAAGGACTGGGATAGCTTAAATGTCAGTGTGGCGTTTGGAATATTATTTGATAGGATTATAAATGGCTAATGGTATAGAAAAACTTTTAGAAATGGATTTAAAAGAGGTAACTAAGCACACTCATATCGAGACTGAGTATCTAAGATATATGTGTGAAAAAAATTTCGAAAAACTTCGCAAATTAAATGCTTCTGGTTTTGCTAAGATTTTAAGCCGTGAATATGATATGGATTTACAAGGCTGGATTGATGAGTATAATGAGTATTGTAAAGAACATAATGGTGATGATAATGCAGGTTTTACAGTAGCGCCAAAACTTCCAGCATATACACCAAAAACCGATAATAGTATGGCTTTAACAGTAATTTTGGTTGTAGTATTAATCATAGTAGCACTAGTTTGGGTAGTTAAATTTACAAATATTTTAGATAATATAGAGTTACCAAGTTTTGATAAAAATCAAAGCGTAACCTACTCAGCAAATGCCGTAGTAGAATCAGCTAAAGAGAATTTAGAAGCAATTAGTCAAACAATAGAAAAAGTGGTTCAAAAAGATGAAAATATCACTACTGAATCTAATCAAACTAAAATAGACTCAAATTCAACTTCTATAGAGGCCAATGCGACTACAGAACTAAAAACTCAAACTCTAAATATAGAAACTACAAAAGTAGAAGTACCACAGATTACAGCGCCAACCAATGAAATTGCTAAAATTATTCCAACTAAAAATATATGGATTGGTATTAAAGATATTGATGGTAAAAATAAAAGATTTCATACAACTAAAAATCCTATCGATCTAAATTTAAGCACTGATCAACTAATTCAAACAGGCCACGGCGAGTTAATTTTAGAGATTGATGGGGATCAAAAGAAATTTAGCGTTCAAAAGCCATTAAGATTTGTAATTCAAAATGGCACAATTAGAGAGTTGGAGTATGACGAATTTGTGAAACTAAACAAAGGTTCTCAATGGTAAGAGTAGCGTTTCTATTTTGTGTTTTTGCTTTTAGTTGTTTTGGATTTGATTTACATAGCAATATCAAAAGTATAATTTCAGAGCAAAGTTACGCTAAAAATAGAGATAAAATCGAGCAGATATTTGCTATAGAGTCTGATTTTATTGATAGTAGGGGTAATCCAAATTACGCTAAAATTACAAATACTTTAAGAGTAAATTCGCTCTTAAATCTTAGTTTTTCTTTGCCGGTGAATTTAGAAATTGCCTTTTATAGTCCAAGTTCTGATATTTTGCTTTTTAAAAGTGTATCTGAAGCTCTTAAAAATCTTGGCTATTCATATTTTTTGAGTAAGTCATTAAAGACTGATACTCAAGGAATAGTTTGGCAAATATCTATGAATTCACGCTTTTTGCTAGATCCAGGTGCGATTTATAGAGAGCTTGGAAAGAATCAAATTTATATAAAAGATATTAATCGTGATGGTGAGTTTAGTTTTACTTATAGTATTGATGCTAGCAAAGCTATATTATCTACACATCAATATATTAGTGATAGCGAATTTGACCTTGCAAAGCCATTAGAGCCATATTTTTTAAATATTAGTGGCAAAAGTGAGGCTTTAATAAAAAGCTACGCTTCTGATAGTTGGATTTGCGTTATAAAGGTACTTGATAGGGATCTAAATTTGATTACACAGATTAAATCAGATAAACCAGAAAAAGAAATATATATCAAATTTCCACCAAATTCATACTATATGCTAATTGATGATGCTTTTAGCTTAGAAAATATTAAGCGTGGATTAAAAATATATATAAAATCAAATTAAGGAGTTTTTTATGTTTGATGAAATTAGATTTAACACTATTGAGAGGTTGCCAAACTACGCATTTGCCGAGGTCAATGCGATTAAGATGGCAGCACGTAGAGATGGGGCTGATATTATAGATTTTTCGATGGGAAATCCAGATGGTAGAACACCACAGCATATTATAGATAAATTATGCGAGAGCGCTATGAAGGATAAAACTCATGGTTATAGTGTTAGTCAAGGTATTTATAAACTTCGTGTTGCGATATGTAACTGGTATAAAAGAAAATATGGCGTAATACTAGATCCAGAAACCGAAGCAGTCGCAACTATGGGTAGCAAAGAGGGATTTGTCCATCTAGTACAAGCCATCACAAATCCTGGTGATGTAGCTATTGTACCAGATCCAGCCTATCCTATTCATACTCAAGCTTTTATTATAGCAGGTGGAAATGTTACTAAAATGCCACTTATTTATAATGCAAATTTTGAAGTAGATGAGAATAAATTTTTTGAAAATTTAGAACATGCTATAGAAGAAAGTATTCCAAAGCCAAAATATGTTGTAGTAAATTTTCCTCATAACCCAACTACTGTAACCTGCCAAAAGAGTTTTTATGAGCGTTTAGTAGATATGGCTAAGCGTGAGAGATTTTATATCATTAGTGATATTGCTTATGCTGAGCTTACATTTGATGGATATAAGACCCCAAGTATATTTGAAGTAGATGGTGCAAAAGATGTAGCTGTAGAGTGTTATACCTTATCCAAATCATACAATATGGCCGGTTGGCGTGTAGGATTTATATGTGGTAATAAAAAATTAGTAGCCGCACTCAAAAAGATAAAATCGTGGTTTGACTATGGTATGTTTACCCCAATCCAAGTAGCGGCCACCGTAGCACTAGATGGAGATCAAGACTGCGTTGAGCAGATTAGACAGACTTATGAAAAACGCAGGGATACACTCATAGAAGCTTTTAGCGCAGCTGGTTGGGAGATAGCAAAACCTAGAGCTAGTATGTTTGCTTGGGCAAAATTACCACCGCAAGTAGGAAATATAGGAAGTAAAGAATTTGCTAAGCAGCTATTGACCAAAGCTTGCGTAGCTGTTAGCCCTGGTGCTGGATTTGGTGTGGCTGGTGATGAGTATGTCAGGATTGCATTTATAGAGAATGAAAATCGTATTCGCCAAGCTGCTAGAAATATCAAAAAATATTTAAAAGAAGTCCAATGAGAGTAGCGATATTAGGTGTTGGGACAGTAGGAACTGAGGTTGCTAATGTGCTCATTAAAAATAGCGATCTAATCGTCTCAAGAGCTGGAGTTAGTATAACTCCAGTAGTGGGTGTAGTAAGGAATTTATCAAAACATAAAGACTCAATAATTCCACTAACTGATGATATAGATAGTGTTATAAATAGAGATGATATTGACGTATTTATCGAACTAATGGGCGGAATTGATAAGCCCTATGAGATTATAAGTAAGATTTTAGAGCGCAAAAAGGCTGTAGTAACAGCAAATAAAGCGCTATTGGCTTATTACAGAAATGAGCTTGAAGCACTTGCTGGAGATACGGCATTTGGATATGAAGCTAGTGTAGCTGGTGGGATACCAATTATAAAAGCTTTAAGAGAGGGCTTAAGCGCAAACCATATTCAAAAAATAATGGGTATAATGAACGGAACGAGCAATTATATTCTAACAAATATGATGAATAGTGGAGTGCAATTTGACGAGGCGCTTAAAAAGGCTCAAGAGCTAGGATACGCCGAGGCTGATCCGACCTTTGATATAGGTGGATTTGATACGGCACATAAATTACTTATATTAGCTAGTATTGCCTATTGTGTGCATGCTAAGCCTGAAGATATTTTGATTGAAGGTATTAGTCAAATTAGTAGTGAGGATATATATTTTGCTAATGAATTTGAATATGCTATCAAGCTTTTAGCTATTGCTAAGCGTGGAGAAGGTACTTTAGAGCTTAGAGTTCATCCAGCATTTATTAGCAAAGATAAGATGCTAGCAAATGTAAATGGGGTAATGAATGCTGTAAGTGTCGTAGGTGATGCAGTTGGAGAGAGCTTATTTTATGGTGCTGGTGCTGGTGGGTCTGCTACAGCAAGTGCAGTTATAAGTGATTTAATAGATATTGCTAGAGAGATTAGAAATCCTATGCTAGGATATAAAGCTCCACTAGAGTCTGCACCATTAAAACTTCTAAAGCCTAACCAGATTAGAACCAAATATTATTTAAGATTAAAGGTAGCTGATGAGGTTGGGGTTTTGGCTAAGATTACAAATTTAATGAGTCAAAATAATCTCTCAATTGATAGTTTCTTACAAAAAGCAAAAAGCAAAGATGAAGGATGTGCTACCTTATTTTTTACTACTCATACTTGTTTAGAAGCTGATATGCTAAGAGTAATTAATAGCTTAGAAAATGAGAACTTTATCAAGGCTAAGCCATTTATGATTAGGATTGAGAGTTAATCTTTGGGTTTAGCTGAATATCTTTTTGGTCATGAAGCTGAGAAAAGTGCTGCTAAATTTTTATCAAAAAATGGCTATAAGATACTCAATTTAAACTATAAAACTAAATTTGGAGAGATTGATATCATTGCTAAGCGTGATTCAACTCTTCATTTTATTGAGGTTAAAGCCTCAACTAAAGATTATCAAACTATCTATAGAGTAACAAAATCTAAATTGGAAAAAATTATAAAAGCTATAGATTTTTATATGCTAAACTCAAATTTAAATTTACCATATCAAATCGATATAGTCTGTATAAATAATCAAAATATAGAATTGATAGAAAATATTACATATTGATTAAATTTCTTCTTTCATTTTTTTAAAATTTAATAATTAATAAAAATTATTAACTTTTATATTTTATAATAAGCCTTGATTTGATGAAGTTTGAGTTACCTAAAATTATGTTTGTTAGTTTTAGTTTAACTTTTTTGATGTATAATTTTTATTGTAAAACCATAGAAGGAGATAAAATGGGTAAATATATTGAATTAACTGCTGAAAATTTCAATATCGCTAAAGAGGGCGTTGCTCTAGTAGATTTTTGGGCTCCATGGTGCGGACCATGTAGAATGCTAGCTCCAGTTATTGATGAGTTGGCTGAAGAGTTCGATGGTAAAGCAAAAATCTGTAAAGTAAATACAGATGAGGTTCAAGATTTAGCTGTAGAATACGGCGTACGCTCTATTCCAACTTTACTATTCTTTAAAGATGGAGAGATTAAAGAGACATTAATTGGCGCTCAATCTAAAGCTGCAATTGCAGATAAAATCAATTCACTTTTATAATTCAAACGGGGCTTTGCCCCGACTCACTTCATTTCAAATCAATTTTTAAGTTAAATTTATTTTTATGTAATATATTTGTAATATTGTATAGATATAAATTTAAAATTAGGAGACTATAATGTTAGATGTAGCTATAATTGGTGGTGGTCCAGCTGGTCTTAGTGCGGGGCTTTATGCTACTCGTGGTGGATTAAAAAATGTTGTAATGTTTGAAAAGGGTATGCCTGGTGGTCAAATCACTAGTAGCTCTGAAATGGAGAATTATCCTGGTGTCGCTACTGTTATGGATGGTATGAGTTTTATGAGTCCGTGGCTTGAGCAATGCACTAGATTTGGTCTAAAACACGAAATGGCGGCCGTAGAAAAAGTATCTAAAAATAGCGATGGCAGCTTTACTATCACTTTAGAAGGTGGCAAAACTGAACAAGCAAAAGCCGTAATTGTATGTACAGGCTCAACCCCAAAAAGAGCTGGCTTTAAAGGTGAGGATGAATTCTTTGGTAAAGGCGTTAGCACTTGTGCTACTTGCGATGGATTTTTCTATAAAAATAAAGAAGTAGCTGTTTTAGGTGGTGGTGATACGGCTATCGAAGAGGCTGAGTATTTAACTAGAATTTGCTCAAAAGTATATCTAATTCACCGCCGTGATACATTTAGAGCTGCTCCAAGCTCAGTTGAAAAAGTTAAGAAAAATGAGAAAATTGAGCTAATTTTAAATGCTACTATAGATGAAGTCTATGGTGATAGCACTGCTGGTGTAAAAGGGGTGAAAGTCAAACTAGCAGATGGAAGCATAAGAGATTTAGTAGTGCCTGGCATATTTACATTTGTGGGTCTAAATGTAAGAAACGAAGTATTAAAAGATGGAGATAAATTCATTTGCGATATATTGCCATCAGGTCAAGTAAAAGTTGATTTAAAAATGCAAACTTCAACTCCAGGTTTATTTGCCGCAGGAGATTTAAGACAAGATGCGCCTAAGCAAGTAGTCAGTGCCGCCGCAGATGGTGCTGTAGCCGCACTTAGCGCTATGAGTTACATTGAGAGCTTACATTAATTCTTAAGCCACTTGCCTTAGCGAGTGGCTCTTTTATAAAATTCAATTTACTTATATCAAATTTTTATCTTTTTTTAGCTAGAATAAAGTTTTAATTTATCCAAAAAGGGCGATGATGATTCGTATAGGTTTGCATGGGGCAAGTGGCAAGATGGGAAGCGAGATAATCGCAAATTTAAAAGGGCTTAATAATGCGAAATTATCAGTAGCATACACTATAGAGCCTATGAGCGTGGATGATGGTGTGATAGTAACTGATAAGTATGATGTTTTGTTTGATAATAGCGATGTGGTTATTGATTTTAGTATCGCAAAGGCATCTATAAATTTGATTAATTACGCTAGGACAAATCCAAAACCACTGGTTATAGGCACAACTGGGCTAGGCGATGAAGGGGGCGAGCTAATCAAACTAGCAAGTGCTATGATGCCAATACTTCAAGCTACAAATATGAGTCTGGGTGTAGCGGTGCTAAATCGCTTAACTGAGATAGCTAGTAGGGTGCTAAGTGAATTTGATATTGAGATTGTTGAGATGCATCATCGCAATAAGATAGACGCTCCAAGTGGTACAGCATTGACACTTGGCGAACATGCTGCAAAAGGTAGAAATTTAAGTTTAGCAAATGTTAGAGTAAGCGGACGAGATGGAATGATAGGAGCTAGAAGCAAAGATGAGATTGCTGTAATGGCTTTGCGTGGTGGCGATATCGTTGGACGCCATACAGTAGGATTTTATAACGATGGTGAGTATATAGAGCTTAATCACACAGCTACAAGTAGGGCTACATTTGCTAAAGGTGCGATAAAGGCTGGAATTTGGCTAGCTAATAAAGAGCCAAAATTATATACAATCTATGACGCTTTAGGAATATAATATGTGTGCAATAGTTGGAGTAATCAATTCAAAAGACGCAGCAAAAACAGCCTATTATGGGTTGTTTTCTATGCAACACAGAGGGCAAGAGGCAAGTGGGATTAGCTCTAGTTATAATCATCAGATTAAAACTATTAAAAATAGAGGCTTAGTAACTGAGGTTTTTAATAGCGCTAGCTTCGAGATATTACAAGGGCAGATGGCTATAGGGCATAATAGATATTCAACCGCTGGAAGTGATAGTGTGCTAGATGCTCAGCCGGTGAGTGCGAAATACTCTTTGGGTGAGATTAGTATCGTTCATAATGGAAATTTGATTAATAAATATGAAGTTAGGGAGCGATTAATCGAAGATGGTGCGATATTTCAATCCAATATGGATACGGAAAATATCTTGCACTTAATAGCAAAAAGCAAAAAAGAGAATTTGCAAGACCGTATTATAGAGGCTTTGGGGCAGATCGTTGGGGCGTATTGTTTGTTGATTTTGAGTCGCTCCAAGATGTTTGTGGTGCGTGATCCATACGGCGTTAGGCCTCTTAGTATAGGTAGATTAAAAGATGGTGGATATATCGTAGCTAGTGAGAGCTGTGCTTTTGATCTGGTGGGGGCTACATTTGTGCGTGATGTAGCACCTGGAGAGATGATAGTATTTGAAGAGGGCAAAAGCGCCTTTAAAAGCATAGAGTTATTTGAAGCTAAAGACCCTAGATTGTGTGCATTTGAATATATATACTTTGCTCGTCCTGATAGCATGATAGATGGTAAAAATGTATATCAAATTAGAAAAAAATTAGGAGAAATTCTGGCTGATAAATCTAGCTGTAAAGCTGATTTTGTAGTGCCTGTGCCAGATTCTGGTGTTCCTGCGGCTTTGGGGTATGCTGCTAGGAGTAAAATCCCATTTGAGATGGCGATTGTGAGAAATCACTATGTGGGTAGAACCTTTATAGAGCCAACCCAAGAGATGAGAAACCTTAAGGTTAAATTAAAATTAAATCCTATGAGTAGTGTCTTAAAAGGCAAAAGCATTGTAGTAATCGATGATAGCATAGTGCGAGGGACAACTAGCAAGAAAATAGTAGAGCTATTACGCAATGCTGGGGCTAAAGAGATACATATGAAAATTGCTGCTCCAGAGATTAAACATCCTTGTAGATATGGTATTGATACTCCAAGTTATGAAGAGCTAATCAGTGCTAGGATGGATGCTAGAGAGGTGTGTAAATTTATTGGTGCTGATAGTTTAGAGTTTTTAAGCATTGATGAATTAACTCAAGGATTAGGTAATGAGCGTAAGTACTCTCTTGTAAGCTTTGATGGAGATTATTTTATAAGCTAAATTTGTCTATATACTTGTTTTGATATCTTTTAACTTTGCTTTGCAATTAGGCAAAATGTTAAATTGATTACAAGTATCGCATTTTCTTTTTTATCTCGCTTTAGCATAATCTAATCTGTGCTAAAGTGAGCCTAACATTATAAATATATAAATCATATCTTAAACACTAATATTATCTACAAATCACTATATATTAAATAGCAAATTTATGCAACATTATCTATAAACCAAATCTATAAACCAAAAACTATCAAATTCACTCTTATCCCATAGTCAACCTATTAACCTCCCCCAAACCCACAAATTTAATTACACCCCCATAATATTTAATATCTCACCCAATCCAATCTAAATTCCACTCTAAAAATTATAAAATCACTTAGCCTAAATCTACAATATATAATCTAAATTTAATAAATTTCTCAAATTTATTAAAAATTTGCAATATTTTCTTCAAATTTATCAAAATCCCCCCCCATATATAAACTTTTTAATATTTGGTTCGATATAATAAAAACAACCCCTAAATGGATTTAAGTTTTATAGGGAAATCTTAACACAAAGGAAAAGTTGTGAGCTTTAGAATAAATACTAACATCGCAGCGATGAATGCTCATGCCAACTCTTTGATCAATGATAGAGAACTTACTAGCTCACTTGGTCGCCTAAGCTCAGGTCTTAGAATTCAAACAGCAGCTGATGATGCATCAGGTCTTGTTATTGCTGATTCACTAAAAAGCCAAGCTAGCTCTTTAGGTCAAGCCATATCTAATGGTAATGATGCAATTGGTATTGTTCAAACTGCAGATAAAGCTATGGATGAACAGATTAAAATACTTGATACTATTAAAACCAAAGCTATCCAAGCAGCCAACGACAGCCAAAACAGCGACTCTAGAAAAGCAATCCAAAATGATATCTCAAGACTTCTTGATGAACTAGACAATATCGCCAATACCACAAGCTTCAATGGTCAAAAGCTATTAAATGGTAACTTCTCAAACAAAAACTTCCAAATAAGTGCTTATAGCAACCAAACGGCCAAAATCAGCGTAGAAAACACCAACTCAAACGCCATAGGCCACACCCATTATCTCTCTACTACGCCTATGATTTTTGATAATAATAATTTTGATACTGCGAATTTCACTATGCAATTAAACGCCGTCCCAAGCCATTTAAATGGCATTAAATTCGACGCTATCTCTGGTCAAGAGATACTAGATAATGGGCTAGGAGTCATAGCTGATAAGATAAACTCTTATAGCAGCGAGACGGGTGTTAAGGCTAAAGTGAAGAATGAATTTATTAGCTCTGTTCCGATACTTGGTAGTGCTTTTTTTCCCGGCAGTGTTTCGAAATTAAGCATAAATGGAGTAGAGATAGGGACAAATTTAAGCGTGGCAAATAGAGATCCTTCAAATGCTCTAATAGACACTATCAATGCCAAAAGCGATATAACTGGCGTTAGTGCTTATAATGCTGGAGGGCGTTTATCAATGAGCTCTAGTAACGGTAAGCCAATATTAATTCAAGTAGGCACGACAAATGATGCCGATGCATTGGGGCTAGCTATGCAAGATAGCACCGGTGCAAAAAGCACAAGTGCATTAATCTTAGGTGAACTCTATCTACAATCAAATAATGGCTCACCACCATCTTTGGATCTCAAAGAGACTACAGGCAATATAAAAGGTGCTGGGATTGATGGTTTAAATCCTAAGGCCGCTGATACAAATGATATAATAGGCTCTCAGCTAAGAGAACAATTATCACTTAGTCTAAGTGATTTGGTTAGAAACAAGCTAGATGAGCATGTATTAAGGGCGATGGGTCAAGTAGAGCTATTAAATCCAATTTTGGAGTTGCCAGCTGGAGTTAATAGCTATGCAGGGGCACAAGCTTTGATAGATGTATCATTAAATGCGCTTAAAAAGCTAGACAAACTAAGAGCTGATCTAGGTTCAGTCCAAAATCAATTAGTAGCTACGATAAACAACATCACAGTTACCCAAGTCAATGTCAAATCAGCCGAAAGTCAGATACGGGATGTGGATTTTGCTAGTGAGAGTGCGAATTTCTCTAAATTCAATATCCTAGCTCAAAGCGGTAGCTACGCCATGAGCCAGGCAAATGCTGTACAACAAAATATATTAAGACTATTACAGTAAAATCTGATTTTAGGAAGTGCCATTATTATAATGGCACTTCTAGCAAAAATTTTTATTATTAGGGTTTAGACTCAATGAATCTCTCCTAGATAATCAAAAAAACTATTTGATACATTAAAGCTTTTGCTAAGCTGAGTTTTGTTGATTAACGAATTATCTCCTAAAATATGTTTTTTATCTTTGTGCATTATTAATACTTTCTCGGCTAATTTTTTGGCATTTTGAGGATAGTGAGTATTTATAATTATAGCTTTATTTTGAGCTTTTAATTTTTGGAGAGTTTCTAGGATTATGTGTTGATTTTTAAAGTCTAAATTTGACTCTGGTTCATCTAAAATTATTATACTAGGATTATTTACTAAAGCTCTAGCAAAAACTACCATTTGAAGCTCTCCGCCACTTAGATTATCACAACTTTTATTGGCTAAATATTCAATTCCAAGACTAGATAAAGTGGCTAATGCTCTATCTTTGTGCTCTTTTTTTAGGGATAAATTTTATACTTGTATTGCATCCTAAAAGCATCATATCGATTACTTTTAGTCCGATATTTAAATTTTTAGCTTGTGGAATATAGGCAATATGTGAAAATAACTCGTTATTTTTAAAACTACAGATCGATCTGTTATTTATGTAGCTTTTGCCAGATTGCCATTTTAATAATCCAATGCAACATTGAATAAGTGTAGTTTTTCCTACGCCATTGCAACCTAAAATAGCTAATGCCTCTCCTTTGTTGATGCTAAAGTTTAAATTATCAAATATTACACGCCCTGATCTACTAAATTTTCCATCTTCTACTCTAAACATACTCATAATTTCATAACCTCTTTACTACGATATAAAATAACAATAAAAAATATTGCCCCAATTATAGCACTAAGAATTGATATAGGTATTTCCTCAGAGCTAATTGAGCGACTAAGTGTATCTATAATAATCATAAAAATAGCTCCTATGAGCATACTAAATGGTAAAACCAATGCGTTATTGCTTCCTATTATTAGTCTAGCAATATGTGGAATAACTAATCCAACCCAGCCAATAATACCACAAATACTAACTGAACTAGAGACTAATAGTGTCGAACTAAGAATTAAAAGAATTCGAATTTGTCTTATATTTAATCCAAGACTTTTAGCTTCATTATCATCAAGCATTAATAGATTATGTTTCCATCTAAAAATTAAAGTAATAACTATGCCTAATGTCATTACAATGCAGCCAAATATAAGTTGGGATATATTGCTTATGCTTAGGCTTCCAAGCAGCCAATATGTAATAGCAGGAAGAGTATCTTGCGGATCGGCTATATATTTTAAAATTGATATTAGACTTTGAAATAGAGCTGAGATAATAATTCCACCAAGGATAATCATAATGCGATTATCCATATCTCTAGCAACAATAAGCGTTAAAAATAGAGTTAAAATTCCAAATGCAAAAGCAAGGCTACTTAAAAACACTATATTTAATCCAAAAAGTAAAGCTAGTGCTGCTCCAAATCCAGCCCCACTAGCTACACCTAGTATATCTGGGCTAGCTAGTGGATTTCGAAAAATAGCCTGAAAAGATGCTCCAGCTACACCAAGTGCTGCTCCGACAAAAATAGCTAAAATTACTCTTGGCAATCGAACTTCAAATAGTATGTATCTTAGTTTTTCATCTATAGGATCCCCTTTGATTAATGCTATTAATAAGTTATAAATTTGATGATAATCAATGTCATATCTACCAATGCTAAGTGCTATTAAACTAGTGCAAATTAAAATCAAAGTTGCTATAAAGTAATACATTTTAACCCTTAGTAATTATAGGCAAATTTAAGAAATGCATTTGTTCCTGGCTCCATAAGTGGATTTGAGATAGTTTTTGAATATGCAATATCTTCTGCAACAGATGGATTTCTGCCTTTTGTATTAAAGAGATTTTCTACTCCAAATGTAATCCACATATTTTTAAATTCAGAATCAAAATATCCCAAATGTGTAGAGATATATATATCGCTCATTGTATATGATCTGCTCTTTCTTTCTTGTGTATTATCAATTCTATTTTTTACCCAAATATGCTCTTTGTGACCACTTAATATCTCCCCAGTTGAATTTGTATCCTAACGAAGCTAAACCATAAAATGGAGCTATATAGGCTAATGGCTTATCTGCGGTTTTATCTTGCCCATAATTATGTGAGCCTACTAAATCTATAAAAAAATTATTGTATTTATGATGACTTTCATACTCTAAACCTTGAATTAATGCTTTTCCTATATTTACTGGCTTAACTTTGTCATTACTTATAGGTTGATTTTGAATCATATCGGTATAATCGGTTCTAAAATAGACTAAAGAACCATAGTTATATGCATCGCTATATCTTAGGCCAGTCTCATATGTATAGGCAATTTCAGCTTTAAGATCGTGGTTTGCTTCCGTAGTTGGACTTGGAAATAATCCATTTGTGCCAGGGCTTTTATAGCTTCTAGAGAGATTACCCACAATGCTAAAATAGTCGTTAAGATTATATAATGCACCAATACTACCAGTGATAGCATCTGATGTTTTCATATCATTATCATTTAAAAATTTAGTAGCTTCTGGTGTTTCACCAGTATACTGTTGCGATCCAATTTTAACTATATTGTAATCATATCGCAAAGAGCCCGAAAGAGTTAAGTCATTAAATATGCTCCAATCATCTTTTATAAACGCAGCAATCTCAGTGCTAGATGTTGGTCTAGAGCTTGTACTTTCTCTATTAGTTGTTAAATTTACAATTTTTATTGGAGTTGGAGAGTAGGCTGTAAGTGTCGATATACCGTAGCTTAACAGATGATTTTGAATTTGTGAATCAAATAGTATATTTGTTCCTATTTGGTTGGTATTATATACTTTATTGTGTGTCCAAGGTTCGTTTATAGAGCGTCTATCTATACGCAAATCAGTATCATAATGCCTATAATAAGCATATATATCCATTTTATCGGCAAAACCTAAATTCCAAATTTCTGTTCCGACTCTTATATAGTACTCATACATTGGATCTTCATTTCGAATAATTCCAAATGAACTACCAGGTTTTGCATGGATACCGCCAGCATTATAGGTATTTATTTTTTGAAATTTACCCATTGAGTAGTATCTAATATCGTCATATGAGTAACCGATGTGATAATCAGCACCCCAGCTTTGATATTTGGAGCGTTGTGCTATGCCATCTGGGGTGCGAAAGTCGCTACCTTTTCTACCATGGGTACCAATTAATATATCCCAGCCATCGCCACCGCCGATTATTTCGGTACGTCCGCCAAAGCCGTTATTTACACTATTAAATTCTAATGCTCTGATTTTAGCGTCTAGATCAAATGGGGCATTTGTATCGCCGTGATAGAGTCTAGATTTAAAATTGATAACACCATTTATTGCGCTAGAACCATATAACGAGCTGGCTGCGCCTCTGATTACTTCTATTCCATCTAGTGAATTTGGATCAATCATATTTAATTCTAAAGTGCTTCTACCTGTGACTTTTACACCATCTACAGCGATTATTGAGCGAGAGTTATTAGAATTCATACCACGAACAGTAAGCTGTCCGCCAATCCCACCAGAGCGTGAGTATGTGATACCTGGAACGTTATTTAATAGGCTTTGAACGCCACCGCTGCCACCAGATGTAAGGATGTCTTGATTTGTTACGACACTAACACTTCTAGTTGGTAGCTCATTTTGATACTCTTTTAATTGTTCTGTTGTATCAAGGGAGTTTATATTTAAATTTGCAACGCTTTCATCTAACTTATGTACTTGTGCTAGAACGCAAGAAGTGGCCAAACTTATTAATAATATTTTTTTCATTTTACACCTTTTTAATTTATTATTGCAGCTTCTATAGATGGATTAAATATCATATGAATATCTTGATTATCAAGTGATATATCAAAAAATATTTTATAAAATTTTTCATATTCATCTTTTAAATTTAAATTCATAAATATATCTGGATGGTTGTGCTTAGCTAAAAATAAAAGCGTCAATCCAAGATCTAAACTAGGAGCAAAAGGACGATATGAAGCCATTGGTAATTTGTATACTCTTTTATTTTTTATAGCATTTATGCTTTGCCATTGCTTTTTTGAATATATATCATCTGGGGTAGTTTGGGTAAAATTTGAGATATAGATAATATCTGGATTATGTGCAAATATCTCCTCTATACTTATGCTAGTTTTTTGTTCTTTTCCCCATTGGTTTAAGGCGCCTGAAGCAGTTATAAGATAGTCATTAAATATGCCAGATGTGATGTTGTCTTTATCGATTCTATGTATGATTAGAGCTGTTGGTTTTTTAGCATTAGCAGTTGCTGTTTTAATCTGATTTTCAATATTTGATATATATTCTATTATAGATCTACTTTTTTCAGAGATATCAAAGTGCTTCTCAATCTCTTTTAGCCAGTGAGCTAGAGTAAGTTTGGAATTATATGAATCTATATTTGTAGTTAATTCAATAACATTTAAATTAGCAGCTTTTAATCCTTGACAGATTTTAATATTTGATATACCGCAGATGTATAAATCAGCATTTAATAAAATCAACTCTTCTAAATTTGGATTATTGGCCAAAATTGCTTTTTGGTATCCAGGACGATATTTTTTTTTATTAAAGAGTGCTCCATTGCGCTGTATGAAGCCTTTGGGATGAGTGTTAGATTAGCATCGCTAAGCAAGCTAACTATAGGTGGTAAAGGCCACAACCCAACAACAACAACGTTCTTGGCATTTGCTATTGTAGTAATAGCAATAAGTAGCAAAAATAGTAATTTTTTCATATTTTAGCTCCATTTTTTATATCATATTCTACCCATGCTATAAATTTTTTCTAAAAATACAATAGTAGTTGGCATGAAGCCTTGACCGATATGATAATCTGGATCTAATGAGGTTATATACATATTTCCTGCAAAACTATAGCTATCCTTATATAAAATAGTTTTGCCGATCTTATCAACTATAATTTTTTTAGCATATTTGGGTGGATTAAATACTCCATGATAGTGCCATTTGCATTCTTGCAACTTTAAAAAATTCCAAATCTCATCACTGCTATCATACGCATACATAGGTAAGTCAGCTCCAGGATGAATCCACCACCAAAAATTTACTTGAGTAGGGGTAAAATCTATAGATGGTAAATGATCGCCCATTATATCGCCAAAGCTAATTATATGCCCATCATTTTGTAGATATTCCTCAAATTTAGCCTTGTTTTGAGTTAAAATTTTAGGGTTTAGCCTTGAAGCAATGACAATATAGTCATATTTACTAAGATCTGTAGAGTGTAAATCCAATATATAGATTTGTTCTTTGAAAATATTTTTAAATTTACAATTGCAAACTTGAAAAAAATTTTGATTATGAAAGGCTCCACCAGTGATTATTGAATTATTCATTATTATTTCCTTTTAATTCATTTTCTAGCCATTTTATAAGATTTAACCCCATTCTTTTAGCTGTGCTTTGCTCAAATAATCCATATCCAAATAGATCAGCTCCAGCCGTATGTAATATGACCCCATTTGTGCTATTTTTATCTATATATGCGACACATTTGTCTTGACTGTCTTTTAAGATTATTGTTGCATTTTTAGGCGGAGTAATATAGCCACGACTAAAAAAACCACATACTCCACGCCTATATGTGATATCATAATCTTTAACTCCATTTGTAATTTGATGATAGCAGGTATGAATCATTCTACTTTTAATTGGAATTTGGCTTGGTATATATAGGGATGGAGTATCTAGCCAGTTGATATACATTGCGCAAAAAACTAGCAAAATACCGCCTTTATCTAAGAATTCGCTAATTTTATCTTTATGTTTTAATAAAAATATTTGATCGCAACTTCCATTTATTAAAATTATTTTAAATTTTTAATAAAGCATCTGCTTTTTCTAGCATTTCATATGCATTTATTTTAATAAAAATATCACCATAAAAGTTATTGTTTTGCGATTCCATGTTATCTATTTCTTGAGTATCTAATACAGCTATAGAATCTATAGACTTTATAAATTCAATTGAGCTGTCAATATCATCGTAACAGATGGGTTTTGATTGCATATTTTTCCTTTGTTAATATAATTTAAAGGCGGAATTATTACATAAATTAAATTATAAAGAAAATAAAACAAATAATATTTATTATCAATTTTAATCAAAAATAAATACTTTTAAATATCGATAAATACATATATATTTTTATAATTATTATTAACTAAATTATGTTAATATCAATTTGATTATATAAAATTTATGTATAATATAGTTACAAGTTGAATTTAGATAAAATACTACTTAAAGGAAGTAGATGGAACCTAATAAGAATAAAACAAATTTAAAACTTAAAGATGAGATTATAAAGTGTAAAAATAGCCTTAAAAGCAATTTTATGCGACTTGGTGGGCGCAATTATGGGATTTATCAATCCAAAGAGATAGATAAGTTTCTAAAAACAGCCTTTAATATACTCAAATTTGACTCATTTGGGGAGTTTGACCCAAGTGATGAGAGTGTGCCTTTGTGTGTGGTGGCAATCGGTAGCTACGCACTTGGTGAGATGAGTGTCAAGAGCAATATTGACCTAGCCATAATATATAAAAACGAGCTAGGATACAACTCAAATGCCATAGCGCAAAGATACGCTAATATCTTAAAAGAGGTTGGCCTAGATATCGAGGCTAAAATTTGTGAAAAAGATGAGCTATTATCTTTGGCTAATGATATTGAGCTTATGGTGCTATTTAGCCATATTCGCTTGGTTTGTGGATCAAAAATCTTATATAAAAATATCAAAAATCAAATTTCAAAACTCAATGAAAAGAAAAAAGATGAGCTAATTAGCTATCATTTAAGAAAACTTGAGCCGATGAGTTGTCCGCAATATTTAGATTGTAGCCCAAATCTACTTAATGGTAGCGGTGGATTTATGGATTATAAAAGGATATTTTGGCTTTTTAGCCTTTTTGGCGGGACATTAAAGACAAATATATTAAAGTATATTGATGAAGATGAGTTAAGTGAGTTGAATTTGGCTTTTGATTATATCAGCTCGCTTCGCTCTGCCCTTCAAATTAGCGGCGGTGGCGAGATATTGGGTCGTGAATATCTAGATTCTGTAGCTAAAATAATGCAAACCAAAGCAAAAAAAGGTCTAAGTCCTCAAGAGATACTCCTAAGCAAATGCCTATGGGCAATGCATACTATATATATCTACTCAAGATATTTAGCAAGGCGCGCTTTTGGCGTAAGAATATCTTTAGGTACTGCTAGAATTTGTAGGCTTTCAAATGGGATATATAATATTGCAAATACTATCTATGTGCCAAGCTGTAAAAAGCCAAAAGATTTTGAGCTTGTCCTTAAAGAATTAAGCCTACTCCCTGATGCTGAGCTTGCTTTTGATATAAGTGCTTTAATATATATAAAACGCCTAGAAGATAGTAGCTCTACAAAGGTCTATGAAGGGCTAAAAAAGATATTAAATCGCAGATATAGTAAGGATATCTTAAAGCTACTCTTAGATAGCTCAAAGCTATTTAAGATTATAAAGCCGATGGAGTTTAGCACTCACTTGGCTAGTTTAGAAGGTGAGTATAGCCTAGATGAGAGTTGCGTGGCGATCGTAGGAGAGATAGAGAATATCCAAGATAGATTTGTTCTTAGTCTATATAATGATCTTTGTGCTAATGGCAAAATGCTATTAAAGCTAGTAGCGCTTATGCATCAAGCCTCGCCAAATTATGTAAGTAGCGCTAATATATTTAGATCGTATTGTGCAAAATTAGATCTATTACAAAAGACTATAAATATGGGGATAAATCTGATAAAAAATCAAAATCAATTAATAGATATCCTATCAGAGCCAATTAGTGAGCCAATAATGCTAAATTTAGTAAGCTCTATCAAAGAAAAACAAGCTCTAAAACTACTATATATCCTAACTTACGCTAGGTTAAAAGCTAGGAATTTAAATCATTTTAGCGATATTGACAATGCCAAATTGCGTCAAATTTATGATAGTGCTTTGAGTGCTTTTGATAGCGATGAGAGCTTGATGGATAGCGTTAATAAACGGACAAAAAAGATAGAATTACTCAAAAAACAGAGAGAATTTATAGCTTTAGATAAGGATATAAAAGAGCAAATTCTAAGTATAGAGTCAAATTTGCTCTTTAGCAAGTATAGCCAGCAGCAGATAATAGATATCGCCCTTAGGGCTAGTGAGTGCTCAAATATCGATTTAGAACTAACTAGCCATAGCCTACAAATCATAGCCAAGAGCAATTGGAATATGGCGATGGCTCTTAGGGAGCTTCGTGGGTTTGATCTTGCGTATATGGAGATTTGTGAGCTTTTTGATGGTAAGAGCTATATAAGGCTAGATTATAATTCCAGTATTGATAAGAGCAAAAGCGAGATTATTCAAGCACTATGCTCTAAAGAGAAACCACAATATGACAAGCCGGTGATTTTGCCTAATGAAGTTAGCTTTGATATGAACTATTCTCAAAATTATGCGAAATTAAATATCAACGCCAAAGACCAGCGTGGATTTATGATTTATATCCTAAGTATGCTTAGCAAATTCCAAATTAAGCTAGCAAATGCTAGAATACAAACCATTAAAAACCGCACTAGAAACATGTTTCTTTTATCTATAAATGATGATTTAAAGAGCGTAGTGGATGAGTTTTTAAAAGAGATTATAACGGAGTAAAATATGTGTGGAATCGTCGGATATATCGGTAAAAAAGAGAAAAAAAATATTATATTAAATGGATTAAAAGAGCTTGAATATCGTGGATATGATAGTGCGGGGATGGCGATTATCATAGGTAATGAGATGAGCTATTATAAGGCTGTTGGTAAGCTTGAGAATTTAGCCAATAAAATGAAAGAGTGCCAATACCATGGTGATGGCGTAGCTATAGGCCATACTAGATGGGCGACACATGGCAAACCTACTGAGATAAATGCTCATCCGCATTTAGGCGAGTATAGCTTTGTTATTCATAATGGAATTATAGAAAATTACAAAGAGTTAAAAGATGAGCTAGAAGCTAGTGGGGTAAAGTTTTTAAGTCAGACTGATACGGAGGTTATAGTCCATCTTTTTGAAGAGTATAATAAAAATGCTAAAACCCCATTTGAAGCTTATAAAAAGACAATTAGCAGATTAAAGGGTGCTTATGCTACCTTGCTTGTTACTAAGGCTGCTCCAGATGAGATATTTTTTGCTAAAAATGCGGCTCCTTTGATTATTGCTAGAGATGGGGATGAAATTTATCTATCTAGCTCGGATTCTCCATTAATCGGCCTAGCTAAGGAGGCCATATATCTAGAAGATGGCAGTTACGGAGTGGCGAAATTAGGAAATTTAACTATATTTGATGAGAATAATCAAGAGATAAAGCCAAATTTCACCGAACTACCAAAAGACAAAGGCTACGCCCTAAAAGATGGTTATAGATTTTTTATGGAAAAAGAGATATATGAGCAGTCTCAAGTGATCGCTGAGTGCTTGATGGGTAGATTGAGCGATGATGATTTGAATTTGGATATCGATATAAGCTTGTTTAATGATATCGATGAGGTGGTCTTGTGTGCTTGTGGGACTAGCTACCATGCGGCCTTAGCTGCTAGCTATCTATTAGAGAGACTTGCTAAAATCAGAGCTAACGTAGTTGTGGCTAGCGAATTTAGATATAAAGAGCCATTTTTAAACCCAAATTCGCTATTTATAGTAATTAGTCAAAGCGGTGAAACAGCAGACACGCTAGAAGCCTTAAAAATAGCTAAAAACGCAAATTTAAAAACCCTAGCTATCTGTAATGTGGATAATTCTAGTATTGTCAGAATGGCTAAAGAAGTGTTGCTAACTCGTGCTGGGATAGAAAAGGGTGTAGCAAGTACCAAAGCCTTTGCTACTCAAATGATATGCTTATGGATGCTATCTCTAAAATTAGCTAAAATTCGCCACACAATCGATGATAAAACCTTAGAAAATGAGATTAAAACATTGAGAAATATCCCATCTGTTGTGAATTTTGATAAGAGCTTACAAGAGAAAATCTATCGCAAAGCCAAGCACTATGTCCATGGGCATGGATTTTTCTTTATCGGTAGGGATATATTTTACCCACTTGCTCTTGAAGGGGCGTTGAAATTAAAAGAGATTAGCTACCTACACGCCGAGGGTTATCCGGCTGGTGAGATGAAGCACGGGCCAATCGCTTTGGCCGATGAGGGGCTATATACGATTGCTTTATTACCACAAACCATCTTATATGATAAAACTAAATCAAATGTCGAAGAATTAGCCGCTAGAGATGCCTTCATCACTACCATTTCGCCTTTGGAATTTGAGCTTAGCGATGACTTTATCAAGATTAATTCTCACTCACATCCGATGAGTGAATTCTTTGAAATTATGGTTGTTTTACAACTTTTTGCGCTTGAGATTTCTATTAGATTAGGCAATGATGTAGATATGCCAAGAAACCTTGCTAAGAGCGTAACGGTAGAATAGGAATTTAATAAAAATATTATGAAAAGGCTTATTTGGATTATTGCGTTACTTTTTAGTGTGGTTGTGGCTAAGGATTTGAATTTAAAAGAATTAGAAATCTCTTGCGATAATGGCGATATGGATGCTTGCTTTTATCTTGGATATTTCTATAAATATGGCAAATTTGTAGAGCAAAGCTACCACAAAGCCGCCGAGCTATATCAAAAAGCTTGCGATAATGATTACGCATTTGCCTGTTCTGCTCTTGGGGATCTGTATGTAAGTGGCAAAGGTGTAGAGCTAAACTACCGCAAAGCCGCAAAATTATACGAAAAAGCCTGTGATAACGGCGATTTATGGGGTTGTGGTAGCCTTATAAACCTATATCGTGAAGGCGAGGGTATAAGACAAAATTACCAAAATGCTATCAAATCATCCCAAAAGGCTTGTGATAATGCCAACTCACTAGGTTGCCTTAACCTTGGAATCGCATATGAAAAAGCCAAAGGCGTAAGACAAGATTACGCTATAGCTAAGGAGTATTTTGGCAAGGCGTGTGATTTGGGCGATCAAATTGGTTGTGATAATTATAAAAGATTAAATATCTATGTAAAAGATTAAATAATAGATAGCTTATAATGATCTAAGCATATATCCCACGGCTTATCTGATTAGATTTTTCTCATCTCATCAAGCCTTGAGAGAAATGGGGTGATGAGATTTATATCTTTTTGTTTTTTAGATGAGTAGTAGATTAAATTTTTATCTAAATTTTTGCCATTTTCTAGCTCATCTAATCTTCTTTTGATCTGCTTTATAGTCCCATTTATCCCATCTACAATCTTACAATTTGGCATTAAAGCAGCAAAACTATCTTTAAAATAGTTAAAATGCGTACATCCTAGTACCAAAAGGGATATATTTGTAGCATTGATTTGAGCTATTTGCTCAGCTATATATCGCTTCACTGATGGTGAGTCAAACTCCATATTTTGAGCGAATTCCACTAGCTTTGGCATAGGTAAAAGATAGGTTTTATCGCTTAAATTTGATCTTTTTAAAAGCTCATTTAGCTTAGCACCCTTTATCGTAGCTGGCGTAGCGATAACTAGTATATTGCCATCTTCGCTTTGACCTAACTTCACTGCTGGTTCCATCCCGATAATTGGTATGCTAAATTTCTGCCTAAGGTCGCTTATAGCAGCACTCGTGGCGGTATTACACGCAATTACTATTATATCAGCCATAGGGCGCAAAAACTCGACCGCATCAGTGCTAAGAGCTCTTATCTCATCAATGCTCTTTACCCCATAAGGTGCGTTGTCATTATCGGCAAAATATATAAAATCACACCCTTTAAGCTCCCTTTTAGCCTCATTTAAAAGACTTAGCCCCCCAAATCCAGAGTCAAATACCGCTACAACCATCAGCCAAATATCTCAAATTTTTCAAATAATTTTGTATCATTATCTATCAAGCCTCTATCAATCAAATTTTTAACAACTTCTTGATTGCAATTGGTCTCTTTAGGCCACTCTTTTGTATAGCCATCATCTATGGTTTTGCGAGTCGCATCAATGCAAATTTGCTCATCATCTATATATATATCTCGCTGGGCATCAATACTATTAGTAATACGCCATACCATCATATATGGATTATCTATTTTTGAATCAATATCTGTAAATATTATAATTTTAAAATGTTTTTTAAGCGTTAAAAGAGAGTTAAAAAGAGATTTTAGGTTTGATTTTTTATCTACTTTTACCATACAGATTGGATTTTTGGTATCGGTAAAATATTGATATATCTCTAAAATATCAGAGCTTATTTTTTTAAATTTATCTAGTAGTTCGGTATTGCTTATCACACTTGGTGTTAAAGTAGAGTAGTCTATAGATGCATCTATGCCTAGTTTGCCTCCATAGCATGAGTTTGGACTAGCATGATCGAGCTGATCGCAAACTCCACTTGTTATTAGGCAGCTTTTTGGACTAAATTTATTTAGTACAAATTTAGCCAAATTTTCATAATCATCTAAATCAGGTGCATTGCTTGGGACAAATATAGCATGTTTTACAAAGCTCATCTGACCAACGCCCCAAAATGCATGCATAAGCTGCTGAGCGTGTGCTGGATAAAGGTTATTAAATTTAGCTAATATTAAGTTATGAAATACTCCATTTTCAGGCATTTTATAATCAATCAGATCTGGCGCAGTAGTTTGCAAAAGTGGCAAAAATATACGCTCAGTTGCATATCCCATATATTTATCTTCTAAAGGCGGCTTGCCCACGACAGTTGCAGCAAATATTGGATTTGTCTTATGCGTAATTTTGCTTACTTTCATTACTGGAAACGGCTCTATTGGGGTATAATAGCCAGTATGATCGCCAAATCTTCCCTCATCTTTTAACTCATTTGGATCTACAAATCCCTCGATAATAAAATCAGCATCAAAAGGCACATAAATATCATTAGTAAGTGATTTTACCAATTTCGCTGGTTTTTTACGAATAAATCCATATAGCATTAATTCAAAAATATTTTTTGGTAGTGGTGCTTGCCCACACCATATATATAATGGATCTCCGCCAATAGCAACGCTTACAGGCATTTTTTGGCCAGCTTGTTTGTATTCGTGAAAAAAATGCGCCCCATCTTTGTGAATTTGCCAGTGCATTCCAAGTTCATTTTGGCTATGGACTTGAAGGCGATACATACCCAAATTTTGAGTAGTTCCATTTAACGCCTTAGTATAGACTTGACCCATTGTGATAAAGGCGCCACCATCATCATCCCAAGTTTTCAAAACCGGAAGTTTATATAAATTTGGCTCTTTAAATTCACATTCTTGACATATACCATTGCCTTTTAATCTTTTTGGAAAAATGGATTTTAAACTCAAAAGATAGCCGAAAAAATCTATTTTTTCTTTCATTGAATTTGGTTTTTTAGGTTTTAAAAGAGCTGAAATTTCATTAGAAATATCACTAATATCACGCCCAAAAATTATCTCAAGTGCCTTAAAACTACCAAAAATATTTGTTATCACAGGGGGAAATTTATCACCATTTTTATTAGTTGGATTGGTAAATAGTATAGCTTTAGAATTATCTTTTTTAACTTCGATGTAGCTAATATGAGCAATTTCAAGATCAATATCGCATGGCGCTTCTATAATTTTTAATAGATTATTTTTTTTAAGCAAATTTATATAGTAATGCATGTTTACTCCATTTTTAAACAAAGAAAGTCTATCATAATATATAAAACATTAAGCAAAAAGTTAGATAAAATCATAAATTTAGAGTAAAAAATTTGAATTTAAACTAAATTTAATTAAAAATTTAAAATATTTAGGAAAATAGCCTAATATTTAATCTTTTTTTAAGCATATCTCTTATATAATTCCAGCTCACGAATTGAGAAACACCTTAACCTTCTGAAAAGCTTGGTTAAATCATCTCTTTATCGTTTTTGTTTTTTAATTTTTATAATGTTAAACTATCTTTTATAGTCAATCTTTGAAATCTAAACAAGTGATCGATTGAGCCAGAATCTTATTATATTATAATAGATTCAATACTTATATAACAGATATAAAGTTTTTAGATTAAAACTTCATAATACTTAAGTAGTTTATCTACTTTAATTTTTTATGGAGAGTTTGATCCTGGCTCAGAGTGAACGCTGGCGGCGTGCCTAATACATGCAAGTCGAACGGACAAGTAAGAGCTTGCTCTTATGAGTTAGTGGCGCACGGGTGAGTAATGTATAGTTAATCTGCCCTATGCTGGAGGACAACAGTTAGAAATGACTGCTAATACTCCATACTCCTTCTTAACATAAGTTAAGTTGGGAAAGTTTTTTCGGCATAGGATGAGACTATATTGTATCAGCTAGTTGGTGAGGTAATGGCTCACCAAGGCTATGACGCATAACTGGTCTGAGAGGATGATCAGTCACACTGGAACTGAGACACGGTCCAGACTCCTACGGGAGGCAGCAGTAGGGAATATTGCTCAATGGGGGAAACCCTGAAGCAGCAACGCCGCGTGGAGGATGACACTTTTCGGAGCGTAAACTCCTTTTCTTAGGGAAGAAATTTGACGGTACCTAAGGAATAAGCACCGGCTAACTCCGTGCCAGCAGCCGCGGTAATACGGAGGGTGCAAGCGTTACTCGGAATCACTGGGCGTAAAGGACGCGTAGGCGGATTATCAAGTCTTTTGTGAAATCTAATGGCTTAACCATTAAACTGCTTGAGAAACTGATAATCTAGAGTGAGGGAGAGGCAGATGGAATTGGTGGTGTAGGGGTAAAATCCGTAGAGATCACCAAGAATACCCATTGCGAAGGCGATCTGCTAGAACTCAACTGACGCTAATGCGTGAAAGCGTGGGGAGCAAACAGGATTAGATACCCTGGTAGTCCACGCCCTAAACGATGTATACTAGTTGTTGCTCTGCTAGTCAGGGCAGTAATGCACCTAACGGATTAAGTATACCGCCTGGGGAGTACGGTCGCAAGATTAAAACTCAAAGGAATAGACGGGGACCCGCACAAGCGGTGGAGCATGTGGTTTAATTCGATGATACGCGAAGAACCTTACCTGGGCTTGATATCCTAAGAACCTCTTAGAGATAAGAGGGTGCTAGCTTGCTAGAACTTAGAGACAGGTGCTGCACGGCTGTCGTCAGCTCGTGTCGTGAGATGTTCGGTTAAGTCCGGCAACGAGCGCAACCCACGTATTTAGTTGCTAACAGTTTGGCTGAGCACTCTAAATATACTGCCTTCGTAAGGAGGAGGAAGGTGTGGACGACGTCAAGTCATCATGGCCCTTATGCCCAGGGCGACACACGTGCTACAATGGCATATACAATGAGACGCAATATCGTGAGATGGAGCAAATCTATAAAATATGTCCCAGTTCGGATTGTTCTCTGCAACTCGAGAGCATGAAGCCGGAATCGCTAGTAATCGTAGATCAGCCATGCTACGGTGAATACGTTCCCGGGTCTTGTACTCACCGCCCGTCACACCATGGGAGTTGATTTCACTCGAAGTCGGAATGCTAAACTAGCTACCGCCCACAGTGGAATCAGCGACTGGGGTGAAGTCGTAACAAGGTAACCGTAGGAGAACCTGCGGTTGGATCACCTCCTTTCTAGAGTACAAAGTGATAATCTCACAATTATCACTTCAATATATCTCAATCACACTTGTTTAGGTTTGAGGGATTGATTTTTTAAAAGTAGTTATTAAGGGCCTATAGCTCAGCTGGTTAGAGTGCACCCCTGATAAGGGTGAGGTCACAAGTTCAAGTCTTGTTAGGCCCACCATTATTCATTTTTATCCGTTTTTATTTTTCATATTGGCATATCATATTTGTAATTCTCAAGATTTTTGTTATTTAAATTTTTTAAAATCTAATGTTGCTTGATTAAAATTTATAATTTCTATTTTTCAAATACTATATTCTTATATTTTTTGATTTACCTAAAATTGCTTCATTTTGTATTAAAAATTTTTAATAATATTAAATTTTTTAATTATTTAACTAGATTTTAGTACAAATTTTCAAAAAATTATAATATTTTCTGAAAATTGTTTTATATTTAAGCTTATTTTAATATTAATATTGTATAATTCCACTCACATTTCAAGTTAATCTTATTTAGCTTTGAAAAGTAAAGTTACTTAAATTACCATTGTTAAAAGTTACAATCAAGTTTTAATATTTAAAACAATTTTACAGGACTTGTTAGAGCTTTGAATTTAGTTTAATTTCAAATATTCTATATCAAACACTGTTATCCCAATAATATAAAAGATATAGTTTATAAATATTAACTTCACAATCTATTAAGCTTTAAAACTTACTTAATAGTAGTTAATACTTTCCGTCTTATTAAATTTAAATTCAAATACTATAAATCTAAACAGATTAACAAGAATTAAGTAATTAATTCTTAAATAATTAAATAGTTTATTTTTATATTTATATTTATCTATTTAATTTATATCTACTAGACTTTATCTTTAACAAGGAAGTGATGCGAATTAGAATATCAATAATCTAATTAAAAAAAGGTAAGCTACTAAGGGCAAATGGTGGATGCCTTGGCTAGTAGAGGCGATGAAAGACGTGCCAGGCTGCGATAAGTCTCGGGGAGCCGTCAAGGGGCTTTGATCCGGGAATTTCTGAATGGGGCAACCCAGTATATAGTGATATGTACTACCGCAATGCGGAGCGAACGTTGGGAATTGAAACATCTTAGTACCAATAGGAAAAGAAATCAAACGAGATTACGCTAGTAGCGGCGAGCGAAAGCGTAAGAGGGCAAACCACTAGCTTGCTAGTGGGGTTGTAGGACTGCAATATAGACTTAAACAATCTAATAGAATAAGTTGGAAAACTTAAGCATAGAGGGTGATACTCCCGTATATGAAAGTGCGTTTATACTTAGCAGTATCCTGAGTAGGGCGGGACACGTGTAATCCTGTCTGAAGCTGGGTAGACCACTATCCAACCCTAAATACTACTACTAGACCGATAGTGCACAAGTACCGTGAGGGAAAGGTGAAAAGAACTGAGGTGATCAGAGTGAAATAGAACCTGAAACCATTTGCTTACAATCATTCAGAGCCCTATGATTTATCAGGGTGATGGACTGCCTTTTGCATAATGAGCCTGCGAGTTGTGGTGTCTGGCGAGGTTAAGGAAACCCGGAGCCGTAGCGAAAGCGAGTCTTAATAGGGCGTATAGTCAGATGCTGCAGACCCGAAACGATGTGATCTATCCATGAGCAGGTTGAAACTGGTGTAAGAGCCAGTGGAGGACCGAACAGACGGCCGTTGAAAAGGCTCCTGATGACTTGTGGATAGGGGTGAAAGGCCAATCAAACATCGTGATAGCTGGTTCTCTCCGAAATATATTTAGGTATAGCGTTGTGTAGTAACTTTGTGAGGTAGAGCACTGAATGGGCTAGGGCATACACCAATGTACCAAACCCTATCAAACTCCGAATGCGCAAAGTGTAATCACAGCAGTCAGGCGGCGAGTGATAAAATCCGTCGTCGAGAGGGGAACAACCCAGACTAACAGCTAAGGTCCCTAAATCTCATTTAAGTGGAAAACGATGTGGAGTTACTGAAACAACCAGGAGGTTGGCTTAGAAGCAGCCATCCTTTAAAGAAAGCGTAATAGCTCACTGGTCTAGTGATTCTGCGCGGAAAATATAACGGGGCTAAAATGAGTACCGAAGCTTTAGACTTGCACTTAATTCTAATTATAAATTTGGCTATGAGCTTTTAAGTTATATTTCTTATAATTTAATTGCACTCATATAAATTAAATTATGAGAAAATAGTTTAGCTAAAATAATTAGAAGTAGTTAGAATTAAGTGCAAGTGGTAGGAGAGCGTTCTATTCAGCGTTGAAGGTATACCGGTAAGGAGTGCTGGAGCGGATAGAAGTGAGCATGCAGGCATGAGTAGCGATAAAAGGGGTGAGAATCCCTTTCGCCGTAAACCCAAGGTTTCCTACGCGATGCTCGTCATCGTAGGGTTAGTCGGGTCCTAAGCAAAGTCCGAAAGGGGTATGCGATGGAAAATTGGTTAATATTCCAATACCAATTATTATGTGCGATGGAAGGACGCTTAAAGTTAGTGGAGCTAGCGGATGGAAGTGCTAGTCTAAGGGTGTAGGTTGAGTTATAGGCAAATCCGTAACTCTCTATCCGAGACCTCAAAGGCTCTTGACGCTCTTCGGAGTAGATGGAGAATCCATGATACTATCGAGCCAAGAAAAGTTTCTAAGTTTAGTAATAATTGCCCGTACCGTAAACCGACACAGGTGGGTGGGATGAGTATTCTAAGGCGCGTGGAAGAACTCTCTTTAAGGAACTCTGCAAAATAGCACCGTATCTTCGGTATAAGGTGTGCCTAACTTTGTATTAAGATTTACTCCCAAAGCAAAGAAGGTTACAACAAAGAGTCCCTCCCGACTGTTTACCATAAACACAGCACTCTGCTAACTCGTAAGAGGATGTATAGGGTGTGACGCCTGCCCGGTGCTCGAAGGTTAATTGATGGGGTTAGCATTAGCGAAGCTCTTGATCGAAGCCCGAGTAAACGGCGGCCGTAACTATAACGGTCCTAAGGTAGCGAAATTCCTTGTCGGTTAAATACCGACCTGCATGAATGGCGTAACGAGATGGGAGCTGTCTCAAAGAGGGATCCAGTGAAATTGTAGTGGAGGTGAAAATTCCTCCTACCCGCGGCAAGACGGAAAGACCCCGTGGACCTTTACTACAGCTTGACACTGCTATTTGGATAAAGATGCGCAGGATAGGTGGGAGGCTTTGATCCATAGACTCTGGTTTATGGTGAGCCATTGTTGAGATACCACTCTTCTTTATTTGGGTAGCTAACTAGCCTAAGTTATCCTTAGGTAGGACAATGTCTGGTGGGTAGTTTGACTGGGGCGGTCGCCTCCCAAAGTGTAACGGAGGCTTACAAAGGTTGGCTCAGAACGGTTGGAAATCGTTCGTAGAGTATAAAGGCATAAGCCAGCTTAACTGCGAGACGTACATGTCAAGCAGAGACGAAAGTCGGTCTTAGTGATCCGGTGGTTCTGTGTGGAAGGGCCATCGCTCAAAGGATAAAAGGTACCCCGGGGATAACAGGCTGATCTCCCCCAAGAGCTCACATCGACGGGGAGGTTTGGCACCTCGATGTCGGCTCATCGCATCCTGGGGCTGGAGCAGGTCCCAAGGGTATGGCTGTTCGCCATTTAAAGCGGTACGCGAGCTGGGTTCAGAACGTCGTGAGACAGTTCGGTCCCTATCTGCCGTGGGCGTAAGAAGATTGAGGAGAGTTGACTCTAGTACGAGAGGACCGAGTCGAACTGGCCACTGGTGTATCAGTTGTTCTGCCAAGAGCATCGCTGAGTAGCTAAGCCGGGATGTGATAAGAGCTGAAAGCATCTAAGCTCGAAGCCAACTCCAAGATGAATCTTCTTTTAAGAGCTCTAGTAGACTACTAGTTTGATAGGCTGGGTGTGTAATGGATGAGAGTCCTTTAGCTGACCAGTACTAATAGCTCGTTTGCTTATCTTATAAGCATCACTTCCTTGTTAAGGATAAATATAATCCTTTTAGGTTTTTTAAAATATTTTTAGATATTAAACTTAGTGATTTTTAGCTTTAATACTCTAAGCAGTGTTAAATAAGATATTATCTTTATTGATATGATATTTTATTTAACACTGCTCGTGGCTATACATGATTAGGAAACGCCTTGCTCCATCTCGAACCAAGAAGCTAAGCTTTTCATGGCCGATGATACTCTCCCTTACTGGGATGCTGGAAAAGTAGGTTGCTGCGAGCTTTGTTTTTTATTCTTTGTATCTTATATTTATTAATCTATAGTTTTAGTATTTATTTGTTTTTACCTTAATAGATGAAATGGTATAAATCGCTTTTTATTTTTATATCTTTTAACTAATTTATTAATTCTTGGATATTTTATTATTATAAGTTGTTAAGCTTAGATGTTTTAGTGTTTTTATGGCTTATATTATTAATCCTTTAGATATTCTTGTTTTGGATGGAACTTTATTAGATACTAATTATACTAATCTTATATTATATAAAGATGTTTTAAGCAATAAGTTTGGAATGTCTCACTTAATAGAGTTACTATAAAAACTTTAAACAACTGTTTGGAAAATCCATTATCTGTAGTAGAATTACTTAAAATAAAAGAGTATAAAGATCAAATTTATTCTAAATATTTAAATTTAACAAAAGTAAATTATTTACTATTATTAGAATTGCATAATTATCTAAAAACAAATAGAATTATTTTATTGACTAATACTAATAAAAATAGAGCTGATGAGCTTATAAAATTTTTTATGATTTACAAAATTATTTTTCTTATATCTATTATAACTCTAGCAGAAATAAGTATTATAATTTGATTAATAATTTAAATTTAGTTCCTAATAATCTTATTGCTTATGATGATGAAACAATTTAAATTTAAAATGCAAGAATGCGTGAAGTAAAACTATATTATCAAATTTTTATATAGGATAAAATATGCAAAAATATAATATATTTGATTTTACAATTAGTAGAAATGATTTTTATCTAAACTATAAAAGCCTTTTATAGCTTAGATTATATTGGTAATTTACGTGTTGATTGTGAAAATTTAAAAAAGAATCCTGCTAGATTTATTTATACTATTAAAGATGATTTTTGCAAATCAAAAGATCAAGGTAAACTTGATAATACTTCAAATATATGTTTTAAATATATCTATACTTTTTTATCAAATATTGATTTGCTTAAATGGTCTTTTAAGTATTCATATTATGTTTGTTTGGTTTCTGATATAATACTAATAATGAAAAATGCGCTTTAGAGATAGCTAGATTTGCGTGAATAATTTAAAAGATCCTATAATAAAAGATGGTATTGATTTTTTCTTAGAGTTAAAGATGATGAGTGTTTGTATATATTGCTTCTAAATTTGTACAAAAATGGAGTCGTGATTGCAAGTGGATTAGCATTTAGATGTGATGGTATTGCTCATAGGGCTGCTTTTTAATTTAATATGCTAACAGTTACGATTTTACCAAGTAGGATAAAAGAGATTATCCCTAAACAAAATACTGATTTGGCAAACCAAATATCTATTAATGGTGAATTGATTATTAGTAGATATTATAAAGATGCTTTAAATTTTTAAAGAACAAATGAGTGGATGTGTGTAAAGAGATTTAAAATTTACTATGTGGTGATTATAAATATTATTCTTTTATACTATTTATATCGCTGAGTTTTATTTAGGATTGCTAAAATATTAAAATAAAAGCATATTAAATATATTAAGAATTGAATTTGCAAGACATATTTTACACTAGATATTAAAATGTTTATTAATAATTATAAAAATATTGATATGTAGTAATTATCCAAATTTATCTTTATCTTTTGTTTTTTAATATTAGATATAATTTTCTAAATTAAATTTCAAAATCAAATCTAAAGGAAAAATATGCCAATTATAAATATTAAGCTTTCAGACCCAATGCCAAGTCGTCAAAAACTAGATGAAATCGCAACTAAAATTACTGATATAATGGTAAATGATCTAGGCAAAAATCCTCAAAGAGTTGTTATAAATTTTGATGAGATTAGAAGTGATGCAACATATTTTGGTGGTAAATCTGTTCAAGCTATAAAAGAGGGTAAATAATGGCTGAAAAAATAAAAGAAGCTACAGTATTTAATCAAGAAGATATTGATCGTAAAGTAATTTTAGCAGCTGGTGACATGGCTCCAGAATTTAGTCTAGAAAATAGTGATGGAGTAAGTATTAGTTTAAGAGATTTTAGAGGTAAAAATGTAGTATTATACTTCTACCCTAAAGATAATACTCCAGGATGCACAACTGAGGCGTGTGAATTTAGCGCAAATTATGATGAATTTGTAGCTAATGATACTGTGATTGTAGGAGTTAGCCCAGATAATACTAAGAGCCATAGTGGATTTATCGCAAAGCAAAATTTAAAACATATCCTACTAAGTGATATTAATAAAGATGTAGCAAAAGCGTATGGTGTGTGGCAGGTTCGTAAAAATTATGGCAAAGAGTATCTAGGCATAGTAAGAACTACATTTATCATAGATAAAGAGGGCAAAATAGCAAAAGTCTATAAAAGTGTAAAAGCAGCTGGCCATGCTGCTAAAGTCTTAGCTGATTTAATAAAGTAGTTAATTTGTTAGTTCATATATGTTGCAGTGTCGATAGTCACTATTTTATTGCTGAGTTGAAGAAATTATACCCTAATGAGCGAATTATTGGCTACTTTTATGATCCAAATATTCATCCATATAGTGAATTTTTGCTAAGATTTAAAGATGTCAAGCGTAGTTGTAAGCAGCTTGGCATAAAGGTTATTTGCGGCGAGTATGAGTATGAAGAGTGGCTAAGAGGCACTAAGGGTTTAGAAAATGAGCCAGAAAAAGGTAAACGTTGTGAATATTGCTTTGAATTTCGTGTAGGAAATAGCGCAAAAGCCGCCATAGAATTAGGGTGTAAAAAGCTTACTACAACATTGTTAATGAGTCCTAAAAAAAATTTTACACAGTTAGAAAATGCACTAAATAATGCTATAAAAGGGACAAATTTAGAATCTGTTGCTGTGGATTTAAGAAAAAATGGCGGCACCCAAAGACAGTTTGAACTAGCTAAAAGGGATAAGCTCTATCATCAAAACTACTGCGGTTGTATATACGGATTAATTAAACAACGTCAAAATGAAGAGGTGATAGACGAGCTTTGTGAACCACTTGGCGCTCAAATTCAGCCAGGTTCTATCAGTTATCGTTTAAAATTATATAAAAAGGTAAGAAAACTAGAACAAAAAGGGGTAGAATTTGATCTAATTAGACAAAAGATTCTAAACTATAGATTACATTTTGGAAGGGTAAAAATTGATACTAATGTTGTACCTAGTTATTTTATCTTTTACTCACATTTTAAGCTTAAGAGTTCTAAGTTTAATATTGAAGTTTTAAGCGAGCAAGTTAATGTAAATAAAGATGATATTAAACTAATAAGCTTAGCTAAGTTTAACTCCATCGGCGGTTTTAAATATAAAAATATAATGGAATTATTAATTAATCCCCCAAAGATAAAAAAAGAGTTAAAATTGCGTAAAATGATAACAGGTTTAGAATTTAATCTTAGTCCAATCATTGTGTTAGATGAGATAAAAACTGGTAGATATATAATTGAAGCAAATAGTCAAATTTACCACTCTAGCATAGAGTTAGCAGTAAAAATTTAAAAAAATATATCTGAATTTAGCGAAAATTTTTAATATTATTAATAAAATTCAACTAATATTTTGCTAAATTTAGATACAATTTAGCACTTTTTATTCCGAGGTATTTAATGATAGATGTAGTTGAAATCCAAAAAATATTACCACACAGATATCCATTTTTGCTTATTGATAGAGTGTCTAAGCTAGAACCTAGCAAATTTATTAAAGGTTATAAAAATATAACAATTGCTGAGCAAGTTTTCCAAGGTCACTTTCCAGGTCATCCTATATATCCAGGCGTTATGATAATCGAAGGAATGGCGCAAGCTGGCGGTATTTTGGCTTTTAAAAGCATGGGTGAGGCTGAACAAGCTAACGCAGAAGATAAGGTAGTTTATTTTATGAGTATCGATGGGGCAAAATTTAGATCTCCGGTTCGCCCAGGCGATAAACTAGAGTACCATTTAGAGGTCTTAAAACATAAGGGAAATATTTGGGTTTTAGTTGGTAAGGCTTATGTAGATGATAAACTAGTAGCTGAAGCTGAGCTAAAGGCAATGATCGTAGATAAATAATAAGTAGAAAATATGCAAATTCATAGTACAGCAGTAGTTGAAGATGGTGCAATTTTAGGCGATGGGTGCGTGATTGAACCATATGCTTTTGTTAGTTCAAAAGCAATTTTAGGTGATAATGTAACTATTAAACAAGGTGCTAGAATCATTGGTGATACCCATATTGGTAGTGGTAGTAAAATTTATAGTTATGCTATAGTAGGTGATATACCTCAAGATATCAGCCACTCTTTAGAAGATACAGGTGGGGTGAGAATTGGTACTAATGCTACAATTAGGGAGTTTGCTACAATAAATTCAGGCACCAAAAAAGGTGATGGATATACCATAATCGGCAATAATAATTTTATAATGGCTTATACGCACATAGCTCATGATTGTTGTCTTGGTGATGGGATTATTTTGGCTAATGGTGTAACTCTTGCTGGGCATGTGATAGTTGATGATTATGCTGTAATTGGTGGGCTTACCCCAGTTCATCAGTTCGTTCATATTGGTGAGAGTTGTATGATAGCTGGCGCCTCAGCACTTAGTCAAGATGTTGTACCGTTTTGCTTAGCTGAGGGCAATAGAGCCTATATTAGAAGTTTAAATTTAGTCGGAATTCGTAGAAGATTTGATAAAGATACGGTTGAGGATATTAATAGGGCTTATAAATTTCTATTTAGAAGTGGTGGAGGATTAAAAGATAGAGCCTTGGAACTTTTAGGACAAAATCCTACTATAGAAGCTAAAAAAATGTGTGAATTTATCATAAATACAAAACGAGGAATACCGCTTGATAAAGGGAGAGATTAATGGCTAGAAAGTGTAGTTTTTGCGGTGAGAGCGAAGCAAATGATAGAAAACTTTTAGCTAACGAGAGTGATAGCTCATTTATATGCGAATTTTGCGTAGATGCAGCATATAATGCAGTTCATGGTGATGAAATAGGATTAAATAGCCAACCGGCAATGGATTATAAAGATATTACGCCAAAGATCTTAAAGGGAGTTTTAGATGATTATGTAATTGGTCAAGAAAGAGCCAAAAAAGTCTTTAGCGTAGGAGTTTATAATCATTATAAAAGAATATTTAAGCAACATAGTATCGAAGATGATACCGAAATTTCAAAATCAAATATTTTGCTAATTGGTCCAACTGGAAGTGGTAAGACCTTGATGGCACAGACTTTGGCTAGATTTTTAGATGTACCAATTGCTATTTGCGATGCTACAAGTTTAACCGAGGCTGGATATGTAGGCGAAGATGTGGAAAATATCTTAACTAAGCTTTTAAATGCAGCTGGCGGAGATGTAGCTAGAGCGCAACAAGGAATTGTTTTTGTAGATGAGATTGATAAGATTGCTAGAATGGGCGAGAATCGTTCAATTACTCGTGATGTAAGCGGCGAGGGTGTTCAACAAGCCTTGTTAAAAATTATTGAAGGTAGTGTAGTAAATATTCCGCCAAAAGGTGGCAGAAAACATCCAAATCAAGAATTTATTCAAATAGATACTACTAATATTTTATTTGTGTGCGGTGGTGCATTTGATGGGCTAAAAGATATAATCGAGCGTAGACTTGGTAAGAATGTTTTAGGTTTTGGCCAAGAAAAACGAGGTAAAAGCGAGAAGACAAATTTGCTTAGTCTTGTAGAGCCTGATGATTTAGTGCATTTTGGACTTATTCCTGAGCTTATTGGTAGATTGCATGCTATTACTACTTTAAATGAAATTACGACCGAGGATATGATAAGAATATTAACTCAGCCAAAAAATGCACTTTTAAGGCAGTATGAAAAGCTTTTTGCTATTGATGGGGCTAGGCTTAAATTTGAAGATGAGGCGATTAAAGAGGTAGCAAATCAAGCTATTAAACGCAAAACCGGAGCAAGAGGCCTAAGAAGTATAATGGAAGATGTTATGATAGATATTATGTATGACCTTCCAGAACTAAATGGCTATGATGTAATAATATCAAAAAGTGTAATCGATGGCGAAGCAAAGCCGTTATTAATGAAAGTAAAATAAAAGGGGATATATGATTTTAGACCAACTAGTAGGACTTTTTTCAAGTGATATGGGTATTGATTTAGGCACGGCAAATACATTGGTTTTAATAAAAGATAAAGGTATTGTAATTAACGAACCAAGCGTCGTAGCAGTTCAAAGAGAGAAGTATGGTAAGCAAAAGATACTAGCAGTTGGACAGGATGCTAAGGAGATGGTAGGTAAGACTCCAGGTGATATAGAAGCTATTAGACCGATGAGAGATGGAGTTATAGCTGATTTTGATATGACTGAGAAAATGATTAGACACTTTATAGAAAAAACTCATAGAAGAAAGACATTTTTACGTCCTAGAATTATTATCTCTGTACCATATGGCTTAACTCAAGTTGAGAGAAAAGCTGTAAGAGAAAGTGCGTTATCAGCTGGAGCTAGAGAGGTTTTTTTAATTGAAGAACCTATGGCTGCAGCAATTGGAGCAAATTTGCCGGTTCGTGAACCTCAAGGTAGTTTAGTAGTTGATATCGGAGGTGGTACAACTGAGATTGGCGTGGTATCTTTAGGAGGTTTGGTAATTTCTAAAAGTATTAGGACTGCAGGAGATAAGCTTGATGCAAGCATTGTAAACTATGTAAAAGAGAAATTTAATCTATTAATTGGTGAGAGAAACGGTGAAGAGATAAAAATCAAAATTGGCTCAGCGATCCAGTTACCTAAAGAGCTATCTATGGTTATAAAAGGACGAGATCAAGTAAGTGGCCTATTAAGTCGTATCGAAATTACTAGTGAAGATATTAGAGAGGCAATGAGAGAGTCTTTAAAAGAGATTGCTGATGCGTTAAAAACAGTTTTAGAAAATATGCCGCCTGATTTAGCTGGTGATATAGTTGAGCGTGGTGTCGTGTTAACCGGTGGTGGAGCGCTTATTAGGGGGCTAGATAAGTACCTATCTGATATTGTTAAGTTGCCTGTATATGTAGCTGATGAACCACTTCTTGCAGTGGCTAGAGGTACTGGTAAGGCTTTAGAAGAAATAGGGCTTTTACACCAATTAATCAATGAATAAACTTAAATTCTTATTGATAGTTATCTGCTTAGGTTTTATATCATTTTACTTAAGCGATTATGCTAGAAGTGTAGTGATGAGCGGGGTTAAGCTTACACTATCTTTATACCAAGATAGCAGGGATTTTATCCTAGATACTATCAATGAACATTTTAATCAAGCCAGTGAGATAAGAGCGCTTAGAGAACAAAATATTGAATTAGAGCGCTCTGTTACGCTACTTTCAGCTTTTGCTTATAAGCTTGATGCTTTATTAAATGAACAAAATTCTACTAAATTTACACCAAATATCCAGTTGGTTCGAGCACTATCATATATGAATATTGGCGATCATGATAAGGTTTGGATTGATTTTGATGAATTTGATGAAAATAAAATCTATGGCTTAATCTCGCAGGGTAAAACTGCTGGAATCGTGATAAATAAAGATGGCAGTCCGCTTGCTCTACTACAAACCGATCCAAAGTCGACATTTTCAGTTAGTATAGGAGAGCAGCGCATAGCAGGAATTGCTACAGGAAATGGTAAGAATATTGTAGTTAAATTTATTGCTCAATGGCTAAGCCCAAAAGTCGGCGATGAGGTTTATACTAGTGGGCTTGATGGGATATTTTTTAGCGGTGTTCCAGTAGGTAAAATTACCAAAGTTTATGAAGAAGAACTATATAAAAGCGCAATTGTAGAAACTGATTTGAAAATTCAAGTCCCAAGCTATCTTTATGTTGTAACAAATCAATAGCTTTACTATTTTGATTAAATTTAATATAAATTGCTAAATTTAACAGTAAATTTTCCTCCTTTTTATGCTGATTTTTATCTACAATTCAATATAATTACGCTTAGTTTTTATTTGAAATCAAAATAAATTGATAATCTTAAAATGCATATAAATTAAGAGAGGTAGAACTATGCCAAAAAGAGAAGATATCAAGACAATTTTATTAATAGGTAGTGGTCCTATTATCATTGGCCAAGCTTGTGAATTTGATTATAGTGGTACTCAGGCTGCTAAGACTTTAAAAGAGCTAGGATATAGAGTAGTGCTAATTAACTCAAATCCAGCTACGATTATGACAGACCCAGATTTTGCCGATGCAACATATATTGAGCCAATTACTAAAGAGAGCATTAGTAGAATTATTAAAAAAGAAAATGTAGATGCGCTCTTGCCTACGATGGGTGGTCAAGTTGCTTTAAATGTAGCTATGGAGCTTTATGAAAATAATATGCTTGGCGATGTTAAATTCCTAGGTGCTAATCCAGAAGCAATCAAAAAAGGAGAAGATAGGGTAGCATTTAAAGAGGCTATGATTAAAATCGGTATGGATCTACCAAAATCTATGTATGCATATAATATGGAAGAAGCACTAAAAGCTGCTAATGAGATTGGATTCCCGCTTATTATTAGAGCTAGTTATACTCTTGGCGGTGCTGGTAGCGGTGTGGCATATAACCTTGATGAGTTTAGAGATATTGCTGAGAGTGGGATTGAGGCTAGTCCAATAAATGAGATTTTAATAGAAGAGAGTTTGTTGGGATGGAAAGAGTATGAGATGGAGGTTATTAGAGATAGAGCTGATAACTGCATTATCGTCTGCTCTATTGAAAACTTTGATCCTATGGGCGTGCATACAGGTGATTCTATAACTGTAGCTCCAGCTCTTACGCTAACTGATAAAGAGTATCAGTATATGCGTGATGCAAGTTTTAAAATCTTGCGTGAAATTGGCGTAGATACTGGAGGCAGCAATGTGCAATTTGCTGTAAATCCAAAAAATGGTAGAATGACTGTAATTGAGATGAATCCACGTGTAAGTAGAAGCTCAGCCCTAGCTAGTAAGGCTACAGGTTACCCAATTGCTAAGGTCGCTACAATGCTTGCTGTGGGCTTTACTCTTGATGAGATTAAAAACGATATTACAGGAACACCAGCAAGCTTTGAGCCAGTAATTGATTATATAGTAACTAAAATTCCTAGATTTACCTTTGAAAAATTCCCAGGTTCTAATCCATATCTAGGTACTGCGATGAAGAGTGTTGGCGAGGTTATGGCAATTGGTAGAAGCTTTAAAGAGAGCGTTCAAAAGGCTCTTTGTAGCTTAGAAAAAGATTATAGTGGATTTAATTATCTAAATTTAAGCGACGAAGATTTGGTTTTTGGATTAAGAAATGGCCATGAAAATAGAATTTTATATATTGCACAAGCTTTTAGAAATGGCAAAAGCGTAGAAGATGTTTATGAATTAACCAAAATTGATAGATGGTTCTTAACTCAAATTTATGAGATAATTGAATTTGAAGACCGTATAGATATGGATATTTTAAATGATAAAGAGCTATTAAGAAAGGCTAAAACTTGGGGCTTTAGCGATAAGATGATAGCGCACTTAATCAATTCTAAAGATAATCTAGAACTAAGTCAAAACGATATATATTATGCTAGAATGCGTCATCAAATCGGCTTAGAATATAGCGAGGTTGATACTTGTGGTGGCGAGTTTCCAGCACTAACTCCATATCTATATAGTAGCACAAATATCACTCCAAATCTACCAAATCTACCTACAAATAGTAATAATAAAAAAGTTTTAATAATTGGTGGAGGCCCTAATCGTATAGGTCAAGGTATTGAGTTTGATTATTGTTGTGTGCATGCGAGTTATGCACTAAGGGATTTAGGTATCACGACTATAATGTATAATTGCAATCCAGAAACCGTCTCAACTGACTATGATACTAGCGATATTTTATATTTTGAACCAATTGATTTTGAACATTTAAGAGCGGTAATTGAGCGTGAAAATCCAGATGGCGTTATCGTTCATTTTGGCGGACAGACTCCACTTAAATTTTCTAAACGCTTATCAATGATTGGTGCTAAGATAATTGGAACTACAGCTAGGGTAATTGATATTGCTGAAGATAGAAAAAAATTTAGTGAGTTTATCCGCTTAGTTAATGTAGCTCAGCCCGATAATGATACTGCTATTAGCGAATCTGAAGCACTAGAAAAGGCAAATAAAATCGGCTATCCAGTTTTAGTTCGTCCTAGCTATGTCTTAGGCGGTAGAGCAATGAGAAGAGTTCATAGCGAGATTGAGCTTAAAGAGTATATGAGTGAAGCAGTTAGAGTTAGTAATAACTCTCCAGTTTTACTTGATAAATTTTTGCAAGATGCAACTGAGCTTGATGTAGATGCTATTAGCGATGGCAAAGATGTCTATATCGGTGCGATTATGGAGCATATAGAAGAAGCAGGAATCCATAGCGGTGATAGCGCTAGCATACTTCCACCGCAAAACTTAAGCCAAGATATCATAGATCAAGTAGAAAAATGTACCAAAGATATCGCTTTGAAGCTTGGTGTTATAGGGCTTATGAATATTCAATTTGCTGTGTATGATAATAAACTTTATATCATTGAGGTTAATCCAAGAGCTAGTCGCACGGTGCCTTTTGTCAGTAAAGCTACAGGCTTACCAATGGCTAAGGTAGCAACACGCGTAATGTGGCAAGGTAATTTAAAAGAGGCGCTTGAGTTTTATGATCAATTTAAAGTAGTTAAATTTGATGGCGAAATTTATAAGCCTAGTTTAAATGGCGTAGTATGCGTGAAAGAGAGCGTGTTCCCATTTAATAAATTAAGTGGAGCTGATCTAATCTTAGGGCCAGAGATGAAAAGTACTGGTGAGGTTATGGGTATTAGTGATAGTTTCGAAAAGAGCTTTGTTAAATCACAAATTGCAGCTAAAAATATCTTGCCAAGTGGTGGTACTGTCTTTATCAGTTTAGCTGATGCAGATAAGAACCGCGGTATTGAACTGGCTAAGAAATTTGAAAATTTAGGTTTTGAGATTGTAGCAACTGGTGGTACATATAAAACTCTAGCTCAAGCTGGAGTAAAATGCGAGATGGTTTATAAAATTAGTGAAGGCCGTCCAAATATCGAAGACAGGCTAAAAAATGGCGATATAGCCCTAGCGGTAAATACTAGCGATAGCAAATCTAGCACTAGCGACGCTGTGAAAATCCGCCAAGCGGTGCTTAGATTTAAAATCCCATATTTTACTAATATGAACGCAGCTCTAGTCGCAGCTAGCTCTATCAGTGCAAATGAAGCAGCCTTAGAAGTAAAAAGCTTGCAAGAGTATCTAAATAGATAATAAATTTGCCACGCTTAGTCGTGGCAGCTTATTTAAGATATATTTAAATGATCTACCTAGCACAAACTGATACAACAGCTGGATTTTTAAGCCAAAGCTTAGAAGAGTTAAACAGGCTTAAAAATCGCCCTTTAAATCAGCCTTGCTTGATCTGTGTAAGTAAATTTAGCGTATTAAAAGAGCTTTCAAGAGCGCCTAAAAAATATAAAAATTTAATCCGCCGCACCAAAAAAACAACATTTATATACCCAAACTCACAAGCTATAAGAGTGGTAAGAGATCATCCACACGCTAAGTTACTAGATAAATTAGGATGGGCATATTCTACTAGCGCAAACCCTCATAAAAAGGGATTTGATATCGAATTTGCGGTGGCTAATGCGGATATAATCATAGATACGAAATTTACCCCAGCCCCAGCTTCAAAAATCTATAAAATTTCAAAAACCAATATCAAAAAGATTAGATAATTTCATCATCTTTTACGATCTTTTCTATAAGGCCAAATTGAATATGCTTAATCTCAAATTCCCCAGCTTTTATAAATCCTATGCTATCATTTGGGCGGATTTTGTAAATTTTGGATTTGATTTTGAGCTTTTTTCGTCTGCCAAATAGTGCGTTGATAAAGCTTATTGTGTTGTTTCTTTGCCAGTTTAGATCTAAATTTACTCTAAAATGCTTTGGCAATTTTTTCTTTTTACTACCAATCAAAAAATACCTAATCGAACCTGTTAAGATCTCACCACCATATAGATGCAGCCTTGACCAGATCGTCATAGAGCTTAATATCTGCTTAAGCTTATCTTCTTCGATTGTATTGGGGCGAGTTTTGCTACGATTTTTATCTATGAATTTCAAAAAATTATGTTTGGTAATAATCTGCTTATTTTTGAGAATTTGCCTTGATAGATTGATTCTAGTTTTGTCAAAAACAACAAAGCTTAAAATATTAAATTTACTCAAATCAACCTCTTTATTTTGGAGATAATCTTTAAAAATTTGAGTATTTTTAATCAGTTTAGCAAATGGATCTTGATGAAGCGTGGTGCGATTTTTGGTAGTTTGTATCCACTCATTGCCCTTGATATCGATATTTCCAACCCAGTGCTTAAACTCTATAAGATAGATATTAAGCCCATCTACAATGATAAAATCAATCTCGTGTAATCCAGATTGGCTATCTTTGACACGCTTATTTTTGTAGATATTTAACCCTTTAATTTGGCTAATTGTATCGAAAAATTCACTCTCAGCTATACTCCCAGCACGACTAGCCATATTTGGCAAAGTTATGCTTGGGCTTGAGATAAGCTTATAATTTTGCCAAAAGTTTTTTATCATTTAATCAGCCTATTTACGGCTAAACTAGCTAAATTTAGTCCAAAACTAGCAGTTACGCCTATGAAACTTCCTAAATTCACGCAATTTGGTGCTTCAGTAGAAAATACCACCTTATAATCACCCTTAAATCCAGCTTTTTTAAGCTCATATCTTATTTTTCTAGCAAATGGATCATTTGTAGTTTTCCAGATACTTGCGACTTTTATTTTTGTTGGATCTAACCTTTTAGCGCCACCCATTGAGCTAAGCAGTCTTTTGGAGCAAATTTTGGCTATTGCTACTTTGGCAGGGATATCATCGATACAATCTATTATAAGGTCAAACTCACTAAAATCAAATTCGCTTATCACGCTAGGGGTTAGCTTTAAATTTAGTGTCTTTAAGCCAGGATATAATCTAGCAAATACATCTGTTTTATACTCACCGATATTTTCGCTACCTATTTGGCGATTTTGGTTGGTAATATCGAATTTATCGCAATCAATCGCCGTGATATGTCCAACGCCGCTACGATAGAGCGCATCGATACACACGCCACCCACACCGCCACAGCCACATACTAAGACTTTGGAGTCTTGGAGTTTTTCAAATTTATCGCCAAAAATCCAGCGACTTCTAGTAAATCTATCAACCATTTTAAATCCAATTTTTTATAGTTTCTATGCTTTTGTGAGCGGTCATATCAAGCTTAATTGGCGTTAGACTAGCGTAGTTTTCATCAAGTGCTGATATATCACACTCATAGCCTAAATTAGCAGCATATCTAATCCCAGGTGTCCCTAGCCAGTAGTACTCTAGCCCTCTTGGATTGCGATGGATTTGGGCGTTTGTGTTATAGCTTTGCTGACCTGCGGGGACGATTTTTAGCCCTTTATATTCGCTTTTTGGAATAGCGGGGATATTTAAATTTAAAAACTCTCTACCGCTTAATGGATAGCCATTTTCAAAGATATTTTTGATTAAATCCAAAGTAATTTCACAAGCTAAGCTAAATCCAAATTTATCCAAACTATCATTTTTATATAGTTGCGAAACCGCAATGGAGCAAACCCCTTGAAGTGTGCCCTCCATAGCACCACCACAAGTGCCTGAATAGGTGATATCTTCGCCTATATTTGCGCCGTGATTTATCCCACTTATTATAAGATCAGGCTTTTTATTTTTATACATTGTCTCAAGCGCAAGATATACACAATCACTAGGCGTAGCATCATCAAGTTTGAAAAATCCATCATCAAGCTGAATAAATCTAAGTGGGCGAGTAAGAGTAATAGAGTGCGAACAAGCTGATTTTTCGCTACTTGGAGCGACTACTACTACATTAGCTATTTGGCTAAGCGCATCACGCAAAGCCAGTATCCCAGCTGCCTCAAAGCCATCATCGTTTGTTATTAAAATCTCTTTCACTTATATCCTTTTTTGATGAATTTTACCTATAATTTTTAAATTGTTAGCTATAATTTGAGCCAAATTTAAAAGGGAAATTATGAAAATTTTAGTTTCTTGCCTAGAAGCATCGGCAAATTTACACCTTAAAGAGATTTTAACTCATCTTGATGGGGTGGAGATTTGTGGGATTTTTGATAAGAGATTTGGTGCTGCTCTTTATGATAGTAAGGAGTTTAGCGCTATGGGATTTGTGGAGATTTTGCCACTGATATTTAAGGCCAAAAGAGCGTTAAAACAGATGGTGGAGCTAGCTAAGACTTGCGATAAAGTTTTGCTAATAGATAGCCCAGCTTTTAACTTGCCTTTGGCAAAAGCGATAAAAGAGGCGAATTTAAAATGTGAGATAATATACTATATCTTGCCACAGGTTTGGGCGTGGAAGCCAAAGCGAGTAGCTAAGGTAGAGAGATATTGTGATACTTTGGCATCTATTTTGCCTTTTGATAGTAAATTTTATCATAGAAGCCAATATGTAGGCCATCCACTCTTAGATGAGATAGATATCCAAAAAAATTCTTATAAGAAAAACTCTATAATATCATTTATGCCAGGATCTAGAAGAAGCGAGATAAGTCGCTTAATGCCGCTATACAAAGAGGTAGCTAAAAACATTAATGGCAAAAAACTTTTGGTGATTCCGCCATTTTTGGCTAATAATATTGCTGAGTATTATGGGGATGTGAGTGAATTTGAGATTATTTATGATACCAAAGAAGCATTGATAAAAAGCGATTTTGCCTTTATCTGCTCTGGGACAGCTACTTTAGAGGCAGCCTTGATAGGAGTGCCTTTTGTGCTTTGCTATAAGGCAAAAGCGATTGATATATGGCTTGCTAGAAAGCTTGTGAAGTTAAAATATGCTGGATTAGCAAATATAATATTTGATTTCATGGGTAAAGAGCCTTTACATGATGAGCTAATCCAAGAAGATGCCAACGCCCAAAATTTAATCAAATCTTATAATAATTATAACGAAAATAAATTTATAAAGGCCGCTAAGGAGCTAAGAGAGTATCTAAAACACGGAAGTGCTAAGAGCGTTGCTGATATGATTTTAAGATAAAATAGGATAAAATCCCAAATCAAATTTAAAAGGAAAAGCCATGACAGAACCAATGACAATCTATGGTTATGAGAAGATTACAGCTGAATTAAAAGATCTAAAGACAATCCAAAGACCAGCGATAGTAAAAGAGATAGATATAGCAAGAAGCCACGGCGACCTAAAAGAAAACGCCGAGTATCACGCTGCTAGAGAGAAACAAGCCTTTATAGAAAATCGCATAGCCGAACTTAGTGATATAGTAAGCAGAGCTAAGGTAATTGACCCTAGTGAGTATGAGCATGATAAGGTTAAATTTGGCTCAACTGTAACTATAATGGATATCGATAGCGAAGTTGAGACGACATACACTATCGTAGGGATAACCGAGAGCGATCTTAGCCGTGGGCTAATCTCTATTTCAACACCAATTGCTAAGCAATTAATCGGCAAAAAAGCAGGCGATGAGGTGATTTTGACCTTGCCAAATGGTAAAAGCGAGATAGAGGTGGTTTCAGTATGCTATAAACCGATTAAATTTAGTTAAGGTTAAATATGAAAATAAATGTAGGGATAGTTGGAATTAGTGGTTATACGGGGCTTGAATTAGTTAAAATGATAGTGGCTCATCCAAATTTTAAGCTTTGCTATGCGGGGGCTAGTAGTAGTGGGAATTTGGCTCAAAGCTTTACTAGTTTAAAAGGCGTTATTGATATGCCAATCGAAGCAGCAAATACCGATGAAATCAAGGCTAGATGTGATTTAGTATTTTTGGCTTTGCCACATAGCGAAGGAATGAAAATCGCTAAAGAGCTAAGAAAAAGCGATATAAAAATCGTAGATTTATCGGCTGATTATCGTGTGAGCTTAGAAAATTATGAGAAGAAATATTGCGCTCATTTGGATAAAGATGGATTAAAAGATGCCGTTTATGGGTTAGTGGAGATGAATAGAGATAGGATTAAAAAGTCAAATTTAGTAGCTAATCCGGGGTGCTATCCTACTTGTTCGCTTTTGGGTTTGTTGCCTTTTGCCAATATGCTAGATCCTAAATTTGGTGTTATGATCGATGCTAAAAGCGGATTAAGCGGAGCTGGAAAGAGCCTAAAATCTAGTAGCCACTTCATAAGCGTAAATGAGAATATGAATGCCTATTCGCCACTTACTCACAGGCATAGCGATGAGATTAAAGAGCATCTGAATTTAGCTCATAATACCAATATTGATGTAATGTTTGTGCCACATTTAATCCCGCTTAGTCGTGGAATGCTAGTTAGTAGCTATGGGGTTTTAAAGCCTGAATTTAAGGATATTGACCCAATAAGCGTTTTAGAAAATTTTTATAAAGATGAGAAATTTATACGCATTAGGCGTGAGCCAGTTAGTATCAAAGATGTCGCTGGGACGCATTTTTGCGATATTTTTGCGATAAATAATGGGGGCAAGATTTGGATAAATTCTAGCATAGATAATCTTCTTCGTGGCGCTTCATCTCAAGCTTTAGCAAATGCGAATTTAATGCTCGGGATAGATGAGGCGGTGGCTTTGCCGATTATTGGGAATTCTATATGAGAATTTTAGATGGGGCGATTCTTATAGCTGATGCACATGAAAACGCTAAAAGATCTCAATTCTTAAAACTTATTAAAAGCTTCAATAATGGCGCTTTGCCGCTGCCACCACAGATATTTTTGGTTGGTGATATATTTGATTTTCTTAGCTCCACTAGCTATACTCAAATATTTTATAAAGAGTGGATTGAAGAGCTAAATTTGCTTGCTAAAAAGAGTGAAATTCACTATTTTGAAGGCAATCATGATTTTAATCTTAGCTCTGTTTTTAAGGGTATTACAATCTATCCTATCTCATCTCAACCAGCTATTTTTACCCTTGATGATAAGCGTGTAGCAATAGCTCACGGCGATATATTTTTGGGATTTTTTACACAAAATATACTTAAATTTCTTAGAAATAATAGGTTTTTAAAATTGATGGATTTTATAGATAAGAGTTTAAATCACAAGATATCTAAGTGGATTTTATCTACTCAAAAAGATAAGAATTTATCCTATAAAATACCAAATTTCAAAGAGCTAATAAGTCAAAAAATCGCTAATTACCAAGGTGATATTGTAATTGAAGGACACTATCATCAAGGGGTTAGATTTGAGATAAATTCAAAAGATTATATAAATTTACCTTGTTTTGCGTCTGAGCGTAGTTATTTTATTGTAGAATACGCCGATGAAATTAAATTTCAACTTATAAGGAGCCCAAATGTTTGATGATAATATCTTAAAAACGGGTTCGAATGAGATGGAGCTTGTTGATTTTCGCATCTTAAAAAAGGGCAAAGATACTGTATATGAGGGTATTTACGGTGTCAATGTTGCTAAAGTAAAAGAGATAATCAAAATGCCAAATCTCACCGAACTACCAGGCACGCCCGATTATATTGAGGGGATTTTTGACCTTCGTGGCGTAGTTATTCCAGTTATTAGCCTTGCTAAATGGATGCAAATTGAAGAGCCTAAAGAGGCCTTTGTAAAACCTAGAGTTATTATTGCTGAGTTTAGTAATATATTTATTGGTTTTATTGTTCATGAAGCTAAAAGAATTAGACGTATAAACTGGAAAGATATTGAACCAGCAAATTTTGCTGGAAGTGCTGGAACTGGAACTTTAGACAGATCTAAAATCACAGGCGTAACAAGAATTGAAAATGATGATGTTTTACTTATTTTGGATTTAGAAAGTATTGTTGAAGAATTAGGAATATATCAGCCAAAAATGGAAGTTGAGGTAAATGAGATACATAAATTTAGTGGTGTAGCACTAATTTTAGATGATAGCCTTACAGCTAGACGTTTAGTTAGTGATGCACTAACAAAAATGGGTTTAAGAGTAGTAGAGGCAAAAGATGGCGTTGAAGGACTTGAGAAGCTAGAAGATCTTTACTCAATGTATAAAAATGACTTAGAACAAAATCTACGTGTTATTATCAGCGATGTTGAGATGCCTCAGATGGATGGATTTCACTTTGCAGCTAATGTAAAAGATGATAAGAGATTTGCTAATATTCCTATTATCTTTAACTCATCATTGAGTAATGAATTTAGTGAGCTTCATGGCAAGGATGCAGGCGGTGATGTGTTCTTAACTAAATTTAATGCTACAGAATTTTATGCCGCTGTTTCAAAAGTGATTGAATCACGCAAAAAATATATCAGTTAAGAGGTGATTTATGGATGATATGCAAGAGATACTAGAAGACTTTTTAGTCGAGGCATTTGAGCTTATTGAGCAAATTGACCATGATTTAGTCGAGTTAGAGGCTAATCCTGAGGATCTAGAATTATTAAATAGGATATTTCGTGTAGCTCATACAGTCAAAGGTAGCTCGTCATTTTTAAATTTTGATGTTTTAACAAAGCTTACTCACCATATGGAAGATGTGTTAAATAAAGCTCGCCACGGAGAGTTAAAGATAACTCCAGATATTATGGATGTAGTGTTAGAATCAGTTGATATGATGAAAGCGCTTTTAAGAAGCATTAGAGAGCGTGGAAATGATGTTGATGCGGGTGTGAATATATCTGATATATGCGATAGATTAACTGCTATTAATGAAGGCAGAGATCCAAATGCTGATCATAATATATCTACACAGCCACAAGAAGAGGCGCAATCTAAGCAAGATAGTCATTTAGAGCCACAATCAGCAATGGATCAAGAGCCAGAGGTGGATGTAAATAGTTTAAGCGAAGCTGAAGTAGAAGCTGAGATCGAAAGATTGCTTAAAGTTCGTAAAGCTGAAGATCAAGCTAGACGTGATAAGCAAAAACAAAATAGCGAACAATCAGCTGTGCAAACTCCTGAATCAACCCCAGCACCAGAACCAGCACCAACTCCAGCTGTTAAACCAGTGCCTAAAAAAGAGTCAAAAGAATCAAATGCTCCAGCTCATTCTAGCGCCTCAGCTGTAGAACAAACTATTAGGGTCGAGGTGAAGCGACTTGATAACTTGATGAATTTAATCGGTGAGCTAGTTCTTGGTAAAAATAGACTTCTTAAAATTTATGATGATGTAGAAGAGAGATATGAGGGTGAAAAATTCCTTGAGGAGTTAAACCAAGTAGTAAGTGCATTAAGTTTAGTAACAACTGATATCCAGTTAGCTGTTATGAAGACTAGAATGCTACCAATTGCTAAAGTATTTAACAAATTCCCAAGAATGGTGCGTGATTTAAGTCGTGAACTAGGTAAGCAAATTGATCTAGAAATAAGCGGTGAAGAGACAGAGCTAGATAAATCAATCGTAGAAGAGATTGGCGATCCGCTAGTTCATATCATTAGAAATTCATGTGACCATGGTGTTGAAAGTCCTAAAGAGAGATTAGCAGCTGGCAAACCTGAAAAAGGTATTATTCAACTAAAAGCTTATAATGAAGGCAATCATATCGTAGTTGAAATAGTAGATGATGGTAAGGGAATTGACGCTTTAGCTGTTAAGATGAAAGCATTAGAAAGAGGCTTAATCACAGAAAGAGAAGTTGATAGCATGACTGATAAAGAGGCATTTTCGCTTATATTTAAGCCTGGATTTTCTATGGCTAAGCAAGTTACAAATGTTAGCGGTCGTGGCGTGGGAATGGATGTTGTCAAGACAAATATCGAAAAGCTAAACGGTATTATAGATATAGATAGCGAAGTAGGTAGAGGCACGATAATGAAACTCAAAATTCCACTAACTTTAGCTATTATCCAATCATTGTTAGTAGGCTCTCAAGAGGAATTCTACGCTATACCACTAGCAAGCGTAAAAGAGACTGTTAGAGTTCCAGTAGATAATATTTACACTATTGAAGGTAAAAATGTCCTTAGACTTCGTGATGAAGTTCTTAGTCTTGTTAGACTTGGTGATCTGTTTGGAGTTAAGCAGGTATTTGAAAGTGGCGATCAAACCTATGTAGTTGTAATCAATGTAGCTGATAGTAAGCTTGGTATTATTGTAGATAGCTTGATTGGCCAGGAGGAGATTGTTATTAAATCACTTGGTAACTACTTGCAAAATATCCGTGGAATTGCTGGTGGTACAATTAGAGGCGATGGTAAGGTAACTCTAATTGTAGATGTAGGTATGATTATGGATATGGCTAAAGAGATTAAAGTAGATATCAGAGCCAGTATGGAATCAAGCGCACAAATGTCTAAAAAAGAAAAACCAAGCGATTATAAAGTCCTAATCGTAGATGACTCTAAGATGGATAGAACAATTATGCAAAAATCGCTTGAACCAATCGGCGTAACTGTGATTGAGGCAACAAATGGTATAGAAGCACTAAATATAGTAAAATCAGGCGATCACAGCATAGATGCGATGCTAATAGATATTGAAATGCCTAGAATGGATGGATATACCCTAGCAGGCGAGATTAGAAAATACTCTAAATATCGCAATCTGCCATTAATTGCCGTTACCAGTAGAACAAGCAAGAGCGACCGCTTAAGAGGCGTAGAAGTAGGTATGACTGAGTATATCACCAAACCATACTCACCAGAATACCTAGAAAATGTCGTAAGAAAAAATATAAAGCTAGTGTAAGGAAGTAAAATGAGCGATAGATTAGGTGAAGTTTTACAAAGACAAAAACAGCAAATAAATGAACCAGAAAATACTAAAGATAGAGAAGAGATAGAACAGCTTGTAGGCTTTATCGTTGGGGAAGAGGAATTTGCTATTCCGATTTTATATATCAAAGAGATTATTAAGCCAATTGAGTATACAAGAGTACCTAGCGTCCCGCCATATGTGTTAGGTGTGTTTAATCTTAGAGGTAGTGTAATTCCTTTAATAGATTTAAGAATTAGATTTAATCTAGAACCTAGCAAAATGACCCCAAATACTAGATATATCGTTATGCAAGATAACGAGAATATCGCAGGGTTTGTTATAGATAGGCTAACTGAAGCGATTAGAATAAAGACTAATCAAATTGACCAGCCACCTGAAACTTTGGCAAAAGATAAAGGTATGATACAAGGTATTGGCAAAAGAGATAATAATATCTTAACGATATTAAAGGTTGAATCTTTATTAAAGCGTGATTTTTAAGGTTTTTACATGATAAAACTTTGTGTTTTTGATTTTGATTCTACGCTAATGGATGGTGAGACTATCACCATCCTCTCAAGTGCGATGGGCAAGGATAAAGAAGTTGGCGAGATAACTGCTAGAGCGATGGCGGGCGAGCTTGATTTTTACGAGAGTTTAGTACGACGTGTTAGATTGATTGAGGGTTTAGAACTTAGTAGGGCACTAGAAATTACATCAAATTTACCATTTATTGCCGGTGCAAAAGAGATAATCGCATATCTAAAATCTAAAAATATTAAGACAGTTGTATTTAGTGGTGGGTTTCATATTGCTACTGATTCAGCACAAAAAAAGCTTGGCTTTGATCTAAATTTTGCAAATGAGCTTCATCATAAAAATGGTATTTTAACTGGTAATGTCGGTGGCGAGATGATGTTTGGTGACTCTAAGGGCAAGATGCTTTTACGACTTAAAGATTTTATGGGTTTAAGTAGCGATGAGGTTGCCTGCGTAGGCGATGGAGCAAACGATTTATCTATGTTTAAAGAGGCTGGCACTGGTATTGCATTTTGTGCAAATAAGATACTAAAAGAGGCAGCAACTCACATCATAGATATTAAAGATTTAAATGAGATTAAAAAAATTATATAAAAGGTAGAAAATGAGAGATATTAACTTTTCTCTTTGGTGTGATTTTTTAGAGCGTGATTTTATAAATTCAGAATTTATAGAATTAATTCAAAATGACACAATCAATGGAGCTACAAGTAATCCAAGTATATTTAAAGAGGCGATTTGTAATTCACAAGCCTATAGTGAACAAAAAGCCAAATTTAGCAAAAGAAGCGCAAAAAAGATATATGAAATTTTAGCTACAAACGATATTAAAATGGCAGCACATAAAATGCTTGCTAATTATGCAGCTGGAAACGATGGCTTTGTAAGTATTGAAGTAGATCCAAATTTGATCTTAGCTAGTGATATCATCGATGAGGGAAAAAGATTATATAATGCGATTAAGATGCCAAATGTGATGATTAAAATTCCAGCTATATCATCTGGATTTGATGCAATGTGCGAATTGATGAAAAAGGGAATTAATGTAAATGCAACACTGATTTTCTCTAAAGACCAAGCGCAAAATTGTTTAGACGCATTTAAAGAAGGTACTAAAAAATATAGTAAAAAATTTCCACAGACTCCACTTCCTCAAGGAGTGATTAGCGTGTTTGTAAGCAGGTTTGATAGACTACTTGATGAAAAGCTTGAAGAGACTGGTAAATTTGGAATTTATAATGCTACAAATATCTATAACAAAATTCAAAATGCTGGCCAAAGAAATGTAAGAACACTATTTGCAAGTACTGGAGTAAAGAGTAATCAACTTCCAGCAGATTATTATATTAAAGAACTTTTGTATCCAAATTCAATTAATACAGCGCCACTTGATACTATTAAATCATTTATCGCAAGTGGCGAATTTACTCCAAAAACTATACCAAGTAGCGAGGAAATAGATACATTTATGACTAAAGCTAAAGAAGCTGGAGTGGATTATAATAAGGTTTGTGCTAAGCTTTTAGATGATGGCTTGGATGCATTTGTAGCGGCTTTTGATGAAATTTTGACATCATTATCATAAGCTTAAATTTAGATTTTTTAGCTATAATTGCCGCTTATTTTATTTTAAGGAAAGATAATGTTAGAAGGCATTGTTAGAGAGAGTATTGACAAAAGAAGCACGAAAGCTCTTAGGAAAGATGGTTATCTAATCGCTAACATTTACGCAAAAGGTATTGAAAATATCAATGCTGCTTTTAAAGTAAATGATTTTATCAAAGCTGTTAAGGCTAAAAGCGGTTTGAAATTTGATGTCAGCGTAGGTGGTAAAACCTATAATGTTGTGGTTGTAGATTACCAAAAACACCCAGTAACAAGTATTTTAAAGCATGTTGATTTAAAAGTTGTTTTACCAGAAGTTGAGTCTAAATACCTTGTCCCAGTTGTCCCTGTAGGTACTCCAGCAGGTATCAAAAATAAAGGTGTTTTACTACAATCTAAAAAACGCTTAAAAGTTAAATGTAAAGGCAAAGACCTTCCAGATAGCTTTAAAGTAGATGTATCGCCACTTGATATTGATGATACTATCTTAGTTCGTGATATCGAGGCTCCACAAAATGTCCGCATCATCGATGCAGGTCGTGTAGCTGTCTTAGGTGTGGTAAAAGCTAAGTAATGACTCTAATAGCCGGACTTGGCAACATTGGCAAAGAGTATGAAAATACTCGCCATAATGTTGGATTTATGCTTATCGATCTAATCTTAAAAGATGGTGGATATAGCGATGTAAGTTCGGCTAAATTTCAAGGTGAGCTATACAAAAATGGCTCACTTCTTCTTCTTAAACCATCTACATATATGAATTCAAGTGGCAAATCCTTAAAAGCTGTAAATGATTTTTACAAACCTAATCACATTATCGTTATCCATGATGATCTTGATATCGCTTTTGGTGCGATGAGATTTAAAAATGGCGGAAGTAGTGGTGGCCATAATGGAATCAAATCTATTGATTCTTTAATAGGTAATAATTATGATAGGGTTCGCATAGGTATAGGGCGTAGTGATAGAAGTGTTATTGATTATGTTTTGGGTGAATTTGATAATAGTGAGATGACGCAACTTAATAAAATTTTATCTCATGCTAAAGAAGCTGTTTTAGCCTTAGCAAATTCTGGTGATATTGCAGCTATTTCATCTAAATTTACACTTAAAGCATAAAATTATCTTAATCCTAAATTTGATATAATACCAAAATTAAATTTAGGATTAACATGAAATTAGAAGATATTAAAACTCCAGCCTATGTTTGTGAAGAGGCGAAACTTAAGTCAAATTTGAATATACTTAGTCATGTTGCTAAGGAGAGTGGAGCTAAGGTGCTTTGTGCGCTTAAGGGCTTTGCTTTTTCCCCTGGTATGCCACTTGTCTCCAAAATGTTAAATGGTGCTACATGTAGTGGTTTAATAGAAGCTAAATATGCTAAAGAGCATGGTTTTAGAGAAATTCATACCTATTCTCCAGCTTTTAGCGATGATGATATAGATGAAGTTTTATCAATTAGCCATCATGTTGTTTTTAATAGTTTTGCACAGTGGAGAAGATTTGCTACTAAGGCTAAAAATAGTAAAGCTAGCATAGGCTTACGTGTCAATCCAAATGTCTCAGCTAGTCCAACTGATATGTATAATCCATGTGGAAAATATTCTCGTTTAGGCATTACTAAAACAAACTTTGAATTTAGCGAGCTTGATGGAATTGATGGATTGCATTTTCACGCACTTTGCGAGGAGAGTGCTCAAAGCTTAGAGATTGTTTTAAAAGCATTTGAAGAGCAATTTGGTCAGATTATTCCACGTATGAAATGGATTAACTTTGGTGGAGGCCATCACATTACAAAAGCAGGATACGATATAGAGCTATTAATAAATTTAATTAAAAACTTTTCCCAAAAATATGGTGTACAAGTCTATATTGAACCAGGTGAAGCTGTAGGTTGGGAGTGCGGATTTTTGATTGCAAGTGTGCTTGATATTGTAGATAATGAGCAAAAAACTTGTATAATTGATGCCTCGGCTGAATGTCATATGCCTGATACGATTTTAATGCCATATCGTCCAAAAATTAGAGGTGAGAGAGTTGATGGTAAATTTTGTTACAGATTTGGTGGAGCGACTTGCTTAGCTGGTGATATAGTAGGAGCTGAGGCTGGTGAGCCAATTTACAGCTTTGATAAGCCAATAGATATTGGTGATAGGGTAATTTTTGAGGATCAAATTCACTATACAATAGTTAAAAATACCACATTTAATGGCGTTAAGCTTCCAAGTTTGGCAATGATGGATGAGAGTGGCAATGTCGCTATTTGGCGTGAATTTGGTTATGATGATTATGCAAAACGAAACTAAGTAGATTAAATGGCAGACGAACAAGAAAAAACCGAAGAGGCCACCGCCAAGAAGATTGAGGATGCTAGAAATAAAGGTAATGTCCCTAAATCTCAAGATATGAGCGGCTTTGTAACATTGCTTGTAGGATGTGTAGCACTCATTGCTTTGATGGGATTTATGGGCGATCGAGTAATGAATTTGTATCTATATTATCAAGATATAATTGGTACCCCGCTTACTAGGGAGCTGTTTTTTAAGATTGTAATTCATTCGGTTTTACAGTGTTTGCTGATACTTTTACCGCTATTAATTTGCGTGATGATCGCAGGTATTATTGCTAATGTTATGCAGTTTGGTTTTATTTTTACTACCGAGCCGCTTACGCCAAATTTCTCTAAACTTGACCCAATTAAAGGTCTTGCTAATCTTTTTTCACTCAAAAAAGCTGTGGAGACGGTTAAGATTGTAGTTAAAGTTTCGGCAATTTTTGGCTGTGCGTTTTATGTATTTTTACAATTTATTACCGAGTTGCCTTATACAATGTTTTACACGATGTTTGACCAGTTAGTTTGGCTTAGAAATAAAATGTTTATTCTAGCTGGGATTATGCTCTTGCTCTTTATGCTGATTGCAATTGCAGATATTTTTATCGTAAGGTATCAATATTTTAAAGGGCTTAGGATGTCCAAACAAGAGGTAAAAGATGAATACAAGCAAATGGATGGAGATCCTCGTGTCAAAGGGCGAATTCGTCAGCTTCAGATGCAAGCAGCCAAGAAGCGTATGATGCAAAATATTCCAGCAGCTGATGCTATTATAACTAACCCAACTCACTATGCTGTAGCTATCCGTTATGATAAAGATAAAGAATCAGCGCCTGTAGTGCTAGCTAAAGGCGTGGATCATTTAGCGCTAAGAATTAGACAGATTGGCATTGAGCATGGAGTGCAAATAGTAGAAAATCCACCATTGGCTCGTGAGTTATACCGATTGTGCGATGTTGATGATCAGATTCCAGCTACGCTATTTAAGGCTGTGGCTGAAGTACTTACATTTGTATATTTAGGCAATAAGACTAAATTTGCTAAAAGATTAAATGGGTAAGTGTTTATTTTTATCATATGCATTGCTTATGGTATAAGATGTTATCTTTATTTTGGTTAGCTGAGATTCTTCTATAGAATGTTTAATAGCAGTTGGTATTACTTATGACACATATAATGGTTTTACTTAAAAAATAGTAATTGGTATGAAACACAAAAAGGCTTTAGTAGAGTATTGCCTTAATGGTTTTCTTAATGTATATAATGATATAGTAATTAAATCAACTACTTAGCCACCACCGACAAATTCAACAATTTCGATTTTCATCTGATCTTTTAGTTTGAATTCACTCCAGATAGTCCGTGGGACTATCTGCATATCAACTTCGGCAGCAACTCTATTGCTATCATAGTTTTGAGATTCTATGAGCTGGGCTAGATTGCTATCATCAGCGATATTAATTAGATTTGAGTTTAGCCAAATTTGCATTACTTCTCATCCATTGCATAGGTTGTACGATACTCTTCGTAGCTACCTTTAAAGTCTATAATTTCACCATTACCTTTTAGGTGTAATATTCTATTGGCAAAGGCATCAATTAACTCCCTATCGTGGCTTACACAGATACAACTACCACTAAAGTTATATAACGCTTCACCTAAAGCAATGATAGCTTCTAGGTCTAGATGGTTATTTGGTTCATCTAAGATAAGCAAATTCGCCCTTTGTAGCATAAGCTTAGATAGCATTAATCTATGCTTTTCTCCACCGCTTAAACTGCCAACTTCTTTTTCTTGCTCAGCTCCACTAAATAGCATTCTACCTAAGCATTTACGGATCTCATCTAGGTCTTTATTTTTGCTATCTTGTAGCCACTCATATAGTTTTAATGTTCCAGTAATTTTATTTGAGCTATCTTGCGCAAAATATCCTAACTCAATTGTTGCTCCAATATGCACTTTACCGCTATCTGCTTCTAACTCGCTCATTAAAATCTTGCATAAAGTAGATTTACCTACGCCATTGGTTCCGATGATTGCGATTTTATCGCCTTTATTCATCTTAAAATTGAAATTATCCAAAATCACATTATCATCGAATTTTTTATTTATTGCAGTTAATTCTATTAACTCATTGCCAATTTCACGATTAGTTCTAAATAAAATACTAGGATCACGGCGGCTAGATATTTTAATCTCATTGATTTGGAGTTTTTCAAGCTGTTTGGCTCTACTTGTGGCTTGCTTTGCTTTACTAGCATTGGCACTAAATCTAGCTATAAATTTCTCAAGCTCTTCACGCTCTTTTAACTTCTTATCACGCTCCATTTCAGCTTGTTTAGCGACTAAATTTGCTGCGATATACCAATCGTCATAGTTACCGCTAAATTCTCTAATTTGTTTAAAATCCACATCCAAAATATGCGTACAAACTCTATTTAAAAAGTGTCTATCGTGGCTGATTACTACTAGAGTTCCTTCGTGATTGATTAGCTCTCTTTCTAGCCATGCAATTGCATCGATATCAAGGTTGTTTGTCGGCTCATCAAGAAATAAAATATCAGGCTTAGGAAATAGCACTTGAGCGAGCAAGACTTTTACCTTATCGCTGCTTTCGATTTGGCTCATTAATTTATCATACTCATGTAAGCCAAGTGAGCTTAGGATTTTTTCTATCCTTGTTTCATACTCATATGTTGGGTCCTCTTCAGCAGTGATGATCTCAAGTTCGCTAAGGCGTTCATTAATCTCATCAGTAAATTCCTCGCTTAAATAGAGCTTTTCTTTCTCCTTGATTGCATCATATAGTCTTTTGTTTCCCCATAAAACAGCATCTTTTAAGGTAAAATTTTCAAATGCAAATTGATCTTGGCCTAAGACGCCGATTTTTTTATTAGATTCTATGATTATATCGCCGCTAGTGTGTTCTATTTGGCCGCTTAAAATCTTTAAAAATGTAGATTTTCCAGCACCATTTGCGCCGATTAGGCCATAGCGATTGTGCGAATTTAGCTTTAAATTTACATCTTCAAATAGTAGCTGAGAGCCAAAACGGTGTGTTAAGCCTTTGATTTCAACCATTACTATTCCTTAATGCAAGTCAGCATTTAGCTTAATAGCTCTTTTACTAATGCTAGCTGTGATTTGACCTGTTTGGCTATTTTGGCGATAGTGAATTCCATTTAGATTGGCTAGTTCAAGTGCTTTATATATCTCTTTATCAAATTTAAACCCTGGATTTACTTTTTCAAGAGCCTCTTTATCGCTTATATATATTTTTGTACCCTCAAGAATTGCTATACCAGCATCTATGATACAATCATCGCCAAGAGGTACGCCAGTTACTGAATTAGCACCTAAAAGGCATCTTTTACCTACGCTAATTGGATTGCCATTTGTGCCACTTAGTACGCCTAAAATACTCGCACCACCGCCTACATCGCTTCCATCTCCTACGCTTACAGAGCTTGAGATTCTACCTTCTACCATTACTGATCCAGTTGTCCCAGAGTTGAAGTTGATATATGAAGCGCCTGGCATTACTGTTGTGCCTGGTGCTAGAACCGCACCCATTCTTACTTTTGCACTATCTAAGATTCTAGTATTATCGCTTGGTATTATGTGATTTAAGTAGCGTGGGAATTTATCTACGCTTACTATATTTGGATACCAGCCTTTCATCTTTAGCCAAATTTCATTCTCTCTTAAATTGTCTAATTCGTGTGGATTGCCATCACTATCCCAAGCTAGATTTGGTAATAAACCAAAAGCGCCATTAAGATTTAGTGATCGAATTTCGGCTTTATTTAGTGATAGTAGATATAGTTTTAGATAGACAGCTTCAACGCTTTTTGGTGCATCATCGCTATATAAAAATGTTACTACAAATTCAACATCATTTTCCATCTCGCCATCATTTAAAATTTCATCTACTACTAATAGATTTTGAACATTTTTGTGTTTATCGCCTTCGCATTCATCTAGTAAAAAATCAAATACATTAAGCGCATCAGCTGTAATAGCTGAGTTAATCGGTGCTACAAATTCACTCCCACTATTATCGATTTTTATACCATTTTTTTCAATTGCCCAGCTTAATACAGCTGCACTTCCATAATTTTCATTCATATTTACTACTGCGTAATTTACGCTGATTGTTTTGGCTGATTTACCTTTTATGCTTCTACCGATTGCAAATGCAATTGGATCTTTATAGCCAGCTTGAGAACGAATCTCATCGGTAAATTTTTTTAAATCATTTAAATTTTTAATATTCATAATCTTTCCTTTTATTTAATTAAATTGACTCTTTATCCATCATATCTTTGTAGCTACTTAGAGCATTTTTACGCTCTTGTAGATAGCTATTTAGTTTTGGCTTGCTTTGTTGTATAATTAGTTCAAAATCATCTTGACTTTTTATTCCATCTTCGCCAAATTTATCCAAAAGTACATTCGAATTGCCTACTAAGGCTAAATATTTTTGGTTTTCGTAGTTTAGTAAAACTACTTTATTTTGGGCATCTAATGACTTTTCATAGAGGACATCTACACTCTCATCGCTCCAATTAAAGTTACTTATAGAAGCTGTAGTATCTTGAAAATTTGAAGCGGTTTTATAGTTTGAGTTTGCTTGCAAATTTAGTGAGGATTGAAAATCTTGAGTTGTTTGATAACTTTGTGCCGATTGTGAATTTGTAGTACTTTGATGATTTTGTTCTATTTGAAAATCAGCGGCTTGATAATTTTGCGATACTTGTGGATTTGGTGTAGCAATATCAAATGGTTTTGGATTTGGCGTAACTTTTGGTGTATTTATAGTAGTTTTAGTAGTTTGTATGCTTTTGGCTTGTTGATTTTTTTTTGTATATTTAGCTTTGATAAACATTAAAAAAACAAAGAGTGTAAATAGAACTAAAATTACTATAATGTAGTTTGTATACATATCATCACCACTATCTTTTTTGGTCGGGATATTAGCTAGTGGATTTTGTTCTTTTGGTTGAGTGTTTGCAACTTGTGTTGGTTTGATATTTTGTGCTGATTGGGCAGTTTTTTCTATAGCTGACTGATTGGTAGATTTAATTGGGATTTGTGGTGTTACACGAATTCTAAGACCAAATTTATCGCTAGTTTTAGAGGCAACTATAGAGATTGGCTTAGATGATTTTAGCTGCAGTGTAGCACTATTATTAGCTGAGGTAATTAAAATATTTTGGATAATATTTGATTTTATCTGCTTGCTTACTTGACCTTTTAAAGATAGATCGCTTAGGATGATATAGGTTAAATCAGCGTTATTTTGTTGTTTTATAGTGCCATCATATGGAGCATCAAAACTAAGCATAATATCGATACGCTCATCACGTTCATATATATTGTGAGTAAGTAGATTTGCTGCCCAAATTGGCAAGGCTATAAATATTAAAAGCCAAATTTTCATATTAGCTCTCTTCTAAAATATTGGATTACAGATTTAGAATCTAATATCTCATTTATACGGATTGCCAAGTTTTTTTCATACACCATTACCTCGCCCTTGCCAAATATTCTATTATTGATGTATAGTTCTACGCTTTCACCAGCTGGTTTATCTAAATCTATAACTGAACCAACATCAAGTCGTAAAAGCTCACGTACGCTAATAGTAGTCATACCAAGATCACTAATAAACTCTACGCCAATATCTAGCAACTCATCGTAGTCACGAAATAATCCATTTTGGCTTGTATTTGTCTCGTTCATACTTTTTTATAACCTATTTTGAAAGTTTTATTTTTTATTTTAAAGATATGAGATTTTTCAAGTCTAACTGGAAATCTCTCAACTTTGCCTAAAAATTCAGGTGTACCAAGCCTATAAATTCCATCATTATTATCACTTAAGAGATTCTTGGCATAACCTACGATTTGATTAGCTACCTCTCTGCTTAAATCGCCTAAATCAGTCTTTTTAGCCTCTTCAGTGTTAAATAGTTTATCTACAAAAAGCTCTAAAGTCTCTTTTTTAAAATATAGATAAAATTGAAACTCTATATCATCTTTATATAAGGGAATACTAGCACCATATAGGTCTTTTCCTAGACTTTTTCCCTCTTTTATCTCGTAACCAAATACATCAGTGCAAAAGTGTCTAGTAGCATAATTGATAGCATTTAGCATTATAATCTCCTTAAGTTTTGGCTAATATTATACAAAATTTAGCTTTAAAAGAGTTTATTTGACTAAATTCTGACTGATTTTAGTTTGAAATTTAGCCAAATTGTGTAACTATTCAAATAACTCTTTTATCTTTTGATGTGCGGTTTGTGGGTCAAATTTGCTTGTAATCTCTACAATTTTTGTGCCTATAATTGCGCCATCTGCATACTCTTTTACCTTTTTGACATCGCTAGCATTCTTGACCCCAAAGCCTATGGCGACAGGTAAATTGGTATTGTCTTTTATAAACTCAATCATATCTTTGAGTCTATCTAGTGAGCTTTGTTCGCCACCTGTTACGCCAAGAGAGCCAACAGCATATATAAATCCACTAGAGCCGCTTAGAATCTCTTTTGAGCGTTTAGTGCTTGTAGGGGCAATAAGGCGAATTAAGCTAATGCCATATTGCTGACATTTAAGAGCAAACTCGCAGCTCTCCTCATAAGGCATATCAGGTACTAAAATTCCACTAATACCACACTCTAAACTTTGGCGTAAAAATTTATCTTCGCCATAAGCTAAAATAATATTGTAATATACTAAAAATACCAATGCTTTAGAGGTTTTAACACCTTTTAGCATATCAAAAACTTTTGTTGTATTTACTCCGTTATGGCATGCTTGAAATGCTGCGTTGGCTATAAGTTTGCCATCTGCTAAAGGATCAGAATAAGGTATTCCAATCTCAATTATATCAAGCACGCTATCATCAAGTAAATTTAAAAACTCTTTGCTGTATTCTAAGCTAGGATATCCAGCTACAATGTAGCCGATATTTGCTTTTTTGCCTTTAAAAGCATTTGCTATCTTATCCATATATTGTTCCTTTTTTATAATCCATTATAGTATGCATATCTTTATCGCCTCTACCACTTACATTTACTACAATATTTGAGCGTTTTTGTAGTGTAGGACATAGCTTATCTAAATAGGCTAGGGCGTGAGAGCTCTCAATAGCTGGTATTATCCCTTCTAATTTTGATAGAAGTCTTAGAGCATTTATGCACTCATCATCACTAACAGCGTAGTAGCTTACTCTACCTATATCTTGTAAATGTGCATGCTCGGGCCCAACACCTGGATAATCAAGCCCCGCACTTATGCTATGAACGGGTAAAATCATTCCAAATTCATCTTGTAAAACGATGGTTTTCATCCCATGGATTATGCCATCAGCGCCCTTAGTTAGAGTCGCTGCGTGGTATTTAGTCTCTATACCAAGCCCAGCGGCTTCTACGCCTATTATATTTACACTTAGATCATCTAAAAAAGCTGAAAATATGCCTATAGCATTACTTCCACCGCCCACGCAAGCGATGATATAATCAGCTTTTACGCCTTTTTCATCTAATTGTGCTTTGGCTTCAGTGCCGATTATGCTTTGGAAATCTCTAACGATTTTTGGGTATGGATGAGGCCCAACAGCTGAACCAATCACATAAAATCTTGTTTCTATCTCATTTACCCACGCTTGAATAGCTGCCGTGGTGGCCTCTTTAAGCGTGCCAAGTCCATCGCTAATAGGCACTACATTAGCCCCTAAAAGCTGCATTTTATAGACATTTAGAGCCTGTCTTTTGGTATCGCATTCACCCATATAAACATCGCACTCCAAACCCAAAAGCGCCGCCGCAGTCGCAGTAGCTACGCCGTGTTGGCCAGCGCCTGTTTCGGCTAAGACCTTCTTTTTACCCATTTTTTTGGCAAGCAAAGCTTGGGCTAGGGCGTTATTGATCTTGTGAGCTCCTGTGTGATTGAGATCTTCTCTTTTTAGATAGATATCATGCCCATAATGCTCACTTAGCCTTTTGGCGTGATACAATGGGCTTGGTCTGCCTACATAATCTCTTAAAAGCTCATTTAACTCAGCCTTAAACTCATCGCTACTAGCTATTTTTTCATAAGCAACTTCTAACTCATTTAATGCGCTCATCACGGTTTCAGGAACAAATTGGCCACCATATTTACCAAAATAGGCTTTTGCATTCATCTTAAATCTCCTAAATTAACTATTTTTAAAATTTCATATATCTTTTTGCTATCTTTAAACCCAAACTCATCTTCTATTTTGCTATTTATATCAATTAAATTTGGTTTAAGCTTTATAGCTTCTTTTAAATTTTCTACACCGATTCCACCGGCTAAACCAAATTTGATATCTAAATTTTTTAGTAAATCCCAATTAAATTTAACCCCATTTCCACCCTTTTTTTCACCTTTTGTATCAAATAATACTCTATCATAACTCCCATTAAGCTCTGGTAATGATTCATCCACGCTAAAAACTTGCCAAACTTCGCAACCAAATTTGGCTTTATCATCTACTTTTTCATAGATTTGAACAGCGTCTAAATTCGTTAAATTCACTATCTTGGCTATCTTATCAAACTCAATCCCAGCAAATACTCCAACAACTTTTATACCAAATTTATGAGCCAAATCAGCAATATTTTTAGCCATTTCTAAGCTAACTTGCCTTTTACTCTGAGCGAAAATCACACCGATAAAATCCACCCTTTGAGCGTCAAATTCGCACTCGCAGACGCTTTTGGCTTCGTTTAAATTTTTGATACCGCAAATTTTGATTAATGGCTTCATCTTAAAACCTAAAAAATGTAATATCTCAAAGAAGTCTCGGCAATTTCTTTCATAATCTCAAACATTTCATCAATACTCCACTCGTCTTTTCTAAAATACATACTCACTGGTGCAAATTTGTTATGTTCGCTATTGCCGTCAAGTTTGAAAATATAAGTTTTATTTAGATAGTAAAATTCGTTCATTGTACTAAGTTTTGAAAAAACATTTTTTGTCGTTATATCATCTTGATTAAAATCATCCCCGTGTCCGAAGCATACAAATGGTGTTATATCTTCATGGTTCATCATCGCTTTTATTCCGATTAAATTTTTTCCAAGCCTTTCTATAGCATTACCACGAGCCTGTTTTGTTAGCCCTTCTGCTAGTCTTTTATCATTTGTGCCTTGTCGTTTAACTTCTGCTGCTAGAAGCAACTTTTGATAATTTTCATCATCTTTCTTTTTTAAAATCAAAAATCCACCGTCTGGCATGATAGTATTTTCTTCCCAATTTGTATCAAATTGTTTTCTAATACCACCATTTCTGATATTATCCATCATTATTTTTAGTGATAAAGATTTTCCAAATTCAAAATAATATCCATCGAAATTTTGTATATTTTTAAAACGATTTATTAAATATTCAATCGTTCTATTCATAGCTATTCCAATATTTTTATCATCAGATTTAGAATTTACATTTTTTGCCTTATGTTGATTTTTATTTTTTCTCAAATCATCGCTACTTGCCATTTTTTATCCTTTTTTTAACGATATAAAGATACTCTGTGACATATAAATCTCTTGAGTTTAAATTTCTACTAGCTCTGTAAGTTGGGTATTTGATCTCGACCTTATCAACCTCGCCAATTTTGTCTAAATTTATCAAAAACTCATCCATACTGATAAAGCCATCTGAGCTAAATGAGATGATTAGATATTTAGCTTTAAATTCGCTTAAAAGGTTAAAAAATTCATCGCTTGCTTTAGCTTTTTTATTATATTTTGAGCGGTTCCAGTCGTTTGGTATGCCACTAACTTTGCTAATTTGCTCTATATTTGGAGCTTTAAAATCGCTAATTAAATTTAACATAAAGTAGTTTGACCCATAAGGATGTTGATTATAAGGTGGGTCAAAATAGGCTATATCAACTTTTGATATGGATTTGGCAAATTCTAAAGCGTCATTTTGGAAAACCTCAAATTCACTTTGAAAATTTGAAAAAATCGGCATTTTTAGCTCTATTTTGCCTAAAATTCGCCTCAATGCATTTTCGCCCTGTCCGCCAAATTTTCCAACACCATCTTTGTCTTTATAAAATCCTTTGAAAACCCCACCGGTATTAGAATGAATGGAGGCTTGGCTAAGCAGTGGAGCGATAAAATATTTTTGAAATTCAGTTGGAATTTTAGATATTTCATCTCTTAAACCGCCTAAAATTAACGCATTTTGCCTAGAGTAAAAAACTCTTTCATGTTTTTGGATATTTTCATCATTTTTTGGGGCGTAAAGTTCGCTTATAAAGCTCTCTTTTGGGGTGAAATTATTTTGAATTTGAGTAAAATATTTAGATAGATTATCTATCAAATTTGGATTGGAATTTGATAGATAACATGAGTTTATAATGTATGAGTATCTCTCTAAATCATTGGCAAAGATTACGCTAGAATAGGATTTTGCAGCTCTTGCGACTATGCCGCTACCACTAAAAACATCAGCAAATGATATCTTGCTTTTGGCAAGATTATTTTTGATATCAGTTATTACTTTGGTGATATTTGATAGGAGTGAGCGTTTATTGCCTAGATAGCTGATTAATTGCTCACTTAGATACTCTTTATTTTCGCTCATTTACTGCCTTTAATATAGCTTTGATAAAACTCCCAAACCTTGCCTGATTTAATCGCATTTAAGATTATATCCTTAGCCTCTAGTGGAGAGCTAGCACCATCTGCTGTATATAGAGCAAACATCGCATTTAAAAGCACTATATCAAATTTTGGCCCACTAAGCTCGCCTTTTAGCGTGGCTTTTAAAATTTCGGCATTATAACTAGCATCGCCACCGGCAATATCAGAGTGGAATGCCCTTTTAAAGCCAAATTGCTCTGGCGTGATCTTGTATTCTAGTATTTTGCCATCTTTGACTTCGTGGATTAGAGTCTCATCGCAAAGTGTTATCTCATCCATAGAGTCCATTCCATGGACTACGATAGCGTGTTTGCGACCCAAATTTAGTAAAGTAGCTGCGATTAACTCATTTACCTCTTCAAGGTAGTTGCCTACTACTTGATTGCTAAGGCTTAAATTTGGATTTAGAAGTGGGCCAAGGATATTAAAGACAGTTCCCACGCCAAGCCTTAATCTCACATCACGCACGCTAGCTGTAATAGGGTGAAAATATGGAGCATGAAAAAAGGCTAAATTTTGGTTATTGAGTTTAAATTTTAAATGCTCTATATCGCTACCAGGATTTATGCCTATTTGGCTTAAAACATCGCTACTACCGCTTTTGGAGGTTATGGCTTTATTGCCGTGTTTGGCTACTTTGATACCCAAAGATGCTAGTATGAAGGCTGTTGTTGTGGAGATATTTATCGTTTTTAAGCCATCGCCACCTGTGCCTACTATATCCATCATTTTGGAGCTGTCACTATATGTAGTTGAGTATTTTAGTATATTTTTCACAAGTGCTGCTAAGCTATCTGGATATAGGGATTTTTCGCTTATTAAAACTAGTAAAGCCCCAAGCTGGACTTCATCATAATTTTTCTTATAAATCTCTTTGCATATTACCTCATAATCCTTGCTATCAAGGGCAAAGCCCTTTTGGAGCTTGGTAAGAAATGGTGCGAAATTGGCTTTTTTAGGCTCTTCATTATCTTTTTTATTTAGTGAGACGAAGTTTGCTATTATCTGTTTGCCATATTGACTAAAGAAGCTTTCAGGGTGAAATTGTATCCCAAAAATTTGATTTTTACTATCTTCTAACGCCATCAAAACCCCATCGCTGCTATAAGCTGTGGCTTGCAAGTTTGGCGGTAGATTATCTACATATAAAGAGTGGTATCTCATCACGCTAAATTCCGTTGGTAAGCCATTAAATATAAGGCTATTTTGTTGGATATGAATTTGGGATATTTTGCCATGTACCGGGGTGTCAAGCACCTTGATATCAGCACCATAAACTAGCCCGATAGCTTGATGCCCAAGGCAAATTCCAAGTATAGGAATGCCTAAATTCGCCCTTAAAATATCTAAGCAAACGCCACTATCTTTAGGGTGTTTTGGACCCGGGCTTAGGATAATTTTAGATGGATTTAAGGCTTTGATCTCATCAATTGTGATCTCATCATTTCTAACGCATTTTATAGACTCATTAGTTGTATCTAAGATATATTGATAGATATTATAGACAAAACTATCATAATTATCAATCATTAAAATCATTATTTATCCCTTTTGGTTGCGTATTGTTCGAAGATTTTTAGACAACTTTTGCGTTTGTTACAGATCTCTTCATACTCATTTTGGGCTATGCTATCCCATACGATTCCAGCACCAGCACCGATAAATACACGATTTGAATCTGAATTTGGCACAAATATAGCTGAACGAATCAAAATCGCCATTTGCATATCGCCATTAAAATGCCAAAATCCAATCCCACCACCATAAATTCCACGGCTATGCTCTTCAAGCTCATTTATAATTTGCATTGCTCTTATCTTTGGACTACCGCTAAGTGTGCCAGCAGGAAATATCGTAGCTATCGCATCCATCGCTGATGATGAGTCTCTAAGCTCTGCGTATATATCGCTTACGATATGCATTACACTTTCATAAAGCTTAATATGTATAGGATTTATCACTTTTACGCTACTTGGAAGTGCGAATTTGCCTATATCATTTCTAGCTAAATCAATTAGCATTCTATGCTCACTAAGCTCTTTTTCATCATTTAAAAGCTCATTTTTTATAATTTCATCTTCATTAGCATCTCTTCCACGCTTTTTGGTTCCGGCAATCGGGCTTGTGTGGATAATGCCCTTTTTGATCTCTACTACTAGCTCTGGGCTACTACCTACGATGGTGCCAAATTCACTTGGGTAGTAAAACATATATGGGCTAGGATTTTGTGATTTTAAAATTTCATAAAATTCAAGCGGATCAAAATCGCTTTGAAGCTCTAAAGTTTTAGATAAGACTACTTGGAAAATATCACCATTTTTTATATAATTTTTAGCCGTTTCAATCATCTTTAAATAGTTGGCTTTTTGGCTATTTAAGTCGCTTTTGATGGTGTAAAAATAGCTTTTATCTGATTTAAGTGGCTTAATATCTTTAAGATTATTAAAGTAGTTACTATCACCATAAAAGCTATAAATTTTACTCTGTTTGTCATAGTGAAGATAGGCTCTAGCGTCGCTATAATGATATAATGGAAACTCATATAATGCGGGCTTAAGCTCGCCGATTTTTTCGAATTTATATACTGCTTCATAGCTTAAAACGCCAAAAAGCCCGGCGAAATTTGAGATTTTTTTGCCGTTTTTTATTCTATCGTTTAATTTGCCAAAGTCATCTCCGCTGATATACTCACAATCAATTCCGATGATTACTTGAGTCTCATCTTCAGCTAGATATGATTTTGGATATTGGCGTAAAATTTCTTTAAAATATATGGTTGGATCATAGAGTAAAAGCATCTTATCTCCAAAAAGTTTTTTTAAAAAAATATTATACAAAAAATTTTCTTTATCAATCTTAAAATTTAGTATTTCAAAGCTAGATTTTATCTTAGGATTAATATAATTCCAAATCAAATTTAAGGTAGAAAAATGGTTGATGGATTTAGTGTGATTTTAGGCGATATGAGCCTGGTGTGGGCGGTTGCTATTTTTGTTGCTATCGGTGTTGGTGTAGGGTGTATTAGTGGGTTTTTTGGCATTGGTGGTGGGACAATTTTGGTGCCGATACTTTTAAATTTGGGTTTTGATATTAAAAGTGCGATTGGTATTAGTGTGCTTCAGATGTTTATGGGGGCGCTATTTGGTAGCTATGTGAATTATAAAAATAAAAAATTGGTTTTAAATGATGGGATTGTGGTTGGTATCGGCGGACTTGTGGGGGCTAGTTTTAGCGGATTTATAGTATCTATTATGCCTAGTATCGCTTTGAAATTTGTGGTGTTATTTATGTTAATGGTGGCGATAATTAAATTTTTTCAAGCAGATGTGAAAAATGATAATCCTAAAGAGATATCTAAATTTATAATGTTTGGTGTGGGGGTTGTAGTAGGTGCTGTGGCGATATCGGCTGGGATTGGCGGGGCGCTATTTTTAACGCCGATATTTGTGGGATTTTTGAAAATGGATATCAAAAAAGCCATATCAATTGGGCTATTTTTTGTTATATTTAGCTCATTTTCTGGGCTTATAAGCTTAGCAAATGCGGGACTTGTGGATTATAAAAGTGGATTTACAATTGGAATTGGGTCTATAATTGGAGTATATTTTGGTGTAAAATTTGGCCATAAAGTTGATAAAAATATTCAAAAAAGATTGGCGCTTGGCCTATATATAATTATGTTTATTTTGATGGTTAAAAATATACTATTTTAATCAACTTTTGTGGCTAAATTCGGGCTAAAATCCATTTAAAATTTCAATAATTTTAGATATTATTTTAAGCTCAAAGCTATCTATAGCTTGAGTTTGAGAGTACTCGAAGTTAGATTTTTGGCTTTGGAGATTTAAATTTGTTTGATAATTATTGCTATCTTTAAGAGCGATTAAAAGCGAGGCTTGAGCATCGTAAAAATACTCATTTTCGTATCCACCACCAAAGCCTCTACCAAAACCAACATGCCTAAATCCACCACTACCAAAGCCAAATTCCATAAAATTATTATTCTTAATATCGCTATTTTGGCGTAGGTAATTTAGCGTAATTTTGATTGCGATATCTGGATTTTTGGTAGCTTTTTTATAGCCATTTTGGATTAGGGCAGAGCTTAGATTATTTTCAAAGTTTTCGCTGAAATTTTGTGAAGATATACTAAAGCTCTTGCCTTTTATATTTTCAGTGATAAAAATCGGATTAGAAGTTGAGAGATAACTAGTAAAAGCAGGGCTACTACAACCTAAAAATATCAAGCTAATTATAAGGCAAAAAAATATATTTTTCATCAAAATCCCCTAAAATAAATTTAGGTATTATACTATTTTTTCTCTATTTTTTGGTTTATGAAATAGACTAAAAACAAAACACTAAAGCTAATTATAAGCATAATCGCTGAATATATATGCGCAAGTTTATAATCCAATATCTCAACAGCCTCATAAATAGCGATACTAGCGACCTTAGTCTTGCCTTCTATGCTTCCGCCTATCATCAAAATCACTCCAAATTCGCCCAAAGTGTGAGCAAAGCTAATGATAATAGCGCTCAAAAGTGATGGCTTGATATTTGGCATAGCGACACGAAATAGAGTAGTAAGCTTACCTTTGCCAAGGCTATAGCTAGCTTCTATAAGCGAATTTGGCAGGGATTTAAACCCTGATAAAATCGGCGAAAACATAAAGGGCAATGAGTAGATACAGCTAGCAATCACAAGGCCACTGAAATTAAAAACAAGCCTAATATCAAAATATTTTTCCATAAATTCACCCAAAAATGAGTATGGCGATAAGAGTATCAAGATATAAAATCCAAGCACCGAAGGCGGCAATACAAGTGGCAAAGATATCACGCTTTCTAAAACAGGCTTAAATCTAAACTCACATCTAGCAACGATATAAGCGAAAAATATAGATATGATAAAGAGTATAATCGTAGATATAATAGCTAATTTAAATGATAATAATAGTGGCGTCCAATCTATCATATATCCACCTTTAAATTTGATATTTGTGTGCTTAGAGTGATGGTATCTCCGATTTTAAATTTATTAATATTTGTAGCTGGAATTTTGTAAATTTGATTTGCGTATTCGCAGGTTATGCTTTGGCTATTTATCTCTAAAATTGTAGCTAATAGATTGATATTTTGATCCAAATTTGAGTTTAAAAATAGCTCTTTTGGGGTGCCACTTTGGATGATTTTGCCATTGTCAATCTCATAAATATGGTTAGCGAGTCTATAAATTTCGTGTTTATCGTGGCTAACTAATATTATACTCATATTATATTTTTTGTGAATTTGGCTTAAGTAGTCTTGGAGTTTAATGCGTAATTTCGCATCTAAAGCAGATAAAGGCTCATCTAAAAGCAAGATTTTAGGTCGCCTCATCAAAGCCCTTGCTAGGGCTGTGCGTTGCTTTTGACCGCCAGAGAGTGTGTGTGGATAGGCGTTTTGAAACTCTAAAAGCTCGGCTAATTCTAGCAACTCGGTAGCAAATTTAATATCATTTTTGGCAAATAGTAGATTTTGTATCACACTCATATTAGGAAATAGAGCATAATCTTGAAAAAGATATCCGATATTTCGCTTTTGTGGGGGCAAAAATATATCTTTGTTATAATATATAGCCCCATCACTGCTAATAGCTCCGCTATCAGGCTTATCAAATCCAGCAAGTAACCTTAATATCGTGCTTTTACCACTGCCACTTTTGCCATATAATGCGACAAATTCGCCATTATTTATCTTAAATTCAAGATCAAGCTTAAATCCATCAAAGGACTTTTGGCAGTGGAAATGGATCATAAATTCGCCTAATTAATCGCTTTATATCCAAATTTAACAAATATATCTTGAGCCGGTTTGCTAAGCAAGTAATCATAAAAATCTTTAGCTAATTTATTTTCTTTACAATGATTTAAGATTACCATTGCTTGATCTATACTAGTATGAAGTGAGCCATCTAAAATAGCATAATTTGTATATTGTAGCATCTGTTTGGCCCTTAAAGCACTAGCTGCGACAAAACCGATATCGCCAGCTTTTATAGTTTGATTTAGAGCATCGCCTATGCTATTTGCTTCAATGATTTTATCTTTAATCTCATCATAAATTCCAGCATTTTTAAACGCTTCTATCGTGGCAGCACCGTATGGGGCGGTTTTTGGGTTGGCTATTATTATTGTTTTTATATCTTTGTTTTTTAATGAGTTTAGGCTTGGTTCATAGCCTCTAACGCTCAAAATAGCCACGCTTCCGCTAGTGTAAATAACAGGTTTATTAAGAGCAAAACCATCTTTATATAATACATCAGCGAAATCTATATTTGCGCTTAAAAATAGATCAAAAGGGGCACCATTTTTGATTTGGGCTACTAATTTACCGCTTGAGCCTAATGTTATGTTGATTTTAGCATCTGGGTGAAGTTTGATAAATTCGCTTTTTATCTCTTCTAAGACATAGGCCGTATTTGCCGCTGCGGCTACATTGAGTGTTGAAGCAAAAGAGCAAACTACAAAGGCTAAAAGTAGAAAAATTGATCTCATATTTATTCCTAATATTATAAATTTATACTTATAATTATATGAAAAAATAGTAAATAAATGGATATTTATAAATATAAATTATATATTTATATTTTAAAAAGTTAGCAATTACTCTTGCTTGGCTAATACCAAGCAAGTAATAAACTAAGCCTGTGTCGCTATGATAATATGGCTAGCTTTGATAAATAACTCAACTTCATCGCCGACATTGATTCTCATATCTTGGGCCGATTCGTTAGTGATGATAGCGTGTATTGTCTGATTATTGCCTATATTTACGGTGATTTTGGCATTTACTGCACCTATTGTAGCTTTAGCTACTTTGCCTTTTAGCTTATTTGATGCAGAAATTTTAAGCTCATTATCATCGCTTTTAGCTAAAATTACGCTTGAAGCTTTAAAGATAAATAAAACCTCTTTGCCAACTTCTAAATTTAACTCTTTTTGGCTATCTATTGTGATTATGGATTTTAGCAATGTTCCATCGCTTAATTTAGCTGTGATTTGCGCATTTACTGCGCCGATATTTATATCTGTGATTGTAGCTTGAAGTTGATTTTTAGCGCTTAACTTCATATTGTTCCTTTTTAGATTATTTATGGCGTGAATATCTGGATTGCTACAGATTTCATCTAATAAATTATTTTGAATTTTTAAAATCGCCTCATACACATCTATAATATCTTTTGCATATGCACTAAGCTCACTACCACTATTTTTTCTCTTGCCATTTACCCTAGCAATTAATGGCTCTTTGGCTTTGGAGTTAAGTAGATCTAGGCAGTCCCAAGCATTTTTATACGAGATATCAACTGCATTTGCTGCTCTAGCGATGCTTTTGGTCTCATCTAGAGCCTTTAAAAGTTTGATATGCTTTGGCAAAAGGGCCACTTCATCATCTAAAAATAGCTCAAGATTTATCCTAGCTTTCATAAAAACCTCTTTTAAATTTATTTTTCTTTGGCGTATTATAATATTTTATTGTTAAAATTGGGTTTATATTTGAAAACAATAAAAATAAAATATACTAAATATAGTAAATTTTATAATTCATACTAACTTAAGTTTGAACTGATATAATATTGCCTTTTTAATTTATGAGGTAATATTATGGCTAGGATTTTTTTGGCTAGTTTTATATTTTTAATTAGCTGTTTTGCTGATGATATTGATTCATTTGAAGATGAGTATGCTACTAGCAGTTTTGATCCGCTTAGTGGATATAATAGGGTTATGACCGAGTTTAATCATGTTGTATATCAAAATATCTTGATACCAACATTTAAAGGCTATGATTATATAATGCCAGATCCTGCTCAAGATGCTATAAGTAATTTTTTTGATAATATTATATATCCAATTCGTTTAGTTAATAATCTTTTGCAGTTTAAATTTACAGCAGCAGGAGAGGAGACGCTAAGATTTATTGCTAATACTATAATTGGTTTTGGCGGGATTAGCGATGTAGCAACTAATGTTTATGGACTTAAAAGACACGATGAGGATTTTGGTCAAACACTTGGATATTGGGGAATTGGTAGCGGTTTTCCTATAGTATTGCCAGTTTTAGGACAGACAAATTTGCGTGATTTAATAGGTATGAGTGGGGACTTTTTCATTAATCCATTGAGTTATACCAATGAGATATTTACTGATGATAGTCATAAATATTTTCATCTAAATTTAGCTGTTAAATCATGGCAGCTAATTAACGATGGTTCTAAAGATCCCGAACTATATAATAAGCTTACTAGTGGTGCAATCGACTTATATACATTTATAAAAGATGGCTATGAACAACGCAGAAATGCACAAATTAAGGAGTAAAATATGAAAAAAATTATATTTTTGTTATTTTTGGTATGCTCAATTGCTTTTGGCATAGAGCTTAAAAATATTGATGATACTCTAAAGAGTGATTTTAAAAAAGCAATAGAGATAATGAATGATAAATCTATAGTAAAAGAGCAAAAGCCTTTAGAGCTTTTTAAGCTTTTTGATGGATATTTTGATTACTCACTGATGGCTAGACTCTCTCTTTCTAAGCAATATAGTATGTTAAATCCTACACAGCAAGATGAGTTTAAAAAACAATTTGTAGCAAATTTAAAGGCATCTTTTACGCAAAAGCTTGGATATTATAGCGATCAAGAGATTGAGTTTGTAAAAGGCGAAATGGGAAACAAAAATCGATACAATGTCTATGCTGTAATAAAAAATAAAAGCGAAAATTATCCATTAATTTTTAAATTTCACCCAGCAAATAAGAGTGATTATCTAATCTATGATATTGATATTTTAGGCGTGAGTTTAGTTCAAAGCTATAGAAGTCAGTTTAATGATTTAAGTAAAAATGCAGGCTTTGATGAGATTATAAAGCGTCTTCAAAATGCAACAGCTGATCATAATGCTACTGTTAAATGAAAAAAATATTTAAGCTAATTGTCGCATTTCCTAAGGCTGTTTTAGCGTTTAGTTTGCTTATTTGCCTTGGAATTGGAGTCTTTTCTTATAAGCTTGAGATTGATGCTTCTACTCAGACTTTATTACTTGAAAATGATAAGGATTTAGCTATTTGGCGTGATATTACTAAACGCTATGATAGTAAGAATTTTTTAGTTATTGCTTATACACCAAATTTAGGACTTTTAAACCAAAATAGTCTAGATAAAATCGCAGCAATCTCAAGAGAGCTTGAGAATTTAAAAAGTGTCGATTCAGTTTTTTCAATCTTAAAAGCCCCACTTTTAACTAATAATCCCAATTTAAGCATTAGTGAATTAATAGAGGATGTGCCAAATTTAAGCAAAACTGGCATCGATATGGCCAGGGCCAAAGATGAGTTAATGAATAGCTTATTATATAAAAACTCATTAGTTAGTAGTGATTTTAAAACCACAGCTATTGTAGTAAATTTAAAAGATGATGAGACTTATGCTAGATTTTTAGAACAAAGAGCAAATCTAAAAGAGTTTGGCCAAAAATTAGCAAATTTAGAAATTGAATTTAAAAAATATAGAGACGCTCAGCGTATTGTTGAACATGAAAATATTACTAAAATTAGAGAGATTATAGAGCACTATAAGGGAGATGAGCGGCTATTTTTAGGCGGCATTAGTATGATTGCTGATGATATGATAAGCTTTGTTAAAAATGACTTAGCAGTTTATGGAAGTAGTGTTTTAGTGCTTCTTGGGTTTTGTTTATGGTTATTTTTTAGACAAGTTAGATTTGTAGTTTTACCAGTGATTGTCTGTTTTTTAAGTGTAATTTTAGCAAGTGGACTATTTGGGCTTTTAGGTTATGAGATTACAGTAATTAGCTCTAATTATATAGCCCTTCAGCTAATCATTACAATTTCAGTGGTAATTCACTTAATCGTAGCATATCGTGAGTTATATTTAAAACATAAAATTTATACGAATGCACAGTTAGTTTATCTTACTTTGCGTTCTAAATTTACACCTTGCTTTTTTGCAATTTTTACTACAGTAATTGGATTTTTATCACTTTGCCTAAGTGATATTAAACCAATTATTATGCTTGGGGCGATGATGAGTGTGAGTATCTCTATATCGCTTTTGGTGGCGTTTTTTATTTTTGGTAGTTTGCTTATGATGCTTAAGAAAAAAGAGCCCAAAATGAGCTTTGAAAATCACTTTAAATTCACACAGTGGTGTGCTAAATTTGCCATAAATCAACCAAAAATAATATATATAATTAGTTTGTTTATAGTAGTTATTGGTATTTATGGTATTAGTCAGCTTAGGGTTGAAAATAGTTTTATAGGGTATTTTAAATCAAATACTGAAATTTACCAAGGTATGAAGGTGATCGATCAAGAGCTAGGCGGAACGATTCCTTTGGATGTGATTATTAAATTTAAACCAATTGAGCAAAATAGTGATGATGAACTAGGCGAATTTGAAGATGAATTTGGCGGTAGTCAAGAGGAGCAATACTGGTTTAATACTTATAGGCTTGATATTATTAAAAGAGTTAATAAATTTATTGCTGAGCGTGAGTTTGTTGGAAATGTTAGCTCGCTTGCTACTTTACTTGAAGTAGGAAAAAGTATAAATAATGGTAAGGAGCTTGATCCGCTTGCACTCTCGCTAATCTATACAAATTTACCTAATGAGTATAAGCAGCTAATCTTAACACCATATATAAATATAGAAAATAATGAGGCAAGATTTAGTATTAGAACTATCGATAGTGATCCAAATTTACGCCGTGATGAGTTTGTCAAATCACTCAAGGCTGATTTGCAAAAACTATTAAAAGATGAACCAGTAGAGATTCAAGTAGCTGGCGTAATGGTATTATATAATAATATGCTTCAAGCTCTCTTTAGTTCACAGGCTGATACATTTATATTTGTAGTTTTGGCACTATTTTTAGTTTTTGTAGTAATTTTTAGAAGTATTAAGCTATCACTAATTGGAATTATTGCAAATCTTGTTCCTTTGTGTGCTGTATTTGGCATAATGGGGATTGCAGGAATCCCGCTTGATATTATGAGTATTACAATTGCTGCTATTAGTCTTGGAATTGGGGTTGATGATATAATTCATTATATTCATAGATTTAAAAATGAAAATCGTACGCATACTATCTCTAGTGCAGTAAAGCGTTCACACGCAAGTATTGGTTATGCTATGTATTATACCTCTTTTGCAATATTTTTAGGCTTTAGCGTGATGAGTCTTAGTAATTTTTGGCCGACTATTTACTTTGGAATTTTGACAGATTTGGTTATGTTTATGATGCTTCTTGGGGCGTTAATTTTGCTTCCTGCGATGATCTCTTCATTTTATAAAAAGCAATTATAGAGCCTAAGATGGCTCTATAATTTAGCGATTTAAAAGAGTATTTATAAATTCAACTTCATTTAAATTATTTTTAGAGATAAACTCTTTAATGCTGGTATCTTCAAATTCAATATTTTTACTATTTAAGTATTTTTTAACCGCAGTTTTATCACTATTTAAAGCCATCATCGCACTACTTAAATTTGCACTCATAAAGCTAGAGTATAGCTCTTTTTGTGGTAGTTTTGACTTGTTTGAATTTGGAGCAAAAACCACAAATATTATAGCAGCTATTATGGTAGCACTTATAAAGCCAAGTTTTTTGCCAGTAAAATATTTCTTAAATGGCGCAAGATTAGCAAATATATGAAGCACACATGCAAGTACCATTACTATGCCGATATATTCGTGGGCTATCTTGATACCATAGTTTTTAAGATCAAAAAACATAAAAACACCAGTAACACCAACAATGGCAAATGTAGCGATAGTCGCTGTAGTAGCTATTGGTTTGGAGACTTTCATTATCTATCCTTTGAGTTAAATTTGGCAAAATTATTTCAAGAATATGTTAAAAATATGTGAATTAACAAAATTAAGTTATTTTACAAAAGATATATTTGTTATAGCAATTTTATTAGATAAATTTAGAGTTATTATTGTCGTATTTTATAATAACAAAGGAGTGAATTTATCTTAAAACATGTAAAAATGAGTACGCTTTACTAACTCCGTCAGTATGCAAGGCGTACCACAAGGCTCGTTTTTCTTGCTCAATGCTATTGACCGCACCGCTAAAAACTACATCACACTGTACGATATGAATGTTGATATTTGTGCTATCAATGAGTGGATCAACTATTAGATCAGTTTTAATTTTAGTTAGCAATGCTAATTCATCAAAGAAATGACATGCGTTTGGCGTTTTGAAATTTATATATGTTTTAATATGATTTATACCAATTGTATCACGAGCTAAATTGATCAGTTCTATTTTATCATCCATTGTAGCAACCTCTCCAATTAGCAATACTTCGCCCCATTGAGAGACTATATCTAGATGAAAATTGCTTAAATTTGCACTAGCTAGGATTTTGGCTTGAAGTTTTTTTTGTATTACATTATCTTTTATTATTGTGTAGATTCCTCGTTCATCTTTATTGATAGTATAAGCATCATATATTGAAGTTAAATTAAATAGTGGCGATTTAAAAGTGCAGCCACTTAGAATAATACTAGCAAAAATCATATAAAATATAAATTTCATTGGATAATTTTATCTAAATTTCAACAAAATATCTCTTAAAAACTTTTAAAAATATATATTTAGCTTGAATTTATTAAAATTTCGATAAAATCTAGTCTTGCATTATGTAAATTTAGTGATGCCAAAGGTTAGGTATATGCGATACGGCAAAGTTTTTCTTGCTTCTGGACTATTGAGAAGAGCTATAATTATTTTAGCGATATTTCTTGCTATGAGTGGTTTTAGCTTGCATTTTATATTTACTAATGATAATATAAGCAATACCGTATATTTAGGCTTTTCAACGCTTGCGATTATGCTTTTAGTGCTACTTTTGGAGATATTTTTATTTATTAAAAATAATCTTATTATACCAATTGCTAATACTAAAATGTTTATTGATAAACTAGCTCGCAAAGAGATTATCGATCCAGTTTCAAATTTTGATTTTTATCATATAAATAAAAATATTTATGATTTATTTACATCGTGGGTATGCTCACAAAATAGCCTAAAATACTATATGGAATATTATAGTTTATTATTTGATAGAAGTGATATAAAGATTTTATTTATCGATGCTAAAGATGGCTCTATAATGGATGCTAGCCGTTGTGCGGTGGAGTTTTATGGCTACTCTAAGGGCGAGCTATTAACAATGAGTATATTTGATATTCGTGTAAATGATGGAGCAAAAACTAACTATCATAAGCATAAATTAGCTAGTGGTGAGATTAAATTTGTTGAGGTGATTAGCACTCCAGTAAGCTTATATTTTAATGATTCATATTTTATGATTATTTTAGATGCTTCAAAAGCACAAGAAAAAATAGAGAGTCTAAATAGTGAGATTGGAATGATTGAGCATAATCCTGCAATTGTTATTAAATTTATCTATGATGAGAGCTGGATGAGCACTCAGCTTAGTTCAAATGCAAATTTATTAATTCCAAATGATGTTAAACAAATTGATATAAAAACTTTATGTCATAGTGATGATATCACTCCATTAAGCTTGGAGTTAGAAAGAAAGATAAAATTAGAAAATAGCATATATGATATGAAAAAAGAGCTTGATAGAGCTTATAGATTTAGGTTAAATAGTGGCGAGTATGGGTGGTTTAGACTTTTTGTTTCAAGTATGAAAAATAAAGATAACAAAACAGAAGTTACTATGTTTTTAGTTGATAGCACTGAACAAGAGATTTTAAAAGAGATTTTATCTAGTAAATTAAAACGCTATGAAAGTAGAATTTTAAGCAGTAACTTGTTAGGTTTTGAGTATTTTGCTCAAAGTGGTATTTTTAAATTTAGTATCGATTTTGTTGAGTTTTTAGGATATAAAAATAGTATTGATATGGGAGTTAGTTCTATTGAGGATATATATAAAATTGTTTATAGAGATGATATTGATATTTTAATTGATGAGTTAGATAGGTATATAGATGGCAGTTCACGGTTAATTGAGTGTGATATAAGGCTAATTAAAAAAGATGGAAATCGAATTTATGTTCGAATTAAAGCCAAAGCTCTAGATACACTAAATGACTCTGATGAGATTATTGGTACTGCTACAGATATTAGTGATCATCATAATTTTGTAGTTCAAAACGCTATATCTAAGGCGATTATGCTTAGTTCTATTAATGGAATATTAATTTGTGATGCAACTGGAAATATATTAGATGTCAATGAAAGCTTTACAAAAATTACTGGATATAGCAAAAAAGAAGTTATTGGTAAAAAACCGCAAATCCTGCACTCAGGTAAACATGATAATGTATTTTATGCTAAAATGTGGTCTGATATTAAGCATTTTGGTAGTTGGAGTGGAAGAATCTATAATAAAAATCGTTCCGGTGAAATTTATCAAGAGCATCTAGTAATCACAGCTATTAAAGATGAACATGAGATAATTCAGCGATATGTGGCACAATTTTATAAAATAATGGAGTAAGGAGAGAATTTGAATTTGGATACACAAAAGATTTATGAACACGATATCCCAGATGGGTCAAAGCTATATTTTGGCGCTAGCGCTAAGCTTAAAAGAGAGATTGAAGCTAAAGCAGCTGAAATTTTAGAAAAGAATGAATTTAGCGAGATTATCACTCCATATTTTAGCCATCATCAGCGTCAAAGCGTAAAGCCTGAGAATTTAATTCGTTTTGGCGATAAGCAAAATTTAGAGATTGCTCTTCGTAGCGATAGCACAATAGATGTAGTTAGGATTACTACAAAAAGATTAAAAGATAGCGATACTAAAAGGTGGTTTTACATTCAGCCGGTATTTAAACATCCAACTAGTGAAATTTATCAAATCGGTGCTGAGATTTTAGGCGATAGCAGTATTATGCCGTGCATAGATATAGTTAGTGAGATTTTTAGAGAATTTGGTATTAGTGCGCATTTGCAAATTAGCAATATTCAAATTCCAAAAATTATTTGCCAGCTACTAAATTTACCAATTAGCGTATTTGAAAATGGTAGATTGGAAGTAATTTTGGGACTAAATTTACCATGGTTAAACCGCCTAGCAAATATAAAAAGCGATGCTGATATAGATGCGGTTATTGCTATTGCGCCAAGTGAGCTAAAAGAGCCGTTAAACTCGATAAAAGGATTAGCTAGTAACTATGATAAACGAATATATGCACCGCTATATTATTCTAAAATGAGATATTATGATAAGCTATTTTTTAGGTTTTTATGCGATAATAGCATTTTAAGTAGTGGCGGAAGCTATGAAATTGATGGAAACATCTCAGCTGGGTTTGCTATATTTAGCGATGCTGTGATAGAGAATTTAAGAAGCAAATAAAGGATTGATATGACAAAAGCGGATTTAATTGTTGGAATTCAGTGGGGTGATGAAGGTAAAGGTAAAATCGTAGATATGCTCTCGCAAAATTATGATTTAGTATGTAGAAGTGGTGGCGGACATAATGCTGGTCATACTATATGGGTAGATGGCGTAAAATATGCGCTTCATTTAGTTCCAAGTGGTATTTTACACCCAAATATTATAAATATAATTGGCAATGGCGTAGTGGTAAATCCTGAGGTTTTAATCAAAGAAATGTCACAATTTAAGAATCTAGAAGGAAGATTTTACATTAGTGATAGAGCTCATCTAAATTTAGCCTACCACTCGCTAATTGACCAGGCTAAAGAGAGATTAAAAGGCGATAAGGCTATAGGTACAACTGGTAAAGGTATTGGCCCAGCATATGCTGATAAGATTAGTCGCACAGGGCATAGGGTTGGCGAGCTTTTAAATCCTGAGCTATTAAGTACAAATTTAATGAATGATTTTGAAACTAACAGGGTTTATTTAGATGCTCTTGGTGTGCAAATTCCTAGCAAAGATGAGATCTATCAAGAACTTAAAGGTTTTAAAGAGGCTTTAGCGCCTTATATTGCTGATACTACTCAAATTTTATGGAGAGCAATGAGTGAGAATAAAAAAATTCTCCTTGAAGGCGCTCAAGGAACGCTTCTAGATATCGATCACGGAACATATCCATATGTAACTAGCTCAAATACTATTGCAGCTGGAGCTTGTACTGGGCTTGGACTTAGTCCAAAAAGTATTGGCGATGTGATTGGTATTTTAAAAGCTTATACAACTAGAGTTGGCAATGGAGCATTCCCAACAGAAGATCACGGCGTAGATGGACAAACTATGTGCGAAGTGGGTAAAGAGTACGGCACAACTACCGGTAGAAGACGCAGATGTGGATGGTTAGATGCTGTAGCTGTTAGATATGCCTCAATGCTAAATGGCGTTGATAGCTATGCACTAATGAAGCTTGATGTGCTAGATGGATTTAAAACCATTAAAATTTGTAAAGCTTATGAATATCAAGGAGAGATAATTGATTATATGCCTGCAAATTTAGATGAGGTTACGCCTATTTATGAAGAGCTTGAGGGTTGGGATAGCATTAGTGGAATTAAGCATTATGATGACTTGCCACTAAATGCTAAGAGATATATTAATCGTATTGAGGAGTTAACTGGAGTTAGAGTCAGTATCGTCTCAACAAGTCCAGAAAGGAGCGATACAATACTAAGATGAGTAATCAATTTACCCAAATAGTCAAAGTCAAAGAAGAGGAGTTAAATAAGCTTGAAATGAGCCTAGCACGAGCCAAGGCTACATTTCGTGAGCTTACTCGCTCTATAGATGCAATCAATGCCGAGCTTAATATGAGCAAATTTCCCAAAAGAGGCTCATCAATGAAAATTCAAGCCACAATTGAGCAGCAAAAGCTTTTAAGAATGCAAAAAGATAAGATTAAAGAGAAGATTTTGCTTACTCAAAAAGAGATTGTGCATTTTGAATTTCAGTATAAAAAGGCCTATATTGAACTTGAAAAATTTAAATATATGGAGAAAGAAGAGACTCAAAAAGAGTTAAAAAATCTTAGAAAAAAAGAGGCTAAAAATCTAGATGATATGGGAACTATGAGGCACTCATTTTTAAATAAGGATAGGTATTGAAATTTATATATTTTATTATATTTTTGGCTAGTTTGTTGTATGCTGCAAGTGAGAATAATGATGAGATTTTAGCCGATAGAGAGGCAAAGATTGCTAAAAATTTAGAATTAATAGATAGCTCGCGCCAAGAGCTAGAGGCTTATAGAGCTGCAACAAATACGCTATTTAATCAACGTGAAGAACAGATTTTAGCTAAAGAAAGAGATCTAAATAAAACCTTAGCGCAGATTTCTCAAAAAGAAGAAAATATTAAAAAAATGCTTGATAAAAATGAGAAAATTTTATCTGAGATCAAGAGCATTACAAATGATAAGATTCTATCCGTTTATGCTAAGATGAAAGACGGAGCTGCAGCCACCATAATTGCTCAGCTTCCACGTGATGAGGCAGCAAAGGTTTTGCATGCGCTAGATCCAAAGAAGATATCGACAATATTTGCTAAGATGGATCCGCAAATAGCAGCTGAACTTACGCAAATTTTGAAAAATGATGAGCTTTTTAAGGATTTAAATTCAACTAAATAAATTTAATTTATCTTGCTATTTTTAGCTGATTTTATATATTTTTTTGATAAAATTAGTCAAAAATTTATAAAGGTCATTTAAATGCGTATTAAACTTCCACATGCTCCATATATAGCAAGAAAGATTACAACTGATCTCTTAGGCTCTGGTTTTGTTAAATTCAAAAGCGGTACAGAGCCTATAACCGCCGTTGCTCGGGAGATTCTTTGTGCTGATATAAATAAGGAAAGAGCCCTAGAAGAGCGTGTAAAAGAGCTTTTGGAACAAAATGAGAATGAGATCGATTTTATGCAAATTGATCGCAAGAATATGTTTTGGTTGATTAAGAAAAAATTAGCCAAAGAGTTTGGAGTAATGCTCTCATATGATGACCGTTATAGTAGTCTATCGCATGAGATTTTACAAAGATTATGGAGAGAAAATTTAATCGATTATAGCGTTTCAGAAAATAGGGTTAAAAATTTGATCTATGGCGCAATAGAGAGCTATTTAAAACAGTATGAAGCTATCGAAGATAGCGTAGCAGATAGATTAGAAAACTATAAGAAAAAGCTAATACCAGGCACTGAGGAGTATGATTTGATATTTGAAAGACTCTATGAAGAAGAGCTTAGCAAAAGAGGAATGATATAATGAAGGCATATATTTATTTAGAAAATGGTGTTTATTTAGAAGCTAAGGCTTTTGGTAAGGGTGGGAGTGCTTTTGGCGAGCTTGTGTTTAATACATCTTTGACTGGCTATGAAGAGATTATTACAGATCCTAGTTATGCTGGACAGTTTATTGTATTTACTATGCCTGAAATTGGGATTGTAGGTATAAATGATGATGATACAGAAAGTAGTAAAATTCACGCAAGTGGCGTATTTATGCGTAATTTTAATGCCAATCCAAGTAATTTTAGATCAACACAAAATATTGAAAAGTTTTTTTACGACCAAGGCAAATTTGGTGTGTATGATATAGATACAAGATATTTAACTAAGATGTTAAGAGATAGTGGAAATTTAAGAGTATATGTCTCAACTGAGATTAGTGATAAAGATGAGCTTAAAAAAGCTTTAGAAAGTAGTGCTAGAATCGATGAGATAAATTACGTAAGTATCGTAAGCACAAAAAAGCCATATATTCACACTGCTTCAAGATGGGAGCATAAAAACCAAGCTTATGGTAGTGTAAATTCAATTGGTAAAAGAGTTGCCGTTATTGATTATGGTGTTAAAAGAAATATATTAAATGAGCTTTGTAGTGTTGGTCTTGAACTTGAAGTATATCCGCACGATGTACAAGGTGAAGTTTTAATTGACAAATTTAATAAAGGTCAAATTCATGGAGTATTTCTAAGTAATGGTCCTGGTGAGCCTAGAATGCTAGTTAATGAGATTGCTCAGATTAAAAAACTAATAGCAGCTAATATTCCGATGTTTGGTATCTGTCTTGGTCATCAGTTGCTTTCAAATGCTTATGGTTATGAGACTTATAAACTTAAATTTGGTCAGCATGGAGCCAATCATCCAGTTCAAAATTTAGAGACAAAAAGTATAGAGATTACAGCGCAAAATCATAACTATAATGTTCCAGAGAATATCTGCGAAGTAGCTACAATTACCCATAGAAATCTTTTTGATAATACTATTGAAGGGGTATGTTATAATAGTGGAAAAGTATTTTCAGTTCAGCATCACCCAGAAGCAAGCAGCGGCCCAAATGAGAGCAAATATATATTTAAGAAATTTATAGAAATTCTATAATGGAGCTTACTACCATCCTTGCTACTATTACACTTGCGGTTGGTTTTAGCCTTTCGCACTGCATTGGTATGTGTGGCGGGTTTGTGGTAGCTTGTGCTGTAAAGCTTAGTCAAAAAGATAGAACAACTAGACTAATTTTATCTTTAGGTTATCACCTTAGTAGGGTTTTAGCTTATGTAATTTTGGGTATTTTTTTTGGACTTTTTGGCTCAGCAGTTATCTTTAGCGGTGTTAGCAAGGGTTTGCTTATATTTTTTGCTGGAGTAGTTTTAATTATTTTGGCTTTTGGTATTTTTAAAAGAGGTAAACTCCTTTCTTGTATTGAAAATCAAAAATTAAGTTCATTGATTATACCGTTACTTGGTAAATTTAGACAAAAAAATAGTACTATCTCATTTTTAATCTTAGGTTTTTTAAATGGACTTTTACCTTGTGGGGTTGTATATTATTTTTTAGCTATGTCTCTTGGAAGTGGGTCTTTGGTAAATGGGGCGATTATTATGGCTATTTTTGGTCTTAGTACAATTCCGGTAATGATGGGATCGGGATGGATTTTATCAACTTTGAGTAATAAATTTAAAAATTATATAAATTTAGCTTCATTTTTGATTATGCTTGGGTATGGAATTTATCTTTTATATTTAGGATTTATGGTTTTAAAATGAAATTACGACAATATCAAAGAGCCATTGATGAGAGCAATATCGTATCAAAAACTGATATAAATGGGATTATAACTTTTGTTAATGATGAGTTTTGTAAAATTAGTGGCTATTTAAGAGATGAGTTAATCGGACAATCGCATAATATCGTTCGTCATCCAGATGTGCCGGCTGAGTATTTTAAACATCTTTGGGAGACGATTTTAAATAAAAAAATTTACAAAGGATTGATTAAAAATAGAACCAAAGATGGCAAAGCTGTTTATCTAAATACTACGATTATCCCGATTTTAGATGATAATAATGAAATTGAGGAATTTGTGGCGATTCGTTATGATATTACTGAGATGATTGAGTTAAATGAAAGGCTTATGAGGGCGCAAAATGATTTGCGTAAGACTAAAAAATTAGTTGAACTAAATAGAGAACTAGAAGAGCGTGTAGCAATTGAGGTGGCTAAAAATGAAGAACAAAGTAAGTTAATGTTTCAGCAAAGCCGCCTAGCTAATATGGGTGAAATGCTGGCTAATATTTCACATCAGTGGCGTCAACCTTTACATGAGTTAAGTATAAATTTATATAAACTCAAACAAAGCACTAAAGAACCAAGCTCACAATTTATTGAGATTTATGAGCATTCAAAGGCTGTGATTAAAGGAATGAGTAGTATTATTGATAACTTTAGAAATTTTTTTACTAATAATGGTGATGATGAAAGATTTTCTCTTAAAGATGCTGCTCAAGATGCGATTTTAATGCTAGAGAATACTTTTAAAAATGCATCTATAAAACTCGAGATAGATATAGATGATAATATCTATATAGTAGGGCGTCAAAATGAGATGGCTCAGATATTTATAAATCTATTTTCAAATTCAAAAGATGCTTTTTTTCAGCATAATATAAAAGATAAGAGAGTAAATGTAAGAGCATATATTCAAAATGATACAAATCAACAGATCAAATATGCTATAATCACGATTTTTGATAATGCTGGTGGGATAGAAGATAGTGTGAGTGATAAGTTATTTGATCCATATTTTACTACCAAGCACCCAAATGTAGGAACAGGTTTGGGGTTATATATTGTTAGGAGAATTGTGAGCAAATTACAAGGTCAAATTAGTGTAAGCAACCTTGAAAATGGCGCTTGCTTTGAAATTAAAATACCATTAAACGGAGATAATGATGAATGATATACTAAAAAACCTAACTATTTTGTTTGTCGAAGATGAGGAGAAAATAAGAACTTCAATAGCTAATGTCATGGAGGATGTTTTTAAAAAGGTAATTGTAGCTGGAAATGGCGATGAAGGGCTAAAAAAATTTAAAAAATATAATCCAGATTTGGTTATTACAGATATTATAATGCCTATAATGGATGGTTTAGAGATGGCTAAAGAGATTAAGTGCATATCTAGATTTACACCTGTTATGGTACTAAGTGCCTTTAGCCAAAAGGAGAGATTGCTAAGTGCGATTGATGTAGGAATTGATAAATATTTAATTAAACCAATTGATATCGAAGAGTTATTTGATGCTATTTGTAAGCTTGCTAAAGAGAAAATTGGCGTAGCATCTGAGATAGAGATTGGAAATGGATTTAAATTTAATAAAACCAAAAGAGTTCTAATAAATAGTGCTGGTGAGGAGATTGGGCTGACTAAAAAAGAGCTAGCATTTGTAGCGATTTTAGCTCAAAGGATTGATACATTAGTCTTACACGAAGAGATTAAACAAAGCGTCTGGACAGGAGAGAAGGTAAGTGATGCAGCTATTAGAACCTTTATAAAAAGAATTCGTGATAAAGTTGGAGCGAATTTAATTAAGAATATCCCAGGTCTTGGCTATAAAATCACTACCAAAGATGAGTAACTTTGTAAAACTATCTAAAATTTTAAAATTATCGGAGTTGCTTTAAAGTATGGTAACTCCATACTTTTATACTCTTTTTAAAATCTTTTAAATTAATTTTTGATATTTTTTCATTATTTTAAGTTAATTTATATTTTATTTACCATATAATTAAAAGTATTTTTTTCAAAAAGATAACAAACTTTACAGGAGGACTTTTAATGCAGCCAAGTAATGCATTGAACTACGACTATACAGTCGCTAAGTACTTCATGTTTACCACTATTATCTTTGGTATAGTTGGTATGGGTATCGGTACTTTGATAGCTTTTCAAATGGCTTACCCAGACCTTAACTATCTAGCTGGTGAATATGGAACATTTAGCCGTCTTAGACCACTTCACACAAACGGTGTGATTTACGGATTTATGTTGTCAGGTATTTTTGCTACCTGGTATTATATTGGACAAAGAGTGCTTAAAGTATCTATGAGCGAATCTAAATTTCTAATGTTCATAGGTAAGCTTCACTTCTGGCTATATGTATTGGTTATAGCTTTAGCTGTTGTAACTCTTTTTGCTGGTGTTTCTACATCTAAAGAGTACGCAGAGCTTGAGTGGCCAATTGATATTATAGTTGTTGTTGTGTGGGTTTTATGGGGTGTTAGTATATTTGGATTAATTGGAATCCGCCGTGAAAAAACTCTATATATCTCTTTATGGTATTACATTGCTACATTCCTTGGCGTAGCTATGCTATATCTATTTAACAATATGGAAGTACCTACACGTCTAGTATCTGGTATGGGTAGTTGGATCCACTCTGTATCTATGTATGCAGGTACAAATGATGCGCTAGTTCAATGGTGGTTTGGACACAATGCGGTTGCGTTTGTATTTACAGTTGCAATTATTGCTCAAATTTATTACTTCCTACCAAAAGAGAGTGGTCAGCCAATCTTTTCATATAAGTTATCTCTATTCTCATTTTGGGGTTTAATGTTTGTATATCTTTGGGCTGGTGGTCACCACCTTATTTATTCTACTGTTCCAGATTGGATGCAGACTATGGGATCAATATTTTCTATAGTTCTTATCTTACCTAGTTGGGGTTCTGCTATCAATATGCTTTTAACAATGAAAGGCGAATGGGGACAATTAAGAGATAATCCACTAATTAAATTTATGGTATTAGCCTCTACATTCTATATGTTCTCTACTTTAGAAGGACCAATTCTTTCAATAAAATCAGTAAATGCTCTAGCGCACTTTACAGATTGGATTCCTGGACACGTTCATGATGGTACTTTAGGCTGGGTTGGATTTATGACTATGGCTGCACTATACCATATGACTCCACGGGTCTTTAAGCGTGAATTATATAGCAAATCTCTAATGGAAGCACAATTTTGGATCCAAACTACAGGTATCGTACTATACTTTGCATCTATGTGGATCGCTGGTATCACACAAGGTATGATGTGGAGAGCTACAGATGAATATGGTAACCTTGCTTATTCATTTATAGATACAGTTACTGTTCTTATCCCATACTATTGGATTAGAGCTATCGGTGGTTTATTATATCTAATCGGTTTCTTTATGTTTGCTTACAATATTATGAAATCTATCTCATCAAGTAAGCCTATAGATCGTGAGCCAGTAAGTGCTTCACCAATGGCTGCGTAAGGAGGGATGTATGTTTAGTTGGTTAGAGAAAAATCCATTCTTTTTTGCGGTATTTGTGTTTATCTTTATAGCATATGCTGGTGTTGTCGAGATTTTGCCAGATTTTGCTGATCGTGCTAGACCTGTAGAACACAAAAAACCATATACAGTATTACAATTAGCTGGTCGCCATGTATATATATCTGATAGCTGTAATGCTTGTCACTCTCAGCTAATTCGACCATTTAAATCTGAAACAGATAGATATGGCATGTATTCAGTAAGTGGTGAATTTGCTTATGATAGACCATTTTTATGGGGATCAAAAAGAACTGGTCCAGATCTAGCTAGAATTGGTAATTATAGAAGTGTTGACTGGCATGAAAATCATATGAAAGATCCAGTAAGCGTAGTTCCAGGATCTATTATGCCTGCTTATGCTCATATGTTTAATAAAAATGCAGACATAGAGACTGCTTATGCTGAAGCTGTTACAGTTAAAAAAGTATTTAATGTTCCTTATGATATGGAAGGAATGCCAAAGCTAGGTAGCTGGGAAGAGGCTCAAGCAGAGGTAAGAGCAGAAGCGGAGGCTATCGTAAGCCAGATGAAAGATCAAGATGTAAAAGATGCATTTGCTAGAGGCGAAATCCGCCAAATAGTTGCATTGATTGCATATTTAAATAGCTTAAAATAAGGTTTGTTATGAGTGTAGAGACTATGAGAGAGATTCAAGCTTATGGCTTTTATATAATGTTAATAGCTATGGTAGTTATACTATATAGCTATTGGTTTCATCTAAAAAAATCAGAAAAAACTGGTAGAAGAGATTATGAAAAATACTCAAATTTAGCCTTGAATGATGATTTGCAAGATGAAATTCTTGAGAGTGTCTCTACTTCTAGCAAAGATACTAATAGGAGCGTTAAAAAATGAAATGGTTTAATCTAGAAGACAGTGTAAATTCGCTTTCTATTCTTGGTGCTATAGCCATCGTATTGTTGACATTAGTTGTCGTAGGTAGGCTATTTAAACTGATGAAAGTGAAAAAAGAGGGCGGTGAGCTAAGTGAGCATAACTGGGATGGAATTGGTGAATATAAAAATCCGCTTCCATTTGGTTGGGCTGTTGTATTTGTTCTTACTATAGTATGGGCAATTTGGTATTTTCTAGCTGGATATCCTTTAAATTCATATTCACAAATTGGTGAGTATAATGAAGAGGTCAAAAAATATAACGCAAGCTTCCAAGCTAAATTCCAAAATGCTACTCAAGATGAGTTAAAAGCAATTGGCGAGCAAGTATTTTTGGTTCAATGTGCCTCATGTCATGGAATCACAGGTGATGGTATTAATGGTAAAGCAGCTAACCTAATAGAGTGGGGTAGCGAAAAAGGAATTTATGATGTTATCATCAAAGGTTCAAAAGGCTTAGGATACCCGCTTGGCGATATGTTAAGTGCAGCTGATAATGGTATTGATGAAGCTACTGCTAAAGCACTAGCAGCATTTACTGCTAAAGAGATATCAGCTATTAAATCTACAGTAAATGAAGACTTAGTAGAAGCTGGTCGTGCAGCGTGGGCTACTTGTGCGGCTTGCCATGGTGAAGATGGCAAAGGTATGGATGGAATGGCTCCAGATCTTACTAAATATGGCTCAAGTGATTTTGTAGTAGAGGTTTTAGCTCGTGGCAAAACAGGGGATATTGGCCATATGCCTAAATTTACTGGCACAGGACTTATTAATCCTACTCAAGAAAAAGCTGTTGGCGAATATATAATTTCGCTTTCAAAAGGAGAATAATATGGAAAACACAAATAGATCTGTATTTTCATTAAGCGGAGTTACTGGTATGCTGATTGCTACTGCTCTTTTGCTATCTATATTAGTTGTACTTACATATCTAGGTATAGCGGCTCAGCAAGATGTAATGCAAAAGCCATATAAACTAGTAAATCCTACATCTGTAGAGATGAAAAGTAGTGTTGAAAAAGCTGCTGAAGTTATGGTAATTAAGGAGTAAATATGTCTAATCTATTAGAATCATTGATTGTAATTGGACTTGTGATTGCTGCGGCTATAACTGCTTGGTCAGTGCTTACACCAAATAGTCTTTTCATCGGATGAGAGTATTTAATATTCTTAAAAGCGGCTTTATTGCCGCTTTGCTTAATATATGTGCGTATGGAGCTGTAATTGATAATGCTAATATTATCAGTGAGGCTGTGGAGATTAAGCTAAATTCAATCGGTAAAGAACTTAAGAGCAAAACTGGAGTTAGTCTAGATCTATTGACTGCAGAGAATATAAAAGGGATAAATTTAAAAGATATAGCTAGTTCCCATATTAAAACACTTCAAGCACCATATGTTGTTTTAGCTATTATTCCTAAGGATTTTTCTAGCAAGGCTGGTCAGCTTGATATATTTGCTTCACATGATGCTTTAATGCTTTTTGATAAAGAGGCAGTATTAAGCCCATTTCCACAAACTGGTTCAATAATTCCACTATTAACACAAAATAAAGGTAAAGATATCTATAATTCCTCTATGCTAAATGGTTATGCTGATATAGCCGATCAAATAGCAGCTAGCAAAAATATTATTTTAGAAAATTCAATAGGCTCACAAAATAGAGATACTATAAATATCTTTAGATATCTAATATATGGTTCAATTATTCTTGTGATTATTGTTTTAATTTTTCGTAAATTTAATAAGGGTTAATAATGCAAAATCGTAAAACATTTTGGCCATACGGGATTGTAATCTCTATATTTGCCATAGTATGTTCATGTGCTTACACTATATATTATTCGCTTGATTATCCTGTGCATATGGATGATTATTACTTTGATAAATATCAAAAAGTTGATAATAATTTTAATGAAATTCAAGCAGCTCAAGCAAATTTTAATCGTGAATTTAGTTTTAATACAACTCCGCAAATTGAGCTAAACACCAAGATATTGCCAAATGAAATTCAAAAACTTCGCAAAGGTAAAACTGCTACAATAGTCCCATTAAATCAAAACTTTAATATCAAATTTGATACAAATGCTACTAAATATAGCTCTAAGATATTGCTAACTCGTCCAGATAGCAGTGAATTTGATAGAGAGCTAAATGGGCAAAATATTAATGGCAAGTTGGCTATAAATGATCTAAATTTAACCAAAGCAGGTAGATGGCAGATTAAAGCCAAGATTATAGTTGATGATAATAAAACTGGATTTTATCAAGTAGAGTTATATGCAAAATAGATCGCTTTTTGTCTTTAGTACTTCTAGGAATGTGCGAGATTTTTATGCTAGTAAGCTAAGTTTAAATTCGCTTCTACCAAAGGCTATTAGTACGGCTGAGTTTTTTGAAGAGGTTACATATGTGCCAAATAAACGCCGTGCTAGCGATATTGAGTGCTTGCTGCATATGCGTAATGCTGTAGCTAGAGTAGAGAATATCTCCAAAATTTTAAATATAAAAAATGAATTTTTAATTTTTCTTAAAAATTCGCACTATTTATTCTCATTTTTTAAGGAGCTTAGCCGAGAAAAGTGTACCGTAGCTAATTTAAGTAGTGCTGATACTTATGCTAGCTATGATGAACATTTAACAATTTTAGATAATTTAGGGAAAATTTATAAAGATAGTCTAAATTCATCAAATATATACGATGATATTACACTTAGTGAATGTTATGAAATAAACTCAAATTTTATTAGCAATTTTGATAGGATTGAGTTTAGGCTTGATGGGATTTTAACCTCATTAGAGTGGGAGATTTTAACCAAAATCGCTAAGCAAACTCAGTTGATTTTAAGTGTAGATTGTAGTAAATTTAACCAAAAAACGATAGAAAAGATAAAAAATTTTACAAATTTAAATTTCAAAACCAGCCATAACTATAAGCTAAATTTAAGCGATAAATCCATAGAAAGCAAGACCAAACTAAACCAAAACCCAAATATAAATATTATGGGATTTTCTCTTCGTAGCTTACAAGCGGCCTTTGTTTTTGATGAGATTTCTAAGATGGTTAGAAGCGGAATTAATCCGCAAAATATCGCTGTAATTTTACCTGATGAGAGCTTTGCAGAGGTGTTGCAAAATCTAGATGAAAATAATATGTTAAATTATGCTATGGGTAAAAGCCTACGCAATGATCCAATTTGTATATTTTTACACTCTTTAAAAGAAGCCATTATTCAAGAGCTTGATTATAAATTTAACCCAAATTATATAAAAGAGACACAAAGTCCAAATCAAATACTTGCTACGCTAAATAGCTTTAATTTATCAACCCAAATTTATAATCATATTAAAGAAATATTTTATTCAAAAGTGAGTTTTGAAAGCTTTGAGAGCGTTATGAAGTTGCTACTAAGTGATATCAAAAAAAGCACTGAAATTGCTGAGTTTATAGAAACTGAGCTTTTTAATATTAAAAATCTTTTAAGAGAGATTGAACTTAAATTTAGTGAACTTCTTGAGCTATTTTTGTTAAATTTTGCCAATAAAAAAGAGAGTATGACTGGTGGTGGATTAGTTACTGTAATGGGTGTTTTAGAGAGTCGTTCTAGAGCTTATGATGGGATTGTAATTGTAGATTTTAATGACTCTTTAGTGCCTAAAAGAAGCCAAAAAGAGATGTTTCTAAGCTCAGTAGTGAGAAAAAATGCTGGTTTAATCAGTCATAGCGATAGGGAGAATTTACAGAGATTTTACTACGAAAGCTTGATAAATAGAGCCAAAAGGGTATCTATCAGCTATGTTGAAAATGATGAGAATATCGTATCTAGATTTATTAAGGATTTTGAGGGCGTTAAGAAGATTGAAATTTCGCAAATTTCATATGAAAACGCCTTGCGTCAAGGCGGAATCACCATTGATTTGACGCCTAGAGATATTGTAGAAACTCACGATTTTTTTGCTTGGCCTCTTTCATTTACTCGCTTAGATACCTATCTTAAATGTAAAAGGCGGTATTATTATAAATATATCAAAAATATTGAAGAGTCTAGATTTGATGATAGAGATGCGCTAGATTTTGGTAATTTGATACATAAAGCTTTAGAAGAGTATTTCACCCAATCGAAATATGAATTTGATAAAAGCGAGTTTTTACAGATATATAACAAATATCAAAAAGAGAGCACGCTAAAAAGCGAGATTTTCAAGCTAAAACTTGATGAGTTCGCATCTAGTCAAAATAGCCATTTCAAAGATGGATTTAGCGTTAGCAAATGCGAGATGGAGATTGAAACCCAGTTTGATGGTATTCCTATCAAAGGCAAGATTGATAGAGTAGATATCAATGGTGATGATATTTGGCTTATTGATTATAAGAGTGGAAAAGCAGATGAAAAGTCCTTGCAGCTAGTATTTTATGAGCTTTTATATCAAGCGAAATTTGATAAAACCGCCAAGGGATATTTCTACTCATTTGATGATAATAAATTTACCAATAGCAAAGCCGACATGGATAAATTAATCGAAGCTTTAGATGAGTTAAAAAATGAAAATAATACCCAAATTAATTTTGATCAAAATACAAATCATTGCGATATATGCCCGTATGAATCTCTGTGTTTAAGGGGATTAAGATGAAATTTGAAAATTATTTGTGCTTAGAAGCGAGTGCGGGAAGTGGCAAGACATTTGCTCTATCAGTTCGCTATATCGCTCTATTATTAAAAGGCAATCACCCAAGAAAAATCCTAGCCCTAACATTCACAAACAAAGCCGCAAACGAGATGAAGCACAGGATCACAGATACATTTTGTAATTTAGATTCAAGCGAGTGCGATGGCGAGAGAAATGCGATTTGTGAGCTTTTAGGTAAATCAAAAGAAGAGATTTTGGCACTTAGAGATAAATTTATGGCTGATTTTTTATCAAGTGAGTTAAAGATATCTACATTTGACTCCTTTTTTGCTACGATTCTTAGGCAGTTTAGCTTAAATTTAGGTCTTATGCCAGATTTTAACTCTCTTAATGATAATAGCATTGAGGTTAAAAATGAGTTTAAAAGGCTCTTAAACTCAAATTCAATGATGAGTAAAGTAGCAAAATATCTATATTATACAAATAGCAAAGAAAATGCCCTTTTTGAAAAGCTCGCTCTACTCTCACAAACTAAATTTGATAAATTCGATGCTCCATGGCCAAACCCTAAAAACGCAATGGATAGATATAATGCCCTATGTGATGTGGCATTAAAATTGAGTAGTGATGGTAATTATGTGAAGAATTTTAATAAAAATTTAAGCTTAAACGAGATAGTTGAAAAAGCGGTTGTAAAAGATAAAGATATGAAAAAAAAATATTTTGATAAAGTGAAAGACAACGCCGAATTTAACGCCGCTAGAGATGAGTTTATAAGTGCTCTAAAAGAGTATTATATAGCTCTTGAGAAATATGAAATATCTCAAATTTCATATTTTGTGGATCTCTATAAAAAGGCAATTGCCAATGTAAATCGCCGTGAAAATAGCCTAAGTTTTGCCGATATCACAAATTGGGTTAATGAGCTTCTAACTAGCAAAAACAAGCAAAATATCGATATGCTATATTTTCGCCTTGATGCTAAGATTAGGCATATTTTGATTGATGAGTTTCAAGATACTGATATCAAGCAGTATGAGATACTAGAACCACTCATAGCTGAAAGTCTCTCTGGCATAGGTCAAAGCGGTCTTGGGAGCTTTTTTTATGTTGGTGATATAAAGCAGAGTATTTATAGATTTCGTGGGGGTCAAAGTGAGCTATTTAATAAGCTCAAAGAGGATTTTTCACAGATAAAAGCTCAAAGCCTAGATAAAAATTATCGCAGTGATAAAGAGATAGTAGAATATGTAAATAATAGATTTAAAGACAAATATCCACACTACATAGACCAAATTCCAAATAGCAAAGAAAATGGCTATGTGAGGGTTATTAAATTTGATAGAGAAAAATATTTAGAGGCGATTTATGATAGCATAAAAAAACTCGAAGATAACCGCATAGAACATAAAGATATGGCGATACTTTGTTGGAAAAATAGTGATATTTATAATATCAAAGACTATTTAGAAGATAAAGGCTTAGAAGTATCTACCCAAACTACAAATAATCTTATCAAAAGTGCCAATGTAGCGGCGGTGGTGGCATTTTTGAAATACTCTATTTTTGGTGATAGGATATATCTAAACGCCCAATATGAGATAACTAAAACCAAAAAAGCCAAACTAGAGTTAAAAAGCGATGCTAGCGTAGCTCAAACTCTTAAATTCATCGCTAAATACCTTGAGCTTGAGCCTTGCGATATTGATTTATTGAAACTATATGAGATTAGTAGCAAATATAGCGATATATATGACTTTGCTTTTAATATCGATAACGACCAGACAACTAGCGCTAAAAATAGCCAAAAAGGCATAACGATAATGACCGTTCATAAGAGCAAAGGGCTGCAATTTGACCATGTCATCGTGCTTGATTATATAGGAAAAGAAAATAGCCAAAAAGATAAATTTTTAATGGAGTATAATCTAGGCACAAATAGCTGGGATATAAGGTTAGCTAATAAGGTGTTTGAGTATTTGGGCGATGCGGATTATACCAAGCTTCAAGATAGACAAAAAGAGCTTGATAGAAAAGAGGTTATAAATAAAATTTATGTAGCATTAACCAGGGCTAAACATAGCTTAATAATCTTAGCCAAAGATAATCCAAATGGCAACAATATCTCATATTTTACTGAGTATGAATCAAATGGCAAAACGGTGGAATATCTAAATTTAGATGAATGCAAATTAGGGATTATCGAACCAAATAGCGACAAAAAGCAAGAGCCCAAGTCGCAAATAACCCATCTTAAACCATTTGAAAAGATTGCGCCACAAGAGATTTTAACCAGCGATAAGCCAAAAGAGAGCTTAAATTTGGATTCTATCTACTTTGGCAAGGCACTGCATTATTACCTTGAGAGCATTGATTTTGCTGATTTTAACTCACTTAAAATCGCTCAAAATTGCTTGTATAATAAATTTGGAGCATTTATCGACCAAGATGGCTTAAAAGATATTAAAGATAGAGTTGATAGGCTTTTAAATAACCCGCAATTTTTAGAAATTATAAAAGATAAAAGATTATATCAAGAGCAAGATATCGGATTTAATGGGGCGTTAAAACGCATCGATTTATTATGCGTAAATAACGATGAAATCGAGATAATAGACTATAAAAGCTCTCTTAAAAATAGCGATGAGCATAAAGAGCAAGTCAGAGAATATCTAGATATTTTATCTCAAATTTACCCACAAAAAAAGCTAAAAGCTAGTATAGTTTATATACTACATGACAAAATTCAAATTTCAAAGCTCTAATATAAAAATTTTCTTAAATTCAGTTATTTTTAAGCTAGTCTCGCTATAATTTCATCTCTTAAATTAATTATATAAAAGGCAAGATTATGACAAAGATAACAAAGCCAAATGAAGTAAAGCGTGATTGGATCGTTCTTGATGCTTCTGGAAAGAGATTTGGTAGATTGCTAACTGAAGCTGCTACACTACTTCGTGGCAAACATAAGCCAGGATTTAGCCCAAATGTTGATTGCGGAGATTATGTAATCATCATCAATGCTAGCAAGGCAGAATTCACAGGTGCGAATAAAGCTGAAGAGAAACTTTATCACAGACATTCAGGCTATTTTGGTAGCGTAAAAAGCGAAAAATTTGGTGATTTACTAGCTAATAAACCTGAAAAGCTTTATAAATTAGCAGTCCGTGGTATGCTACCTAAGACAAAATTAGGCAAAGAGATGCTTAAAAAATTAAAAATCTATGCTGGTAGTGAGCATCCGCACACTGCACAAATAGCTAAAGAAGGAAAATAATAATGGCAACAACATACGCAACAGGTAAGAGAAAAACAGCAGTTGCTAAAGTTTGGGTAAAACCAGGTAGCGGCAAAATCACAGTAAATGGTATGGATCTAAATACTTGGCTTGGCGGACACGAAGCTATAAAGCTTAAAGTAGTTCAACCATTATTAGTAACAAAACAAGAAACTTCTATGGATATCACAGCTACGACTTTAGGCGGTGGGTATTCAGCTCAAGCAGAGGCTTTAAGACACGGAATTTCAAGAGCTTTAGCTTCTATCGACGCAACATTTAGAGCAGCTCTTAAACCACAAGGCCTTCTAACTCGTGATAGCCGTGTTGTAGAGCGTAAAAAATATGGCCGCAGAAAAGCAAGAAGAAGTCCGCAATTCTCAAAAAGATAATATTTCATATTTCCAAAGGCCTTTTGGCTTTTGGAGCTTTTTTAAATTTAATTTTGTTTATTTAGCAAAAATTTATAATAAATTTTTATTAAGTTAAGATTGATTACATATAATTCCGATGTCCAACAGATAAACCTCCTTTTTGTAATAGTTTCGGAGTTGTAATCCAACTCCGATACCACATTTTATTACTTTTCTTAAACTTTCATAAATCACGAAAGCCATAAATCGCATTATAAAATAAATTAAGTTTTTATTTGATAATTTCATTTTGGTTATTTTCACCCAAAAGAGTAACCAAATCTTTATAAATCTCAAACATTCAAAATCACAAAATTTATATTGTTTTAAAGCGATTTAATGTATTATTCCTAAATTAATCATTACATTTAATCACACTTTTAAGGAATTAAAATGAAAAAATTCATTTTAGCATTATGTGCGGCGTCAGCGATATTTGCAAGTGATAGATATGAATTAACCATAGTTGGTGGATATGCTCACCCAGAGGGCACTCAAGGTATTGATGACCAAAAGCTAATTGGTCTAAGATTAGGTAGAAATTTAGATCTATCTTGGCTTAGTCAAATTGAGCTTGGCTTTGATTATACTCCTAAGGCTACATTTGAAGACAAAAATGGCAAAGAAATTGGCTATGATACAAGAATTGCTAGATACTATTTAAATTTAGTAAAAGATTTTGCTTTAACTGATAGATTTTCTGTTTATGCCTTGGCCGGTGCTGGATATCAAGATCTAAGTAAAGAGGCAAATGATGCTAATGATGATGGATTTGGTCAAGCTGGTTTGGGGGTTAAATTTAAAGTAGTGGATAATTTTGCTATCAAATTAGAAGCAAGAGATGCTATTAACTTCAAAGAAGGAGATAGTACATTTTTATATACTTTAGGTTTTGCTAGTAGCTTTGGTGCTACCAAAAAATCCGAGCCTACCATAACTCAAGAAGCCCCTATCGCTCCACAAGTAGTAGATGGCGATGATGATAATGATGGAGTGTTAAATAGCAAAGATAGATGCCCTAATACCCCAGCAGGTGCCGTGGTGGATGAAAATGGCTGTCAAAAATTAATTAGATTAAATTTACATGCTAATTTCGCAAGTGATAGCGCAACTTTAAGCCCAAAATTTGTAGCTAAAATAGAAGAAGTTGCTAAAGTTTTAAATATGAATAGCGAGTATAAAGTTGTATTAGAAGGCCACACAGATTCTACAGGTTCAGAAAAATATAACCAAATTTTATCAGAAAAAAGAGCCAAAGCAGTAGCAGATGTGCTTATAAATATGGGTGTAAGCAAAGATAGAATCCAAACAATAGGCTATGGTGAGTTATCTCCAATCGCTACAAACAAAACCAAAGAGGGTAGAGCACAAAATCGCCGTGTTGATGCTAAATTTAGTAATTAATTATGCAGATAATCACCGATTTTGATTATACGGCTATATTGGCACTTTGTGCTAAATATAGCCTTAGAGTTATATTTTCACTACTTATATTTTTTATTGGCAAGTGGATTGTTTGGCGAATTTGCCTTATTATAGAAAGAGTCATACAAAAAGCCAAAATAGATAAATTAATAGCCAGTTTTATTATAAATTCATCCAAAACAATATTTTTGATAATTGTCATTGTAGCAGCATTAGCAAATCTTGGTATCGATACGACCTCATTTGTAGCGATGCTTGGCGCTATCGGGCTTGGTATCGGTATGGCCTTTAAAGATTCATTTGGCAATATCGGAGCTGGGATTTTGATTCTATTTTTTAGGCCATTTAGGATAGGGGATAATATCGATATTGGTGGATATAACGGCGTAGCGAGTGAGTTAAATTTGTTTAGTATATGTCTAATAACTGGCGATGGCAAAAGCGTCATTATCCCAAATAAACAGGTCATAAATAGCAAAATTATAAATTTCTCACTAACACCAACCAGGCGAGTTGAGCTACTTTTTAGTGTGGATTATAAAGATGATTTAAGATTAGCTAAGGATATAATCTTAAATATCGCAAATCAAAATGAGTTAATCCTAAAAGAGCCCGCACCTAGCGTATTAGTAAGTGCTCTTGGGGCTCACAGCATTGATATATTAGTTAGATTTTGGGTGCTTAATGAAAATTATAGCACCACGCAGTCAGCTATGCTAGAAGGCGTTAAAATGGCATTTGACGAAGCTGGGATTAGTATCCCATATCCGCAACTTGTAACGCATCATATATATGAGAAAGAGAGCGAAGATGATGAATAAGCCTACTATTTTATTTGATCTTGATGGGACGCTTATTGACTCTACTGAAGCTATTGTAAATGGATTTTATAAGGCTTTTAGGAGTTATAATCTCACCGAGCCTACAAAGGCTCAAATTTGCTCATTAGTGGGGCATCCTTTGGAGTATATGTTTGGCTCACTTGGAGTTAAAGAGCATTTGATAGCTGATTTTATCGCTATTTACAAAGATGATTATAGGCAAAACTACCTAGCACAAACCACTCTTTTGCCCAGTGGATTTGAAGCAGTTAGCAAGGCTAGTGAATTTGCGAATTTAGGAGTAGTAACCACAAAAACCTCTTTATATTCTAAAAATTTGCTTGAAAACTTAGGAATTTTAAAATATTTTAGCGTTGTTATAGGGCGAGATGATGTAACCCATCCAAAGCCAAATCCTGAGCCGATTCTAAAGGCTTTAGAAGCGATCGGTAAGAGCTCAAAAAGCTATATGATAGGCGATACCCCAATGGATGCTAAAGCGGCTAAGAGTGCCGGTATTTTCAGTATTGGCGTAACTTGTGGATATGAGAGTAGAGAGAATTTAGAATCAATCTGTGATTATGTCTGCTTAGATACTTTAAGCGCTGTAGAGTATATCAAGATATCTAATTCATAAAATTTATTGATTTTTTGTTTAAACTTATAAATTAGCTAAAAAAATTTGGCTAATTTTTTCTAATTAATTATATATTAATTTTATGGAAAAATCATATTTTGAGCTATGTATTATTTATATAACTGATAATTTATATAAAAATAAATTTATAGTTAACTTATTTTTTAAGTTTTTATAATATAATTGCTAACTTTAAGTTAAAAATAATTAAACTAATATAAGTCTTAAATTTTTATTCCTTGAATATAAAAATTTAGCTTAGAAAGGAATCAAATGAGTAAAATTATGAAAACCATGGATGGCAATGAAGCGGCAGCTTACGCCTCTTATGCTTTTACAGAAGTTGCTGGGATATATCCTATTACGCCTAGTTCACCTATGGCAGACTATGTGGATATATGGGCAAGTGAAGGCAAAAAAAATCTCTTTGGGATGCCTGTTAAAGTAGTCGAGATGCAAAGCGAAGCCGGTGCGGCAGGTACGGTACATGGCAGCCTTCAAGCTGGAGCATTAACTACTACATTTACAGCAGCCCAAGGGCTATTGCTTAAAATTCCAAATATGTATAAAATCTCAGGCCAAATGTTACCAGGCGTGATCCATGTCGCAGCTAGATCTTTGGCGGCTCAAGCCTTATCAATTTTTGGCGATCATCAAGATATATACGCTTGTAGGCAGACTGGATTTGCTATGCTTGCTACTGGATCAGTCCAAGAAGTTATGGATCTAGCGGGGGTAGCTCACCTTAGTGCGATTAAAGGTAGGGTACCATTTTTACACTTTTTTGATGGATTTAGAACTAGCCATGAAATTCAAAAAATCGAAGTGATGGATTATAGTGTATTTGATAAATTGCTTGATAAAGAGGCGGTTGAAGAGTTTAGACGCACATCTATGAATCCCGAAAATCCAAAAATCAGAGGAACGGCTCAAAATGATGATATATATTTTCAAACTAGGGAGCTAACCAACAAATTTTATGATGCTATCCCTGATATTGTGGCTGATTATATGAGTGAGATATCTAAGGTTACAGGTAGAAATTACGCACCATTTGTATATTATGGTGCCAAAGATGCCACTAGAGTGATTGTAGCGATGGGATCAGTTACTCAAACGCTTGAAGAAGTTGTGGATTATCTAAATTCCAAAGGCGAAAAAGTAGGCGTGCTAAAAGTCCATCTATATAGACCATTTAGTATTAAATATATGTTTGATGTGATGCCTAAATCAGTAGAAAAAATAGCCGTTTTAGACCGCACTAAAGAGCCAGGAAGCCTTGGTGAGCCGCTATATTTAGATATTAAATCTGCATATTATGGCAAAGAGAATGCTCCTATTATAGTAGGTGGAAGATATGGCCTAAGCTCAAAAGATGTCGATCCAGCTCAAATGTTAGCAGTATATGAAAATTTAAATTCACCTACGCCTAAAGATGGATTTACAGTTGGTATAGTAGATGATGTCTCATTTACTTCACTAGCAGTAGGAGATAAAATTTCACTAAGTGATGAAGATTGTATAGAGTGCTTATTTTATGGGCTTGGAGCTGATGGCACGGTCGGAGCAAATAAAAACTCAATCAAAATTATCGGCGATAAAACAGATCTATACGCTCAAGCATATTTTGCTTACGATAGCAAAAAATCAGGCGGCTATACTAGAAGCCATCTAAGATTCGGCAAAAATCCTATCCGCTCTACATATCTAGTATCAAATCCGCATTTTATAGCCTGTTCTGTGGCGGCGTATTTGGATATTTATGATGTTGTAGATGGCTTAAGAGATGGGGGGACATTTTTGTTAAATTCCATTTGGGATGCTCAAAAAACAATAGAGAAAATCCCAAATAGAGTTAAACGCATTCTAGCGCAAAAAAATGCGAATTTCTATATACTAAATGCTACAAAATTAGCTTATGAAATAGGCCTAGGAAATCGCACAAATACCATTATGCAATCGGCATTTTTCAAGCTTTCAGGCATAATCGACTATGAAGAAGCACGAAAATATATGAAAGAATATGCCTACAAAACTTATCACAAAAAAGGCGATAAAATTGTAGAGATGAACTACAGAGCCATCGATGAAGGTGCTAGTGAGTTAGTCAAAATAGATATTGATCCAAGCTGGGTAAATTTAAGCGATGATATAAAAGAGGATAAATACAAAGGTAGTGATTTTGTAGAAAATATTGCTAAACCTATGAATGCTGCTCGTGGGGATTATCTGCCTGTTTCAGCCTTTGTAGGGTATGAAGATGGCTCCTTTGAGTCTGGGACTACTGAATTTGAAAAGCGTGGCGTAGGCGTGATGGTGCCAAAATGGATAGAAGAGAATTGTATCCAGTGTAATCAATGTGCTTTTGTATGCCCGCATGCTGTTATTAGGCCGTTTTTGATAGATGAAAATGAGATGGCAAATGCGCCACAAGGTGTCAAAGATAGAGCAATCAACGCCAAAGGCAAAGAGCTAACAGGATTAAAATATAAAATTCAAGTAAGCCCATTAGATTGCACCGGCTGTGAGCTATGCGCTCATGAGTGTCCAAGCAAAGAAAAATCCCTAGTAATGGTGCCACTAAATGGCGAAATAGAAAAAGGCGAACAAGAAAACGCAGATTATCTATTTAAAAAAGTTGTCTATAAAGATGATTTAATGAACAAACAAAGCGTCAAAGGTTCTGGCTTTGCTCAACCTTTATTTGAATTTCACGGCGCATGTCCAGGATGTGGTGAAACACCATATATCACTCTAGTTACAAGGCTATTTGGCGAGCAGTTAATGGTAGCTAATGCCACTGGTTGTAGCTCTATTTATGGCGGATCAGCACCATCATCGCCATATAGAAAATCTAATAAAACAGGTAATGGTGTAGCATGGGCGAATTCGCTATTTGAAGATAATGCCGAGTTTGGTATGGGTATGGAGATAGCTATGCAAACTATCCGCAATAGAGTAGAGAACATAATGCTAAATACCAAAGACAAAGCCCCAAATGCCATCGCAGCGCTATATAATGACTGGTTAGCTAATAAAAATGATAGAATAGCTACCCAAAATATTAGAGATACCTTAGTCCCACTACTTGAAGCAAATTCAAATTTCGAAGGGGCAAAGGAGCTTTTAAGCCTTAAACAATACATAGCCAAAAAATCACAATGGATTATTGGTGGCGATGGCTGGGCTTATGATATCGGATATGGCGGTTTGGATCATGTATTAGCAAGTGGTGAAAATGTCAATGTTTTAGTCCTTGATACAGAGGTTTATTCAAACACAGGTGGCCAAAGTTCAAAATCTAGCCGAAGTGGCTCAGTAGCACAATTTAGCGCTAGTGGCAAAGCAGTCCAAAAGAAAGATCTAGGCCAAATTTCAATGACTTATGGCAATATCTTTGTAGCCCAAATCAATCTAAACGCTAGTCAAGCAAATGTGATAAAAGCTATCACCGCAGCCGAAGAATATGATGGCCCAAGCCTTATAATAGCCTATTCTCCATGTATAGCTCATGGTATCAAAGGCGGCCTTACTATGTCAGGAGAGCAAGCGGAGTTAGCCACAGCTTGTGGATATTGGCCTACATATATCTATGATCCAAGCCTATTAGCTCAAGGCAAAAATCCGCTTAAAATCACATCCAAAGAGCCTAATTGGGATAGATATGAAGAGTTTTTATTAAATGAAGTTCGTTATAACTCGCTTAAAAAGATCAATCCTAGTCACGCAGATGAGCTATTTGCTAAAAACCTAAACGACGCTAAGCGACGATACAGACAATTAAAACGCTTAGCCGCAGCTGATTATAGCGATGAGTTAAATTAATTTTATAATTTAATCACTAAGGCCTACTCATAATTTTTATGAGTAGGCAAATTTATTTTTTAACATTATAAACTAAAAACTATCAAATTCACTCTTATCCCATAGTCAACCCATTAACCTCCCCAAATCTCTAAAACCCACAAATTTAATTACACCCCCATAATATTTAATATTTCATCCAATCCAATCTAAATTCCACTCTAAAAATTATAAAATCACTTAGCCTAAATCTACAATATATAATCTAAATTTTATAAATTTCTCAAATTTATTAAAAAATTTGCAATATTTTCTTCAAATTTATCAAAATCCCCCCCCCCATATATAAACTTTTTAATATTTGGTTCGATATAATAAAAACACACCCTAAATGGATTTAAGTTTTATAGGGAAATATTAACACAAAGGAAAAGTTATGAGCTTTAGAATAAATACTAACATCGCAGCGATGAATGCTCACGCAAACTCACAAATCACAGATAGAGAGCTTACTAGCTCACTTGGTCGCCTAAGCTCAGGTCTTAGAATTCAAACAGCAGCTGATGATGCATCAGGTCTTGTTATTGCTGATTCACTAAAAAGCCAAGCTAGCTCTTTAGGTCAAGCTATATCTAATGGTAATGATGCAATTGGTATTGTTCAAACTGCAGATAAAGCTATGGATGAACAGATTAAAATACTTGATACTATTAAAACTAAAGCTATCCAAGCAGCACAAGATGGTCAAAATGCTGATTCTAGAAGAGCTCTTCAAAATGATATTAGCAGACTTCTTGAAGAACTAGATATGATAGCTACTACTACAAGCTTTAATGGCCAACAACTACTAAATGGAAATTTTTCAAACAAAAACTTCCAAATTGGTGCTTATAGTAATGAAACAGCTAAAGTAAGCATAGGTGCTACAAACTCAAATACAATTGGACATACTAGGTTTGAGACTGTTTTTAATACTGTTGTATCTACTGTCTCTACTTTATCAGCTCAAACCCTAACAGTAAAACTTAGTGGTGTTGATGGATATCCTAACGGTTATGAATTTCAAGCAATTGCTGGTACAGTATTAGCAAAAGATGGCTATAAAGCTGTAGCTGATATGATGAATGGCGTTTCAGATAAAACTGGTGTAAAAGTTAAAGTTAATAATACTCAGATTATGTCAGAAGCTGTTGGTGCTGGTACAATACAAGATTTAACAATTAATGGCGTAACAATCGGAAATATTACTGTAAAAGCTAATGATTCTGACAATGCTCTAATCGCTGCAATTAACGCTAAAAAAGATGAGACTGGAGTAGAAGCAAGTCTAGAAAATGGTCGCTTAGTTTTAGCTGCTAAAGATGGTAGAGCTATCAATGTAGACACACATTCTGTTAATAGTTTTACAATAGCTGGAGGCGTGAAAGGTAATTTTTCAGAAAAAGGTATTACATATTTAGGTCAATTAACTTTCATTCGCCAAGATGCTAGAGATATCAAAATAGGCCTACAAAATATGTCATTAATCGCTTCTCATGTATTTAGTGGCAATGCTGCAATATCTAATGCGGCTAACGCTAGCAAGGCATATAATCAAACATCGGTAAATCTTAAATATATGAACTCTGGTACAATTAGTGCTACAATGGCTAAAGCAATGGGATTTTTTAATGGTAACGCATCTAATGCCGGTCAAGAAGTAGACCAAGCCGGTGGCGTAAATACTTATGGTGGTGCTCAAGCTATGGTTGATGTAGCTGAAGCAGCTAGAAAAACTCTAGACAAGCTAAGAGCTGACCTAGGTTCAGTACAAAACCAATTAGTAGCTACTATAAATAATATTACAGTTACTCAAGTAAATGTAAAATCAGCTGAATCTCAAATAAGAGATGTAGACTTTGCTAGTGAGAGTGCAAACTTCTCTAAATTTAACATACTAGCCCAAAGCGGAAGCTACGCTATGAGCCAGGCAAATGCTGTACAACAAAATATATTAAGACTACTACAGTAGCTTAAATTTAAATCTTTAATAGCTTAAATTTACTCGCAATGCTTAGCCATTGCGAGGGTTTATTTAAACATAAAATCTAAATTTATTTTATTGCTTTATTTTTTCTTTTTGCACTCTAAGCTAACTTGGTTATCTTTTTGACTAAATTTATATGTATATTGGCTAGTTTCTAGCGTGATTACTGGCTCGCATTTTGGACGCTTGTTGGCTGCGATTTTATTTAAAATCCATTCGTAATTATTAGCTACAAGTAGTTTAATGCTCATACCCATTCCGTGAGATAGATTTTTGATAAATTTACCATCAACTCTAGATTTATCGCTTACGATATCAAGAGTAGCATCAAAGCCATTGGCTTGTAATTGCTCATAAAATTTAATCTTTTCATCAATTGGTGCTACGCTATCACCTTTTACATGGTAGCATTTAAAAATCGGTTTTGGATAGTTGCTAAGTACTTTTAGATGATTAGGTTCATTGACATCTCTAATCTCATATCTAGAGCGACTAAAGTAGTTTGGGCTTTGCGAATTTGATGTCCAAAATGTTTTATCTGAGATGCATAGGTGAAAGTTTTCATTATCTCTACTATCTCGCCTATATCTCATAAAATCAATCTCTTTACCAAATCCAATAGTACGGAATGTTCCTGGCTGGTAGTCTTTTTTATCAAATATTTCAGTGCTTAAATTCCAGCCGCAGTTATCCAAAACAGCATCTACAGCCCATGGGGCAAATTTAGCACAGAGATTAGCTATATATCCGCCATGGCTTGAGCCTACATAGATTGTAGCAAGCTGCCCATTTTGACAATTAGGATGAAGCTTAAATGGAGGATTGTTTTTAATATATAAAACTGAATTTACCACATCAAGTGCAGCCATTAGACCAAAGTTTTGATACTCGCCATTTGGTGGAGTTAATGTCATATGCATAGGCATTTTAAAATCTCGTATAAGCTTGCCAGTTAATTTTTGCATTCCAATGAAAGCATATAGATGCTCATTGACAAAGTCCCAAATCTCTTCTGATTCCATTTTGGTTAGTTCTATATTATCTGGAATTGGATTGCCAATATTCTCAGCTACTGTTTTAAGGATTAACTCATCAATCTCATCAATGCTAAATTTAGCCACTGGTGGATTGCTTTTGACACCAAAATAATTAACTGTAATTACAGCAGCATCAAGGTCTCTTGCTATGCTATGAGCTAGATTGTCTCTATAATAGGTGTCACCATCTTCGCCAAGACCTGGAATAACAGCTATAAGCGCTCTAATCTCTTTAGTGCTATCATAGGTGAGCTTAAACTCAAGCTTTGAGTTACGCTTTATATCTAGTTCAGCGTCGTTTATTCCATCTATTTGATAGTCAATTGTCTTTATCATTTATTGCCTTTATTTTTAATTATTCTTAGTGCATCTTGGGCGATGGCTAGCTCTTCGTCAGTTGGGACTATGGCTATGCGGACTTTGGAGTCGATTTGGCTTATGCGTCGTGGTTCATCTTTTGACTCTTTATTTTTAATTTTATCAATTTTGATATCAAAAATCTCTAGACCTTCGCAAACTGCCTCTCTGATTCTAGCGTCATTTTCGCCAATTCCAGCAGTAAATATAATTGAATCGATTTTACCTAAAATTGCAATATACGCACCAATGAATTTTTTCACCTTTAGCACAAACATATCAAACGCAAGCTTAGCATTCTCATCTCCTGCATCCATCTTTTGTTCTATTATACGCATATCGTTGCTACCGCCGATGGCTAATAGGCCAGATTTTTTATTCATTATATTATCAACTTCTTTAGCGCTTAAATTTGCATTTTCCATCAAAAATGGCATAATCGCTGGGTCTATGCTTCCGCAGCGTGTTCCCATCATTAGCCCTTCAAGCGGAGTTAACCCCATTGTAGTATCTATACATTTGCCATTTTTTATCGCTGCAATACTAGCACCATTTCCAAGATGTAGAGTGATACAGCTAAATTTATCATAATCAATATTTAAGATTTTAGCAGCTGCTTTAGAGACAAATTGATGAGATGTACCGTGAAAGCCATATTTGCGAATTTTATATTTCTCATAAAATTCAATCGGCAAAGCATACATATATGAGCTTTTTGGCATAGTTTGGTGAAAGACTGTATCGAATACAGCGACATTTGGGATATCTGGGCGAACTTTTAGCGTCTCTCTCATTCCAGCTAGGTGAGCAGGATTGTGAAGTGGAGCTAATGGTATAAGCTCTTCAATCTTTGCCATTACACTCTCATCTATTAATACTGCATCACTAAAAACATCAGCACCTTGAACGACTCTGTGACCTACACCATCAATTTCATCTAAGCTATTTACTACTCCAGAATTAAATAGCAACTCATTCATAATATCTATACCTTGAGCGTGATTGGCTATGGGCCTAGATATCTCTTTGATACTTCCATGAGCGGTGGAGATTTTAGCAAAGGAGTTATCTGAGCCTATTTGTTCAATTAGTCCTTTGCACATTACGCTCTCATTTTTCATATCATAGAGTTTAAATTTAATAGAACTACTACCAGAGTTAATAACTAAAATTTTCATCTACTCTCCCTGGATTGCGCTAATTAGTGCAGTATTTACGATATCTTCGACCAAGCAACCACGACTTAAATCGTTAATTGGCTTATTTAATCCTTGCAATATTGGCCCAATAGCTAAAGCATTTGCTGTTCTTTGGACTGCTTTGTAGCAGATGTTTCCACAATTTAAATCTGGAAAGATAAATACATTTGCATTTCCAGCAACTTTTGAATTTGGCAATTTCTTAGCTGCTACTACTGGGTCAATGGCTGCATCAAATTGGATTGGACCTTCTACATCTAGGCTTGGGTCTAGCTCTTTTAAGATTTTAGTAGCCTCTATAATAGCATCAACGCTTGGGCCACTTCCACTATCTCCTGTAGAGTAGCTAAGCATAGCAACTTTAGGTTCAAAGCCAAACTCACGAGCTGTAGCAGCTGTAGCAATAGCAGCACCAGCTAGATCTTTTGGTGTAGGATTTGGCATAATAGCACAATCTGCATAGAAGTGAATTTGGCCATTAGCACACATAATAAAGCTACCACTAACGCTAGTAACGCCAGGTTTTGTTTTTATAAATTGCAAGGCTGGACGGATGGTTTGGGCTGTAGTTGTACTAGCGCCACTTACCATTGCGCTTGCTAGCCCTTTATATACAAGCATAGTGCCAAAATATGTTCTATCTTTGATTAGCTCTTTGGCTTTTTCTAGCTCCATACCTTTACTTTTACGAAGATCATAAAGAGTAGTAGCAAATTCTTCTAAAAGTTCGCTATTAGCTGGATTTATAATTTTAGCTTTGCTCAAATTTAGCCCTAATTCATTAGCTCTTTTATTGATATCATTCTCATCGCCAAGAAGAATTAAACTAATAGCACCGCTATTTAGCAGGATATCGCACGCTTTAAGAACTCTATCATCATCGCTTTCTGGTAATACTACAGTTTTTAGCTTTTGGGCAGCTTTTTGATAGAGTAGGGTTTCAAATTTAAGAGGAGTTATATAGTTGCTTTGAGTATTTTTAATCTCATCAATGCTTTTTAATGATTTAAATCCAAGCAGCTTAGCTTTATAAGCAGTTTGATTGCTAAGCAAAAATGGAGCATTTAGATTGCGAGCAAGCAATGAGTCAAGCAGTTCATCGCCAGATCCAATTATTATTATAAACTCAGCCTTAATGCTACTGAATTTATCCATTACAGCTTTGATTAGTTCATTTTCTTTGCCTGAATTTAGTAGAGTGATTGCTTCATTAAGAGTGAAAACTTTAAATTCGCCATCATCGCTAATGGGTAAAATCGTAACACCTTGGCTAAATTTAGAGCTTAAAACATCTCTAAATTTACCATTTTCATAGTCGCTTTTTAAGATATAAATCGATTTTAGCATTGTTTTATCCTATATTTGGTATTATTTTAACGAATTATTAGTATATTGTATCATAAAATTGAGAGTTATTTATGAAAAAAGTTTCTTTTTTTACACTAATTTGCGTTGCAGGTATTGGGCTTGGCGGTTGTACAACTGGGGCTGATCCGCATATTTCAATGGCGCCACCAACATATGTAGAAGAGTTGCCAAGTCGTGTTCAAGGTAATGGAGTAGGAAATCCTGGGAGTTTATTTGGTAAGGGGGATAATCCGCTATTTTCTGATAGAAAAGCGATGAATGTCAATGATATCGTAACGGTTATAATCAGAGAAAATGCCAATCAAAGCTCACAGGCTGATCGCTCAACCTCTAAAGATAGCTTAACATCGCTAAAAGGTGGAACATTTACTACGCCTGAAGGCTCACCATTAAAAGGACCACTAAATGATATTAATAAAATAGCTGGTATAGGATTTAGCGCTGGAAGTGGTAGTAGCTATTCAGGAGGGGGTTCAACTAGTAGGACTGAGGCATTTACTACTACGATTTCAGCCAGGATTATTAAGGTTTTAAGCAATGGTAATTACTTTATCGAAGGTAGTAAGGAAATTTTGCTAAATAATGAAAAACAGATAATGCAAATTAGTGGAGTGATTCGTCCATACGATATTAGCCAGTATAATGAGATTGAATCTAGACATATATCTGATGCTAAAATATTATATAAAACCGAAGGCGACCTTCAGCGTGCGACTGATAAACCATGGGGAACTCGTGTTTTAGAGACGATTTGGCCATTTTGATTTATTAATTTATTAAATTTATAATTGCTAGGGTAACAATTTAGTTACCTTAGCAATTGAATTAACTAAATTTAGTATAAATAGCAGATAGATATCTATTATCTACAAATAGCTTTAAATTTGCTCTTTGCTTTTTTCAAGTACTGAGCAGAGTCTAACTCCATACAAAAATATAATCCACGATATATATATCCAAAGTATAAAAAATAGCAAAATAGAAAATGAGCCATATATGCTAGCGTAAGTTTTATTATAAAATGAGTATTGGATAAAGCCCCATTTTGATAGCGACCAAGCGAGCGAGCTAATAAATGAGCCAATAACTATGCTTTTAAATGATAATTTTTTGTTGATACTAATTAGATATGTAATAGCAAAAATTGCCCAGATTATAATATGAGGAAATATAGCTAGAAAATTTATCGAACTGGTAAATTCACTGCTTTTTAGTGCGGTTTGGATGAAATTTGAAAGCCAAAATGATAAGCCAAGCCCTAAAGGCATAAGGGTAGTAAGTGTCCAGTAATTACTAAGACTTTGCCAAAATCCTCTTTTTGGCACATTAGAAATTCGTGATATAACATGATCATATTCACTAAAAAACATCAAGCTAGTAAAAAATATAGCCACAACTCCCATCACTCCAAGTGAGCTAGAGTTGCTTAAAAATTGATCTAGATATTGGGTGATATTTTGACTTGGGAGCAAGTTTGAGTAGATAAATTCCTTTATTTTAGCATAATAATCAGCAAAATTTGGCATAGTAGTAAAAATACTAAGCGATACAAAAATAATAGGAATTATCGAAAGTAGTGTATGAAAGCTAAGACTAGAAGCAAAATGAAATATTTGCTTATCTCTTAGCTCTTTTATAATAATCTTAGCAATTTTTTTAGCTTCTTGCATTAAAGTCCCATTTTAAATGGATTTAATATATTATTTGGATCAAAGGCTTTTTTGATTGATCTAAATAGTTCCATCTCTCCATCACTAAATGCTAAATGCATAAAAGGAGCTTTTGATATTCCAATGCCATGTTCGCCACTTAGCGTTCCACCAAGCTCGATTGTGGCTTTGAAAATTTCTGTGATTGCTCGATGGCCACGCTCGATGGCCTGTGGGTCTGATTTATCTACCATAACATTTGTATGGACATTGCCATCGCCCGTATGGCCAAAGCAAGGTGTAGTAACATTATATTTAGCTGAAATTTGAGATATTTTATCTAAGAGTTCAGGTAGCTTAGAGCGTGGGACGGTGATATCTTCGTTTAATTTCAAGCTACCATACATTGTGATAGCTTGAGAGCAGTTGCGTCTAGCAAACCATATATCAGCGCTTTCTTGATCATCTTTTGCTACTTTGAAATCTATGGCACCATTTTGTGTAAAGCAGTTTTTGATAATCTCTAAATCTTCATTGATTACATCTAAATTTGGCCCATCCACATCGCTAATCAATATCGCACCCGAATCGACTGGTAAGCCTTTATTAAATTTTTGCTCAACAGCTTTGATGCTTAAAGAGTCTAAAAACTCCATCGCCACAGGGGTTACACCAGCGGCCATTGTCTTATATACGGCATTCATAGCTGAATTCACACTAGGAAATACCCCCATAGCGGTCTTTTTGAATTTAGGTTTGGCGATTAATTTTAGAGTTATTTCAGTAATTACTGCTAAGCTACCTTCACTAGCTATCAAAATCCCAGCTATATTGTATCCGGCGACATCTTTTATCGTTTTTTTACCAGCTCTTATAATCTCCCCATTAGGCAACACAGCACGCAAAGCCATCACATAATCTTTGGTAATTCCATATTTCGCAGCACGCATTCCGCCGGCATTTTCACTTACATTGCCACCTATGCTACTATAATTTTCACTAGCAGGATCAGGTGGATAAAATAGCCCCACTTCTAATGCAGCCTTTTGTAAATCCATATTTATCACACCAGGTTGGACTACGGCTACCATATTTTGCATATCTATCTCTAAAATTTTATTCATATGCTTCTCAAAGCTTAGCACCACTCCGCCACCACTAGCCAATGCGCCACCAGTAAAGCCACTCCCAGCGCCTCTTGGGACGATTATTATCTTATTTTCGTTACAATATTTTAAAATTTCACTTACATCATTTTCATCTCTTGGGAATAAAACACCATCTGGTTCATATCGCTTTTTGGTTGCGTCATAGCAGTAGGCTATCTGATGGGCTTTGTCAAATTTGGCATTATCTTTACCTATTAAATTCTCAAAATATTTTATATGTTTAGAATCCATACTTATCCCCTTATCTAGCTAAAAGTTTATTGTAATATTTGTCATAATTGCCGATTTTAGCACCATCAAGTTTCCAAAATACTGTATCTATATTTTTAATTCTTGTATAAAATGGTACTTCATAATAATCTACACTGCCAGTTTTAAAGCTTTGCAAAATTTCAAAACTACCACAATCAGCAAAAACAGCCTCTTTATCAAGTGCTATAAATATAAGTCCGGCTGCATTTTGTGCGCACATTTTACGAAAATCAGATCGGCTTGGGTTTGGCTTATACTCATAGCTTAAATAAGCAGCTATAATATCAGGATGAATAAAATCAATATTACTAAAAGCTTTAGTAACTTGATCATAAATTTCTTTGTTTGGGACTACGATTAAAGATCTATTATACATAAAATTTAAAATTACTTCATCGCCAGCTTGTGGCAAGATAGTAGGGAGTGGAAGTGCTGTTTGTTTAAGCTGGTCAAATAGCTCAAATCTTAAATTTGCATAGCCATCTTTTTTGCTAGTTACAACTGCCCTGGCTATTATGGTTTTGCTACCATCTTTTAATTTGTGCAACACAACACCACTTGAGCCAACTATAAAGCTATTATTATCTATAATTGTAGCACCACCTTGAGTGGTATTTAAAATTAGATTGTAGCTTGGTTTTAGATCAAATTTAGCTCCAAAACTAAATGAATATATAGCAAAGATTAAAACTATAATTTTTTTCAATTGCATCCCCTTTTTGATACTTTTTATAAATTTGGCCATAATTATATCTTAGTTTGGGTAAATGTTTGCAATGTGTAAATAATTTTGAGTTATAATTACAATATTAATCTGCTTCTATTGAGGTTTTTGATGAAAAAATTTATCTTATCTATTTTAGCTTTTATGAATTTACATGCAGTAACTACAAGTGTTGAAGAGCTGACATGGCCGCAAGGCGATACATTTTTAACCTTTTTAGAGAGACATAATATACCATTATCTATATATTATAATCTCTCAGGCGAGGATAAAGAGTTAGCTAGTGAGTTAAGCGCTGGGACGAAATTTCAAATTTTGCGTGATTCAAATAATAATATTAGTCAAATTTTATTACCTATTAGCAATGAGATTCAAATTCATGTTTTTAAAGATTTTAATAACCATTATAGTCTAGATTTTATCCCAATTGTCTATGAAAATGAAAATTTTGTACTAAATGTAGAGATAAATGACTCTCCATATAGAGAGATAAAAAGAGCAACAAATGATGAAGCACTAGCTAATTCGTTTAATAAAGCTTTTAGTGGAAGCGTAAATTTTAAAACGCTTCAAAAGGGCGATCGACTGGCTATAGTATATGAGCGTAAAAAGCGCTTAGGTAAATATATCGGCGAACCAAATATCAAAGTTGCTATGATAGAGACTAGGGGAAAGCCAAATTATATATATAAATTTAATGATGCGTTTTATGATCCTAATGGAAGAGAGCTTGAAAATTTCTTATTGATTAAGCCTGTGCCAAATGCTAGAATTAGCTCAAGATTTAATCCTAAAAGATTTCATCCAGTATTAAAAAGATATAGAGCGCATTTAGGTACTGATTATGCTGCGCCAAGAGGGACAAAGATATATGCCGCTGGTGATGGTGTGGTGAGCTTTGTAGGCAATAAAGGCGGATATGGCAAGACTGTTACTATCCAGCACTCAAGTGGATATATGACACTTTATGCGCATTTAAATGGTTATGCTAAAGGTATTAAAAAGGGTAAAAAAGTAAAAAAAGGTCAGTTAATAGCCTATGTAGGAAGCACTGGTTTAAGCACTGGACCGCATCTACACTTGGGATTATACAAAAATGGCAACGCTATAAATCCAGAATCTGTAGTCAAAATCACAAAATCCGAGCTAAATAAAAACCAAAAAATTGAATTTAACAAGCTAAAAGATAGCCTAAATAACCAAATTCAAGCTAGTTTCAAAGATCATATAAATAAAGCACCGCTTGAAGATATATCAAATATAACAGAGATATAATCATGCCAAATTCAAATTTAGAAGAGGTAAAAGAACAGCTTCAAAAACATATCGTAGATGAGAATGAGTTAAGTCCAGCTGATGTAGCAAGCCATTTAAAAAGGCTAAAAATCCTTGATGAGGATGAGTATGCTAAATATTTAGAAAAGCTTGATGCGCAAACTCTTGGTGAAGCAGCTATGGAGATGCCTGATCACATGCTGCGAGATGTGATAGAAAATCTTCCAAATGACAAGATAGCTGAAGCAATCGATGAGCTAGAAAGCGATGACGCAACTGACCTTATACAGATTATAGAAGAGATAGATGAAGAAAAGGCTAAGGAGTTATTTAGCTCGCTTGAAATAGATAGTCAAAAAGAGATTAGCAAGCTTATAAATTATGAAGATAACGAAGCTGGCGCATATATGCAAACAGAGCTATTTAGTGCTAGATTAGATGAGAGTTTAAGTAGTGCTATAGCTAGATTTCGCATAATGAAGCAAGAAGATAAGATAGAAAATGTTTTTTCGCTTTTTGTTGTAGATGAAGAGGGCGTATTAAAACATACAATCGCACTTGAGGATCTTATAACATATGATTTTAATCTAAATTTAAGCCAAATAGTGAGCGAAGATGAGGAGAGATTTAAACCACATTTTGCTATTGATAGTGATGATATTAAAGTAGCTGTGGATATTATTATGGATTATGATTTGAGCGCTATTGCTGTGACTAATAGAGCCGGGGTTTTGCTAGGGCGGATCACCACTGATGATATACATGACTTTTTAGAGCAGAGTGCCACGGAGCAGATTTATAATCTTGCTGGGGTTGATGATGATGCTGAAGAAGAGGGATTAGTAAAGACTGGCCGTGCTAGGGCGGCTTGGTTGTTTGTGAATTTAATCACGGCGATTTTGGGCGTTATTGTGATTGGATTTTTTGAAAAGTCTATTGAGAGCTTGGTTGCTTTAGCTGTTTTGATGCCAATAGTAGCTAGTATGGGTGGCAACGCTGGTAATCAAACACTAGCTGTTACGGTAAGGAGATTGGCCCTTGGTGAGATAGGGATTGGGGATTTTTGGGTGGTGCTGAAAAAAGAGATTATAATGGCTATTTTTAACTCTTTTATCTTTGCTCTATTTTTAGGTATTTTGGTGGGGCTTTGGTTTGATAAGCCGATGCTTGGAGTAGTCATAGCAATAGCACTTGTGGCTAATATCATTATGGCGGCATTTTTAGGGACATTTATCCCGCTTAGTTTAAAGAGAATAGGGCTTGATCCCGCTGTTGGTAGCACTGTGTTTTTAACTACAGCGACAGATATTATAGGATTTTTTGTATTTTTAGGATTAGCGACATGGATTTTACTATAAGCGATTTAAGAGTTGTAGCATTAAAAGAGTCAAAATTTGTAAAGCCTTTTAGTATCTTATATACTCAAGATGGCAAGGATAAACGCTGGGATTGCGTAGAGGCGCATGATAGCGTGAGTTGCTTGCTCTATCATAGGGAATTTGAGTCGTTTTTGTTTGTTAGGCAGTTTCGCCCATCTGTATGGTACTATCAAGAAAAAAATCAAACTCCAATCAAAAATGGCCTTACATATGAGCTTTGTGCGGGTATTATGGATAAGGGGCTAGATGCTAAAGCAACTATGATCGAAGAGATTATGGAAGAAACTGGATATAGTATAGATAATATAGAGCGAGTTACTAGCAGCTTTACTGCACTTGGATTTGGAGCGAATGCTCAAACGCTATTTTATGGTGAGATTGATGAGAGTATGAAGGTTTCAAGTGGTGGCGGTGTTGATGATGAGAAGATAGAACTAATCTTTATAAAGCGTGATGAGATTCTAAGCTTTATATATGATGAGAGTAAGGTTAAAGCACCAAATTTACAATTTTCGATTCTTTGGTGGATGATAAATAAAAAGGCTAAATTTGATTAAAGCCATTTTGGGTTTTTAGTGAAGCTCACACTTAGCCAAATTTTATAACTTGGAATCTCAAGCCCTCGTTCTATCTCATCTCTGATTAGATCCATCTCATCTATATTTTGAATTTTAAATGACTCTCCCATTAAGATATTTACCTCAATCATAAAAAATCTTCCGCTTTTTGCTACATGCGTATCATAGTCGCTAAAATTATATTTTTTGGATATATTTTGAAGTAGGGTATCTATCTTCTCATCCATATCTTTTGGTGCGACCATCACCAAATCGGCTAAATTTTTTATAAAAACCTTAAGTGGCATAACACCTAAAATCATTGAAAGTACTACTAAAAGCCCTGGATCAAGGTATTTAGCCCATTCTGTTTGGCTCTCTCTATCAAATAGCCAAACTGTTCCAAAAACTACAAATCCACCTAGATATAGCACACTATCAATTAGCCACTCAAGACTATCAACTGAGATTAGAGGAGATTGTAAAATTTTGGCTTGATATGATGTAAAAAGCCAAATTCCAATAGATAAGATCATAGAGAAAAATGAGTAAAGCATAGCCTTATCAAATTCAACTTCATATCCACCAGATAAAATCGCCTGAATTCCATTAACCATCGCATACATACATAACAAGAGTAAAATTAGGCTTTTAAATAGATTCACCATTGGCTCAAAGCGCATATATCCATACTGAAAGGTATCATCATCTTCTTTGTATATAAATTTAGATGTGATAACGCTAAGCAGTATTAAGATAATTGATAAAAATGCTACTAATCCATCAAAAATAATTGCCTTAGAACCAATATAAATTCCATAAGCAATTCCAAAAACTGCTAGCACTACAGCACAAGCTAGTGAAATCTTTAAAACAAACTGCTCTTTTTTACACTGCATTAAAGGCTGTTCGACATTATTTCTAACTTTTTTATATTTATTATGTGGACGCTTTATCATATTCTATCACGCAGTTATACTTTCATTTAATGATTGATTGTGATGATGTGCAAATATCATCTCAGCAACCTTTAGCATACCTTTAGTTATATTCTTCATCAGTGCCGTATCATTCATAAGAGAAGTTGCCATTTTATTGGTAATTTTTTTATTTATGATTAGCACATCAAAGTTAAACTCACTATCATATGCATTGTAAATTTTGCGTAGATTTTTTATTTGAGCTTCTAATTCATCTATATCTTTAATGCTTGCAATATTATACATAATGCGAAGGCACTCTAACATCTCAACTCTTAATCTATCATACTCTTCTTTGGCATATTGGTTAGAACTAGTGATATATTTAAAGACATTTGGTTGAGTATTTTTCATATCCTTTAGCGTCTCAGCCATAATTAGTGCTGCATGTCTAATATCCATAAATTTACTTAACTGTTCAGGTTTTGCATTGGTTCCAGCTAATATAGCGTAGTCGATGATTTGACTATAAATCTCTTTAAATCTATTGTTATATAGTTCATCATAATCCATTTTAATTGGAGTTTGGCGTAGCTTTATTATATCTTTTGCTGAAATATCACTATTTTGGATATCGCTGTTACTTATACTAATAGCTTTAGCTATAATGGAGTTTGCATTAGAATAAAGATGTAAAAGCTCCTTGCCAAGTACTTCAAGCGCACTATCAGGGAATTGCAAGGATTTCTCATCAAGATATTTAGCGCTATCGATTTTACTTCTTTTGCTTGAGTCTTTCATATATTTATTTAAAAGTTTTTCCATAAATGGAATAAGTGGGTAAAATATAATAACCCCTAATGCGTTAAAATATGATAAGAATACTGCTAGTTTAAGAGTGTAATCATCATCTGCGATTCCAAAATATGCACTAGTTACATCAGTAATATACATAAAAGGTACGATTAGTATAACGCTAATAATTGCACATGTTACATTAAATAACACATGAGCAACAGTGAGCTTTTTACCATCCATATTTGCATTTAAGGAGCCAATAATTGCCATCACAGTTGAGCCGACATTTGAGCCAATGGCAATACCAACAGCATTATCATAGGTTATCTGTCCTACACTTAGTGCTGCTAAAGCTAGAGTAATAGATGCGTGCGAGCTTTGGATTAATACCGTAACTATAATTCCTACAAAGGTATAAACAATCAACCCAGCCATTCCAGACATCGCAAATTGCGATAGATCAATGCTATCTTTGATATGATCAAAGCCGCCTTTCATATAAGATATTCCAAGAAATAAAAGACCGATACTAAATAAAAAATATCCAAAACCTTTAATTTTTTCAGTTTTATTTACCATACATAACATACCTATAACTATTAAAGGCATAGAGTAAGCAGCGATATTTACCTTTAGACCAAAACCAGCCAAAAACCAGCCAGTAGTAATAGTGGCTAAATTTATTCCATAAATGATAGCTAAACCTGAGGCTAATGTGATTAGCCCAGCACTTAAAAATGATATTGCAAGAACGCTAACAAGGCCGCTTGATTGCATTACTGTAGCGCTAACTGCACCAAATAAAAAGCTTTGGAAGTTTCTTTTTGTCATTTTTTTTAAAAATTTATCTAGACTTGCCATCATAGAAAAACTTTTTTCTAATACACTCATAGCATATAAAAATATACAAATTCCAAAAATAATAGTAAGAAAGCTTTGGCTAAGATACATTAATACGCAGGTTAAACCAATAAAACCAAAAAATAGAATATTTTTCATTAAAATCCTCTTGAATTTTTCTCTAACAATATATGACTTAAAAATATTACAAAGAATATTTGTAAAAATAATCCAACAAATGGCACTAATGTTAGAATATAAAATAGTACTGAAGCGCTAAAAAATTTAACCCCACCACCTTTTTGCATATCTATTTCAAAGATTAAGCTATCAGAAGTATTACTAGCTATATCAATGAGCATTAGGCGATAAAATAGATAAAAAAATGGTAAATTTAGAATAAATAAATTTAACACAGGAATAAATAAAAGGGGTATACATATTAAAAATATTAGAATAAATTTAATAATCGTACTACCAATTAGCTTAAAAACATGCATATTACTAGGTAGTGGAGTTGAGTTATAGCCATAATACTTATCGTTTATATATTTAACTACATATGGTGTTAAAAATCCAGTTATAATACCTGCAATTGCTACACTTAATAAAATAGCTAAAAATATACTAATTAGATAAAATGATGAAGTTATCATAAACTGCACAACGCTAAGAGATAAAAGCCACGCTATAAATCCATCTCCATTAGCATATGCTTCAATGCTAGGACGGGCTAAAATGCTAAAAACATCACCGCCAAAATATATCACTAACCCAATCAAGCTTCCAAGTGAAATAAAAAGCGGCAAAAATGAAAGTGCTAAAAATCTAAAAGTTAAAAAGTCGCTCAGCGAGCGTTTGATTATACTATTCATTTGATATTTTGGTAGGCAGTTTTAAGTTTAGCGTAAATTTCATTTACGCTACTAGCGCCATTTTGTAAAATTTCATTCATCACAGCATTATCCTCTACACCATTCCAAATTTTTATATAGCTTCCATCTTTATAGCCGTGATCTTGACGGAATTTATTTAAAACATTTTTGCCAATATAGATATTAAATAGCTTTTGTAAATTTACTCCACATTTTAATGAAACCCTAAAATAATCTCTTAAAAGGTCGAAGAAATTTATATTAAATCCACTGCAGCGATTTATAATTAGCTCAGTATCGTTTATAATTTCATAGATACTATACTCTTTTATATTATATGGCTCTTTACAAAACTCATTAAATCCACTAGTTGATACTATATCATCAGTTAAATTATCAATATCGCCAAGGGAATTTATCTTATACTTCTCTAGTCCAAGACTCATAATAAAGTGCCAAATATCAACAATTTCAATGGCAATATTGTCTACATCTAGTGGAGAATTTATAGCTTTCCAATGTTTCCACGCAAAGCTATCAATTAGCTCAGCACACTCCATATAAATGCAACGTTTCCAGCTAATTAATTTACCATCTTTAGTATGCCCCATCTCCCAGCCAATACCATTAGTATCATCATTTAATTGCTGTTGGAGATTTAACATCTCTTTTATTAAATTTCTATACATCATAATCTACGCCTTAAAATTTGAAATCTAAGATTATACAGTAAATTTGTTTAATTATATATGAAATTTGGTCTAAAAAAGCTTGCTAAAGTAGCAAGCTTATGCATAATAATTTAGATTATTTTGCGGTTTTAGCATATTTTCAAATAGCTTTTGGGTCTGTTCTAGTAGAGATTTATTTAAGTTGTTATTTTTAGTTTTATGTTCTTTTAGCATCTCATCAAACATATCTAAAAGTGAACTTTTTAACTCTATTTTAGCATCATCGCTATTTAAATTTGGTAACTCTTTTTTGAGTGAATTTGCAATATTTGAGATAGTTTCATCGCTAAAAGGTTCATTTTCTTTGATATGTTTCATAAAATCATCGATTTTTGGGCGGAGTTCTTCTAACGCTTTTGCAATCTCTAATTTATCTTGCTCACTTATACCATTTTGACTATTTAGCTCAAATTTATACCCATATGCATGGCGTAGATTTAAGCTTTGTTCGCTTGAATTTTTGGAGTTCTTGCTTGAGTAGGCTAACTCTTTATTATCATACATCGCAAGATTTATGGTATCACCAGAGCTAGTTTTAAACGAGTAGTTAAACGCATTATATGAAGCGTTTGCGTAGCTGTTTGTAATCATTGAAAATCCTTAAAATTTTATAGTATATCGGTTAAAATGCGATATATTTTAAGCCAAATTTGGCTAAAATTAAGCAAAAATAGTGCCAAAATGGATGAAAAATGGATGAAAAAATAGCTAAATTTATAGATAGTCAGCATATTTTAACCCTTGGAGTAAATGGGAAAAGTGGCGCATATCTATGTAGTTGTTTTTACGCTTTTTTAAAGCCAAATTTAATTATTGTTGCTTTTGGCGATGATAGCTATCATGCTAAAGTGATTCAAAACGATAGTAGGGTTTTTATAAATATCGCCTTGCAAACAAAAATAGTTGGCAAAATCCAGGGTCTTCAAGCGAGTGGGTCTATATATCTAGTAGATAATGAAGTGGAGAAAAATGCATATATATCACGCTTTATTTATGCTAAGCTAATGAATTTAAATTTATATAAAATAGAGTTAAAGTGGCTCAAATTTACAGATAATACCTTAGGATTTGGTAAGAAAATTGAGTTAAATTTAGCTTGAATTATTGGCAACTTGCTTGATTAATTTACCTAGCATTTTTTTACTAATTGGCTTTACAAGAAATGCAAGTACTCCAAGCTCCATTGACCGTTGACGAAGAGTTGCATCAGTGCTAATTACGATAATTGGAATATCTTGGAGATATTTGCGACTTTTAAAATTATGTAAAAATTCAAAACCATTTAATCTTGGCATATAGATATCTAAAAGTATTAAATTTATATCAAATCGCCTCTCTAAAATTTCCATAGCCTCAAGCCCATCACTTGCTGTAGTAATACTAGAGATATATAAATTATCAGATAAAATCAGCTCTAAAAGCTTAATGCTTATTATATCATCATCAATTGCTAAAATATTTAGTTTTGTCATTGGATTAGCTCTTTTATCTGATTTTCTAAGTTAGATTTACTAATATTTGTGCTAATTAGCTGAGTAAATTGGGCTTGAATTTGTGTTGGGATTTTGCTGTTTGGTTCGATAAATAATACGACTTTACTCTCAAAATTATGCAGTTGGGAGCTATTTTTGATAATATTTAAAATTCTATTAGCATCAAAAAAGCTTGCTGTATAATCTATCAAAACCAACTTGTATGCTCTATTTTGCGTAGCCTCTTCAAGTTCATCAAATGAATCGACAGTATCTATCGTATGGCAGACTTTTGATAGTACAGCGTGATAAATTCTATTTTCCATTTTGCTCTTTTTAAATAATAAAATATCTCTTGTGCCATCTAATGCATTAAGCGGATCTTTATTGCCAATACTTGCTAAGATTTCGATAATTTGCGATTTTAAAAGCGGCTTTTGTAGATAATAATCAAATAGCAAGTTTGTTTTATTAATTTGCTCTTTAGAACTTGATAACATTGCAATTATCGGTGTTCGTTCGATATCCTTTTCATCTTGAGTACTAATGATATTTGTAGCAGCAATTAGCGCATTTTGTTTATCTAGTGCAATATCTGTAAAAATTGCATCATAATTGTTAATTAAAGTAAGCTCATATAAGCTTTTACCATCATTTACTACATCGACACTGGTACAAATTTCTTCAAACATCTCTTTTGTTTTTTTACTCTTATCATTTGTGCCTATTAGAATTTTTAGGTCATATTTTTGAGTTGATTTTAGGCTATTTAACAAGGCATTTATTAACGAGATTAAGCTAGGACTAAAGCCGTGATTAAGATCGCTAAATTCGATATCTTTTGAATCTTTTTCATTTTTAAATTTACCAATTGCTGGGCTTAAATTTGGCTCAACTATAACTCCAAGATAGTTTAAATATAAATTTATAATTTTTAAATTATCATCGCTTATTCCTTCAGGAATGATTGAAACTTTTGAACCTTTAAAAAGATTTGCATAGCTTTTATCTACATTTGAGTGGAGTTTTAAGGTTAGATCTAGACTAAATTCGCTTCCAATTTTTAGCTGGCTTTTGACATTAATTTTACTATTTAGCATTTTAGCATATTGGCTAATAATACTAAGCCCAAGACCGGTTCCACCATATGTTTTAGTTGCATTTTCATTGGTATAGAAGTTATCAAAAATCTTGCCTAAAGCATTTTGAGCAATACCAATTCCAGTATCTTTAACCATAAAGCTAAAGCTAATATTACCATTTGTGGATTGTAATTTTTTTACATACACGGTAATTTGTCCGCCACTTTGGGTAAATTTAATAGCATTATCGATTAGATTTATAGCGATTTGTTTAATTTTGTCTTCATCGCTAAAGACAGTTACCATCAATTCTGGATCGATGTAGTAGGTTAAGGTTAAATTCTTAGCCAAAAGTCTATTAAAGTAGGAGTTAATAATCTCATCAAATAGAGTATAAAGGCTAAAATCACTCTCATAAAGCTCGACATTTCCACCTTCAATTTTTGCCATATTTATGATGTTATTAATAGCTTTTAGTAGGTTTTGGCTACTTTGTTCGATTATATCAATTAACTCTTTTTCATCTTTGCCTAGTGAGCGGCTCTTTAATAGCTCACTAAAGCCTAAAATACCATTTAATGGCGCTTTAATCTCATGAGATATATTAGCTAGAAATGCTGTTTTAGAGCGGCTATCACTTTGGGCAATATCTTTTTGAGCGATTATTTTATCTAAGGCTTCATTTATAATTTTATGACCATTTTCTAAAGTTGCAGTTTGAGTAGATTCTAGCGGGTTGGTAGCCGATACGGATTTGATTTTATCGATAATTTTTGATAGGTTATCAATATTGGCTTTTATATAGTTTTTAGTATAGTATGATACTAGTGATAAAATTATACTAATAATCCAAACAATAAAAGCCAAAATAGAATCTATCCATAAATCTTTTTCAAATTCATCTAGCTCAGTTTTGATTTGAGAACTGATTACATCTTGTATTTGATATGAAAATTCTAATTCATCACTGATTAAATCATAATATTTTTGTGCTAAATAAATACTTGGTTCACCATTTTTAATCAGCTCTATTGTAAAAGTACTTAAGTTGTCTATAGCTTGCTTATAATTTTCGCTTTTAAATATCGCTTCTATCTGTTTTTTTGCATAACTATCAGGTAAATAGCCGTAATTTAATCCATTATTTCTAATCAAATCTAGCCATAATAAAAGCTCTTGTGTATTAAGTGCTCTGTGATTAATGATATTAGCTACCAAATCACGCTTGGCACTAATTGAAATGCTATTAGAATAAGAGGATATAAATGTAAAAATAAATAGATTTAGCCTATTTGATAAATCATGGTTCCTTAGGTTAAAAATTTCATTTTTAATCAGCAAGTTTAAATCTCTAAAGTAGCTTAAAACTTCGGAGTTATTTAAATTTACATCATCTAGCGTGTAGCGAATTTGAGGTAAGGACTCTAAGCGGTTTAAAATCTCGTTTAAGCCTAGTTCGTTACTATGTAGCTGTTTGATATGTTCTATTGTATGGTCAGTAATTTGCCGATTGACATTTTTGCTATTAGTATCATTGATTATCATCTCTTTATCTAACTCTTTTGAGAGATTGGCAAGATCTAAAGCAATTGAAAATTCATGGCGTAGTTCTTTTAAATTCATACTAAGATTATATTGAAAAATTAGATACCAACTAGATATCAAAAATATTACAAATAGTGGCAATGTCGCAATTAAGCGTAAAATTCCAAGTAAGCTAAAGTATGATCTCATTGCATCTCGCTTTGAATTATATTTTCTATATTTGTTATAAAATTAGTATATTTATAAAATTCATCATTTAGTAGCTGTTCATCGCTAGTTGCTTGAATATTAATTAAGATTTCACAAAATTCGGTTAGTTTTAATTTTGTTGCTAGTTGGGCAAGCTCTCTTATAGTATCATTTGCATCAATTAGTAATAGTTTTGCTTCATATAATTTTTCATAGTTTTGACGGGCAAATTGGGTAAATTCTAGCATTCTACGCTTGAATTCGGTTGCATCTAAACGGCTAATATATAAAATATCCCAAAGCCATCTATTTTTATCATTAACATATGATAGACGATTTCCATCAAATAATAATTTAACACTGTAATAATGTTCATTTACATCCTTTAAATTTACCACCTCTACAGCGATTTTTACACTCATTATATCGCCATTATCAAGCTTAATTTGCATATCTTGGATATTGCTTTGAGATTGAGAGATTATTAGGTCTATGTAGTGATTTTTAGCATTATATAGCGGACTAGTCTCTAAAAAATAGTCACTAATATCATTACAACTCCTAAAAAAATCCTCTGGATTTAAAAAGCCAAAAAGCGAAAGTCCTTCACTACTAATACCAATCATTTCATAGTTTTGATCATAAAGTATCATCTTAAATTCCAAAATAAATTTCTTGATTTTAGCGTAATTTGCTTTAGATTGAATTTAAATAGATATAGCTAAATTAAATTTATAAAAATTCAAAGCAGTTTAAGTAAAATTTAGGTAGAATCCAAAACTTAATTTTTACCTAAAGGAAAAGTTTATGAAAAGAACTTATCAACCACATAAAACACCTAAAAAACGCACTCATGGCTTCCGTGTCAGAATGAAAACCAAAAACGGTCGTAAAGTAATTAGCGCTAGAAGAGCAAAAGGTAGAGCAAGACTAGCCGCCTAAGAGCTAAATTGAAAATTAATAAATTTGACTCTATTAGCGATAGTAAAGAGTTTAGCAGAGTCTATCAAAGTGCCAAAAAATGGCATTGTGATTTAGCAGTTGTCTATTTTTTAGAGTCAGATACGAGTAGATTCGCCGCAGTAGCAAGTAAGAAGATAGGAAAGGCAGTTGTAAGAAATAGGGTCAAAAGGCTTTTTCGTGCTGCATTTTCCACACTTAGTAGTGATCTAAAAGATGGTATATATATCTTTATTGCAAAAAGCGGAGCAGATAAGGTGCCCTTTGATAAAATTTGCAAGAGTTTTAGATGGGCGTTAAAAAGGATGGACTCTATAAGATAATGAGCGCTCTTATCCTTTGAGTAGATAATTTAGCGCTCTTTTTGTTCATTTTGATTGCAAATTTATAGGCGCAAATTAATGAAAATTGCTACTAGTTTGGTTATTTTTTATAAAAAATATATCTCACCATTATTGCCAAGGTCGTGCAGATACTATCCTAGTTGTTCTGAGTATGCTCTTTGGCAGCTTAGCCACAGCGGGATAGTCGCCTCTATTTTTGCCATTAGCCTTAGAATTCTGCGATGCAATCAACTCTTTAGAGGTGGCATAGATTATCCTATTATTAAGCGAAAATTTACGCCCTCTTATCTATTTTTAAAGCAGAGTTATGTAGAGCCAAAATTTTGGCTTATTCGGCATAAAAAAGATAAATTTTATTTAATAAAAGCATTTGACTTATCAAAGGAAAAGAAGTGTTAGATAAACTCTCAACCCAAAAAAGGCTGATAATAGCCACAGTTATATCTGTCTTATTTTTTATAGCTTATGATGCGTTGTTTGTCCCAAAGCCGTTAATTGATACAAATAAAACAGTAGAACAAAATCAAAGCGCACCAGCTACTAATTTAGCTAACTCTACGACAGATAAAGCAGCTATTGCGCCAAAACAAATTAGTAAAAATATCGCCACAATTGAAGGTGCAACTTATAGCGCTACAATTGATGAGCTTGGAAGAATTAGCAACTTTACACTAAAAGATTCTAAATTTAAAAATGAAAATGGTGAACAAATTTCACTTTTAAAACCTAGCTCGCCACTTCCGCTCGAGATTCGTTTCTCAGATACAGCTATAAATGAAAAAGCCTTTAAGGTTGCTTATACTGTAAGTAGTGATAAAATTGATGCTACTAAGTCTCCGGCCAATATTACTCTTACACAAAATTTAGATTCATTTAGCGTAGTGAAAAATTTAACTTTTTACCCAGATGGATCATATGATATTGATGTTAAGGTAAACTCAAATCACGAGTATTTTATCACTGCTGGATTTCGTCCAATTGTAGCAGTAGATGGATATACAGTTCATGGGGTTTTATTACGCAAAGAAGATGATAGTTTAGAGATTATAGAAGATGGTGATGCTAAGGGGAATGAAATATTTAGAAGTGTTGATCTTTTAGCAAATAGTGATAGATACTATACAACTCTATTTTATGATAATAAAAGATCAATGGAGGTCTTTATTCAAAATGATGCCGATGAGAATACCTTAAGCTTTGCTAGAAATATTGGAAATTTTAGCACTAAAGGCTACATTGGGCCAAAAGATTATAAAACTTTAAAAGCTATTGAACCAAGTTTAGTTGATACTATTGAATATGGTTGGTTTACATTCATTGCTAAACCTGCATTTTTATTACTTGATTGGCTATACTCGTTTATAGGTAACTGGGGCTTTGCTATTGTTGCGCTCACTATTATTATTCGTATAGTTTTATTCCCGTTAACATATAAGGGAATGGTATCAATGAATAAACTAAAAGAGTTAGCTCCAAGAATGAAAGAGATCCAAACTAAATATAAAGGAGATCCTCAAAAAATCAACGCCCATGTAATGGAATTATATAGAAAGCATGGAGCAAACCCAATGGGCGGATGTTTGCCGATTTTAATTCAAATTCCAATTTTCTTTGCTATTTATAGGGTTTTATTAAATGCTATTGAGTTAAAAGGAGCTGAATGGATATTATGGATTAACGACCTTGCAGAGCTTGATCCATATTTTATTTTACCTATACTTATGGGTATTACGATGTATATTCAGCAACACATCACTCCAACAAATTTTACCGATCCAATGCAAGAGAAGATTATGAAATTTCTACCGCTGATATTTACATTTTTCTTTATTACATTCCCAGCTGGTTTAACGCTTTATTGGTTTATCAACAATCTGTGTTCTATAGCACAACAAATGGTAGTAAATAAAATATTTGCTCGTCATAAAGCTCAAGAGATAGCGGAGAAACGCCATGAGCATTAGGATAGAAGCTAAGGATTTAGAGGCTGCTTATATAAAAGCAGCCAGCCAACTTGGATGCTCTACTATAAATTTAGAAATTACTCCGATTAAACCATCTAGAAAAGGCTTTTTTGGTTTTTTTCAAAAAGATGGACTTTTTGAAGTTACAGTTAAAAAAGAGGCTGAAAAAAAGGCTAAAAAATCAAAACCAGAGCGCAGTGAAAGAGAGATAAAAGAGCTAAAACATCATACTCCAAAACCATTAAAGGCTGAAACTAGCAATAAAAGTGAAGATAAATCTGAGCTAAAATCTCAATCTGAGCTAAAACTTCAATCTGAGCTAAAAACTGAAAATAGAGCCGAAGTAAGATCGGCTAAAGAACAAATAGCCAAAAAACCAGTACTAAATATCGACAACTCTATATTTGATTCATTTCATAAAATAGATGAAAACAAACCTTCTCAAGATGATATTTTATTAGAAATTAGAGCAGGACTTGATAAATTACTTATAGCAAGTTCATTTGATATTGAAGTAAGTGAACTCTCAATTTATGATGCCGATACTATATATATCAAACTTGATGGAGCTGATGCAGCGCTAATGATAGGCAAGGAGGGCTATAGATATAAGGCGATTTCATATTTATTATTTAATTGGATAAATGCTAGATATAATAAAGGAATTCGCTTAGAGATTGCTGAATTTTTAAAAAATCAAGAGAGTAGTATGGCAACATATTTAAGCGGTGTAATCGAAAGAGTAGAGCTGATTGGAAAGGCTCAAACTAAGCCACTTGATGGTGTTCTTGTTAAGATTGCCTTAGAACAGCTTAGAGATAGATTCCCAGATAAATATGTCGGAATTAAAAATAGCGATGAAGGCAAATTTATCGTTATAAATGACTTTCATAAAAAATGAATATTGTAGCACTTGCGACTCCGTATGGAGTAGGAGCAATCTCGATTATAAGACTTAGCGGCAAAGATGCTCTAAGTATTGCTGATAAAATATGTGGTAGTTTAACGCCTAGAGTTGCGCATTTAAAAGAGTTAAAAGATAGAGATGGCAATGTCTTAGATGAGGCTATTGTTATATATTTTAAGGCTCCATTTAGTTTTACTGGTGAAGATGTTGTGGAGTTTCAAACTCATGGTGGCGTAGTTGTAGCAAATTTAATTATAGATGAAATTTTAGCTTATGGAGCTAGAGTAGCTGACCCTGGAGAATTTAGTAAACGAGCACTACTAAATGGTAAAATCGATTTAGCTAAGGCTGAGAGTATTCAAGGATTGATAAATGCTAGAAGCGAGGGTGCGGCTAAAATTTTAGCTAGAGTTATGAGTGGTGAGCTTGGTTTATTTTGCGATACTTTGCGTGATGGACTAATATCAACTCTAGCTTATACTGAGACTTGTATTGATTATGCTGATGATGACTTGCCAGCTGATATAATGGAGCAAATTAAGCTAAAATTAAAAGAAGTATCATCAAAACTAGATCACATAATCTCAATTTCAAATTCCAAAAAAGGCTTAATTGATGGCTATAAAGTAGCTATTATTGGTTGCCCAAATGTAGGTAAAAGCTCAATTTTAAATTCACTTTTAAATTATGAACGCGCTATAATTAGCGATACTCCTGGTACTACTCGTGATACTATTGAAGAGCAGATAAAAATAGGCACTCACTTAGTACGCATTATCGATACCGCTGGCATTAGGCATAGTGACCATGATATAGAAAATATAGGAATAGAGTATTCCAAAAGAGCTGCTAATAGCGCTGATATAATTATTTGTGTATTTGATAGCTCAAGAGTTAGTAATAGTGAAGATATAGCTATTTTAGATTTTATCAATAGTTTAAATAAAAAGGTGATTTTTGTATTGAATAAATCTGATTTGGAATTTAAATTTGATCTTGATATTGATGGGATTTTGCTTAGTGCAAAAGATGAATGCTCAGCTTTAAAATTTGCACTTGAGAGATATTTAAACTCACAAGATACAAATGAGATAATGCTAAGCTCAAATCGCCAAATAAAAGCATGCCAAGATGCTAAAAATGCAATTGATAGAGCAACTGAGCTTTTAGATGAATCAGTGTTGGAGCTATTTGCTTATGAGATAAATAGAGCCATAAAAGAGATAGGAAGCATTACAAAACCACTCCAAAATTCTGAAATTTTAGATAAAATGTTTAGCAGTTTTTGTCTAGGAAAATAAATTTAAAAGGGGAAACATATGGATAAAGAAACGATACAAGCGCATAAAATTAGCGATGATGAATATAAGAAGATATTAGAAATTTTAGGGCGTGAGCCAAATTTACTTGAGCTTGGTGTATTTTCTGCAATGTGGAGTGAGCATTGTAGCTATAAATCATCTAAAAAATATTTAAATGGCTTTCCTACTAAAGCCCCATGGGTACTTCAAGGTCCAGGCGAGAATGCTGGAGTGATTGATTGCGGTGATGGTATGGCTGCTGTATTTAAGATGGAAAGCCACAATCACCCAAGTTTTATTGAGCCGTTTGCTGGTGCTGCTACAGGAGTTGGCGGTATTTTTAGAGATATCTTTACGATGGGTGCTAGGGTTGAGGCTAGTATGAACTCTTTAAGATTTGGGCAGGTTCGTGGAGATGATAAAACTAATCGCCATCAACGCTATTTAGTAAAAGGTGTAGTATCTGGTATTAGCCATTATGGCAACTGCATGGGTGTGCCAACTGTAGGTGGTGAAACTACATTTGATGAGAGTTTTAATGGTAATATTTTAGTTAATGCTTTTGGTCTTGGAATTTGTAAAAGTGATGAGATATTTTACGCAAAAGCCGAAGGTGTAGGAAATCCAGTAATGTATGTTGGGTCAAAAACAGGTAGAGATGGCCTTGGCGGGGCTGTGATGTCAAGCGATAGCTTTAATGAAGAAAATAAATCTCTACGCCCAACTGTTCAAGTAGGCGACCCATTTGCTGAAAAGCTTCTTATGGAGGCGTGCTTAGAATTATTTAAGTGTGATTATATTGTAGGAATTCAAGATATGGGAGCAGCTGGTCTTACTTCAAGTAGTTTTGAAATGGCAGGCAGAAGCGGTAGCGGTATGAGAATGTATCTAGATAAAGTTCCTATGCGTGAGAGTGGAATGACTCCATATGAGCTAATGCTTAGTGAATCACAAGAAAGAATGCTAATCTGTGCTAAAAAAGGGTGCGAAGATAAGATAAAAGCAATCTTTGCTAAATGGGATTTAGATGCTGAGATTATCGGAGAGGTAACTGATACTGGCGTGATGGAGTTATATTGGCATGGAGAGCTAGCTGGTAGTGTGCCTATTGCTCCACTTAGCGAGGCTGCTCCTATGCTAGATCGCCCAACTAGCAGACCAAAATATCTTGATGAAATTGCAAAAATTAATTTAGATAATATGCCAAATATTAGTAATCAAGAAGCATTTGAGCTATTAATAAGAGATTTAAATGTGGCAAATAAAAGCTTAATATATGATCAATATGATTCAACTGTAGGTACAAATGTAATTAAAAAAGCTGGCAAACTAGGTGCTGCTGTGATGAGAATAAAAGAAAATGGCAAATCAATTGCTATGGGTATGGAGTGTAATACTAGATATAATTATGTAAATCCAAGAATTGGCGCTGCTGCAGCTGTTGCAACAAGTGGTAGAAAAGTGGCTATGAGTGGAGCTACTCCGCTAGCTATTACAGATTGTCTAAACTATGGAAATCCACAAAATCCTGAAGTAATGTGGCAGTTTGCTAATGGCTGCGAAGGGATTAAAGAGGCTTGTGCTGCGCTTAATACTCCAGTAGTTAGTGGTAATGTAAGCTTGTATAATGAAACTGATGGTATTAGCATTCAGCCAACTCCAAGTATTGTAACTGTAGGTGTAGGTGATGATGCTAATAAAAGCTTAGATAGTGAATTTAATAGTGCTGGCGTGAGTGTTTATTTGCTTGGTAAAACTACTGGTGAGTTTGCTGGATCGCTATATATGAAAGCTATAGCAAATCTATGCGCTGGAGAGCTAAAGGAGATTGATTATAAGGCAGAAAGAGCACTTTGGGATTTAGTAATTGAGGCTAATAAAAATAGAGTTTTAGCTTTTGCCAATAGTGTAGGAGTAGGTGGTATTGCTATAACTCTAGCTAAGATGGCAGCAGTTAGCTCTATTGGTTTTAGTGGAGAGATTAAATTTGATGATGGTCGCTTTGTATTTGATGAGAGTTTTTCTAGAGCAGTAGTAGGTGTTAAAGATGCTATTAAATTTGAAGAGCTAGCTAAAAAATATGGAGTTGAGTTTATTAAAATTGGCTTAAGTGGTGGTGATGAGTTTATTCTTAATGATATTAAAATGGACTTAAAAGAGCTGCAAAATATCTATTTTAGCGAGTTTGCTGCTGTTATTAAAAGTGAAGATTGATAGTGAATATATTTTTAATCTTAATTGGGCTTGTTGTTGCATTTTGGTTACTTAGTCGAGGGTTTGCTAATTCAAACTATAAAAAACAAAGCCTTCAAGAGCTTCAATATGATGATGCTAAATATCTTATAATGCTTACTGCAAAAGTCGCCAAAAGCGATGGAGTAGTAAGCAAAGATGAGGCTAATTATATATCACTTTTATTAGATGATATATGCTTAAAGCTTGGAGATGTTAATGTTAGAAATGATTTAAAAGAGCTATATACCTGGCATAAAGATAGCCATAGCTCAGCTTATGCTATTGCTAAAGAGTATAAGCAAAAGATGAGGTTTAGCCAAAAAATCTGGATAAATCGTATAGTATTTTTTATGAATTTAGCCTATATTGATGGTGAATTTAATGGCAATGAAAAGGCAATACTACAAGAGATTTGCGATGGATTTGGCTTGCATAAGAGTATTGTAGAGGATCTTTTTGCTCATTTTGAGGCTGAATTTAAAAATTTATCTAAAGAAAATACTAATATTGATCCATATGAAGTTTTAGGGCTTTCAAAAGATGCTAGTTTTGAGGAGATTAAGGCTAGTTATCGTAGATTATCTAGAGAGTATCATCCTGATTTTACGATGGATAAAAGTGATGAGATAATTACTCAAGCAACTAAAAAAATGCAACAAATAAATGAAGCATATGATATGTTAAAAGCGAAATTTAAATAAGGAGTGTATATGAGGGCATTAATTAGTGTTAGCGATAAAAGCGGTATAGTTGAGTTTGCTTTAGGACTTGAGGCTTTAGGTTTTGAGATTTTAAGTACAGGTGGTACATATAAAACGCTAAAAGATAATGGTATTAAAGTTATAGAAGTTAGCGAATTTACTGCTAGTCCTGAGATGTTTGAAGGTAGAATCAAAACACTTCACCCAAAAATCCATGGAGGAATCTTACATAAAAGAGATAATGCTAGTCATGTAGAACAAGCTAGTAAGCACGATATTAAAGGTATTGATTTAGTATGTGTAAATTTATATCCATTTAAAGAGACTACAATCCGTACAGATGATTTTGAAGAGATTATTGAAAATATTGATATTGGTGGCCCTACTATGGTAAGAAGTGCGGCTAAAAATTTCAAAGATGTCTTAATAGTTACTGATATGAATGACTACGATAAGGTACTTAATGCTATTAGGAATGATAGTGCTAGTTATGAGTTTAGACGTGATTTAATGATTAAAGCATATGAACATACTGCAGCATATGATTCTATGATAGCTAACTATATGAATGAGAGATTTAATGGCGGATTTGGTGCTAAAAGATTTATAACCGGTTCAAAAGTATTTGATACAAGATATGGTGAAAATCCTCATCAAAAAGGTGCTGCATATGAGTTTGATAGCTTTTTAAGTTTAAATTTTACTCAGTTAAAGGGTGAAGCAAGTTTTAATAATATGACAGATATAAACTCAGCTGTAGCTATCGCTTCGGCATTTGGCGATGCTCCAGCAGTTGCTATTTGCAAACATGCTAATCCGTGTGGTTTTGCTATTGGAGAAAATGAGCTTGATAGCTATATAAAAGCTCTTAAATGCGATCCTATTAGTGCATTTGGTGGAGTAGTAGCGATAAATGGTACGCTTACAAAGGAGCTAGCTCTTAAAACTAAAGAGATATTTATAGAGGTTATAATCGCTGCTAATGTAGAAGATGGTGTTTTAGAACTTTATAGTGATAAAAAACGCACTAAAATCTTTACACAAAATAATAAATTCCTAGTAACATCTGGCTATAAATGGGATTTTAAACATATTGATGGTGGTTTTGTATTTCAAGAAAAAGATAGCATAAGCGATGCTGAAGTAGATAATGCTAAACAGGTTACGATAAAAGCCGCCAATCCGAGCGAGATAAAAGATCTAAAAATTGCATGGAAAATTGCAGCTTTAACTAAATCAAATTGTGTGGTTTATGTCAAAGATAGCACTCTTTTAGCTATTGGAATGGGGATGACTAGCAGGGTTGATGCGGCTCGTGCTGCAGTAGCTAAAGCTAATGATATGGGTATAGATCTAAAAGGTTGCGCATTAGCTAGTGAGGCATTTTTCCCATTTGCTGATAGTATAGAGATAGCAGCAAGTGTTGGCGTTGCAAATGTGATTCAACCAGGTGGTTCAATTCGTGATGAAGATGTAATAGAAGCAGCTAATAAAGCCGGAATTAGTATGTATTTTACAGGCATTAGACACTTCTTGCATTAATTTAACTTGGGTCAAATTCGACCCAAGTTTGCCTATTTTAGGCGAAAATTATCTTATTAAACTTCTAGTAAGAGTTAAAGATGTATAATTTCACTATATTTTATTCAAGGTGAGACAAAATGATTAATACCATAGGTAAGAAAATAGTTCTCAGTATTATTGCTGTGCTATTTATTAGCTTTGTAGTTATGCAGTTTATTATCATAGCTCAATTTAACAGTTCATCTACACAAATTACTAAAGATAGTTTAAATATGCTTAGTTCGTCGATTTTTCAAACAGTTCAGACTGCTATGAATACAGGCGACCCACAAATTATAGAAAAATCAGTTCATGATGCAAGTTTAATTAAAGGCGTAGCATCTTTAAAGATTTATCGTTCTGATGTTGTATCTGAAGGGTTTGGATTAGATAAGGTGGTGCCTAAGGATAATATTATCAAAGAGCAATTTATAAATCCAAAAAATTATACAGAGACTATCAAAACCAAAGATAATCATCAATTAAGATTAGTTACTCCGATTATTGCTAAGAGCGAATGTTTGGCTTGTCATGCTTTATCTAAAGAAAATGATGTTTTAGGCGTGATGGATTTATCATACTCATTAAATGCTATGGATAAAGATTTACGAGATAAGAGTGTTATGTTCTTTTTAATCTTTGCTATTTCACTTATTTTAACTGCTATTATTGTTTTGGTTGTACTTCGCAAGGTTGTTATTGCTCCAGTGTTGGAGTTATTAAACCGTGCCAAGGATTTAAGTAGTGGCGATGGCGATTTAAGTGCTAGAATTTCAGTTAAAAGTAGCGATGAGATTGGTCAGACTTGCCAGCATATTAATGTATTTATAGAGAAAATTCAAGACATAGTCAAAAAAGCTCAAAATAGTGCTAAGAGTGTAGAGAATGAGACAATGACGCTAAATGACAACGCCTCAATACTCCTAAATAGCACAGAAGCAGGAAAAACTCAAGCCAAAGAGTCATACGCAATTAGTAAAAGCATATCCGATGAGTTAGAGATATCAACTGACAAATCAAGCAAAGCAGCCGGCGCTAATAAACAATCTTATGATGAGTTAGAAGAGATGATACACTCTCTTAGCGAAGTTGTAACTCATCTAAATGAAGCAAATGCTAAAGAACAAGAGATAGCACAAAAAACAATAAGCGTAGTTAGCCAAACCGAAGATATGAAAAAGGTATTAGATATCATAGGCGATATAGCTGATCAAACAAATTTACTTGCTTTAAATGCAGCTATAGAGGCGGCTCGTGCCGGAGAGATGGGAAGGGGATTTGCCGTAGTGGCAGAAGAGGTTAGAATATTAGCTGAAAAGACCAATGAATCTTTAAGCGGTATAAACTCTAATGCTCAAAATATGATAGAATCTACTAGGGAGTTAGGTGTTTCGCTTAATGAAAACGCTAAAAATATTGCACTTATTAGCACAAGTGCAAATGATTTAATGGATAGAGCTAGATCAACCCAAAAAGCTACAAGCGAATCTATGCAGATAGTTCAAGAGGTATCATCGATGGCTATAGAGATTACTAGAAAGATAAAGACTCTACTAGATCAGTCTGAAAGCTCTGTAGAAGCATTTGATAATAATGCTAAAATTGTACATCAATTCTTAGAAGTATCAACTAGTCTAAAAGATGTATCTACCAGATTAGAAGATGATCTAAATAAATTCAAAACCTAATTCTAGCTACCCAAGCGGTGGCTAGAATTATAGCTTTTTTTTAACTTAAATTTAATTATAATTAATAATTCAAAGTTACAATTTCAATTTCAATTTCAATTTAAAAATATTAAGGATTTGATAATGAAAAATATGGGCGAACCAAGGATAAAAATCGTCGCTATGCCAAGCGATACAAATCCAGCTGGAAATATATTTGGTGGATGGATTCTTTCTCAAATTGACCTTGCTGGGGCTATAGCTGCTAGAGAGTTAGCGCCTATAAGAGTTGTAACAATCTCGATGAAAGAGGTAATTTTTAAAGAGCCAGTATTTATTGGTGATATTGTTAGTTGCTATGCCAAAATAACTCAAGTAGGCCAGACATCTATAACAACAGTGGTAAAAGTAGTCGTGCAAAGATTAAATTCGCAAGGATTTTGTGAGTGTGTTCCAGTTACAACTGCTGAAGTAACTTATGTTAGCGTAGATGAAAAAGGCAATAAAAAACCAATAGATAGCGATTTAAAACGATTACACGGATTTTGATTAATAGGCTAAATTTGAGATTTTAGGTGCTCAAATTTGGCTTTAAATTTATTATTATTTACTCTGCATTTTATTGCAAATAGGTGAAATTTGCCACTATCTTAATTAGATTAAATGAATTGATATTTTGTAAAAAGTATGTTTGTATAAATTTAACTTATTTTAAGAAAAAAGATATTTTTTGGTAGATAAATAGTAATGCAAGTAGCACAAAAGATAAACAATGTCATTTATCAGTGCTACAAAATAAGAGCAAGGCTAGCTTGTTTTTTGTAGAGTGTTAGATTGTAGCTAAACTAGTTTTTGCTATATCTGTAAAAATTTTCATTTGCTTTAAAATAAATTCACCGCTAAATTATCCGGCTAAATTTAAACTTATAAAGATATAATATAGCTATCAAAATACTATATTTATATTCCAAAGGCAGACTAATGGCAATTTTCCGAGTGAGTGATTTTCCTAGTCATATCCGCTCCAACCAAAGCAAACACTAGTAAATAATATAATAGCTAAAATTTTGTTCATATTTTCTCCTTGTTATTAAAATTAAGAATAATTTACCCCACCATCTATACTTAAAAAATACTTAATAGGGATATATAAATTTTACATAATAAGAGAGAATTGCCTATTATAATTAACTCTTAAATTTTTTAATTTAATATTTTTTTGGATATATTTCCACTATTATATGAACTAGCTCTTCGTGCTTTGATAGCTCTTTTTTGATAAGATTTATATCAATTGGATTAATGGAATTTAAAGAGATTATACAAGTGTATTTGTCATTTGCTACTTTTAGAAGGTGTAGATCTTTGATTTCTATATCACTTCTAAATAGGCGTAAAATATCTACCACTTCGCTAACTATTGGCTCATTCATATTAGCATCAAGTAGTATTTTGCCCGATTGTCTTAATAGCCCTATAGCCCACACTAATACCAAAATAGCACCAATAATCCCCATAAGTGGATCTAAAAAATCAGCTCCAAAAAGCAGCCCAAATCCCAAAGCCACAATAGCCAAAATAGAAGTAAGCGCATCAGTAAGGACATGTATATAAGCAGCTTTTAAATTCAGATCATCGTGATGATGATGGTTATGATGATGATCGTGGCTAGACCTTAATAACCAAGCACAGATTAAATTCACCATAAGTCCGATAATAGCTATCAAAATTGCCTCTTTATATGCTATGGATTCTGGATTTATAAACTTTAAAATAGAGTGATAAATCATCAAAAACGCAATCACTAAAAGCGACAAGGCACTAGTGTAACTAGCTAGAATTTCCATCTTATAAGTACCAAAACTAAATCTAGCATCGCTTTTATATCTATTTGACATAATATAAGCAAAATACGCTAGTCCAAGTGCTAATGCGTGAGAGCTCATATGCCAACCATCGGCTAGTAATGCCATAGAGTTAAAGTATATACCGCCTATAATTTCAGCTATCATCATAGATATTGTGATTATCATCGCATATAGCGTGTTTTTCTTGGCGGTAAGATTAGCTGAGTGAAAATTGTGATTATGTGAAAAATTTAAAATATTATTACTCATATTAAACCCTTTTTAAAAAATATTATGATACTATACCCCAGTATAACTTATAAAAAGATAAAGGAAAATTATGGCTCACATAGTAGCAAATAAAGATAAGCTTCTTTTGCGTATTAAAAAGATAAAAGGGCAAATTTCAGCCTTAGAAAAGGCCTTAGAAGATGAGAAAGATTGCTTTAAAGTACTTCAGCAAATTAGTGCCGCAAGAGGTGCTATCACATCTTTGATGGCAGAAGTCTTGGATGGGCATATCAAAGAGCATCTTGGAAATAGCGTTAGCCAAGAGCAAAGAGAACAAGAGATAGCAAATTTAACTTCGCTTTTAAAGAGTTTTTTTAAATAATTTTTAAAGGGTAAAATAGTCTATTTCACCCTTTAAATTCTTTTATATCATTTTAGCTTTGGCTTTTAAAATCTCTTTATATAGCTCTCTAAGCTTAGTTGTATATTCTCCGATTTTGCCGCCATTTATCGCCTTACCATCGGCTTTAATGACTGGCAATAATATTATAGTCGCAGCACTTATGAAGCACTCATCTGCGTTATAAACTTCATCCATGTGTATTTGTAAGCCAATTTACTTAGCCAAAGAGTATTTTTCTATAAGTTTTTTGTTTAATTTTTCTAAGACATCTTTTAATTTTTCCAAATCATTACGGATTTCACTAATAAATTTTTCTTCATTGCTTAAATAATCCAAAATCAAATCATCAGCATTGCTAAATTTTTTATAATACCATGCCCACCAATCGCTGCTCTTCCAACTTTTATCTGTACAATAATCACTTTCTTTTACAATATCTTGAAAACAATCATTATCCAATCTATTCTTTACTTGATTACTGCGTACTAGACCAAAAGATATATTATTATATCCGTTTTGTGATTCTATGCAATAATAAATATAATTGCCATCGTGGTTTTTTCCATTATATTCATTTAATTTTGCAGAAAAAAATGTAGTATTCTTTGCTATTTCTGTTATTTTGTGAGATTCTATTGTCCAATCATTTGTCTTTATTGTTGCTTGTAAAGTGTCAGAAACTTTGCTAAACAATTCATTTAATAAATTTATTTTTGCTTTTTCAAAATTATCGTATATTGCAGCACAAAGCTTATAATTTTTTTTGATTTGTTCTATTATTAAGGTATTTTCCATTTTTTCTCCTTGATTTGTTAATTTTTTTACTGCTTTTTCGTATTGTGATATTAGCACATTTAAATCGGTTAAATTTATAATTTCAGCTTTTATCGCATTTAACCACTTTAAAATTTCATTTTCATATGAAATATGCCTAAAAGCTACTTGATTTTGCCCTAGTTTTAAATAGTCTTTGCCTACTTCATCAATTCCACCTAACTTTTCAATTACATAATCAAAAGGTGTAAGATATAAAACCAAAATTCTTTCATAAATTTCGCTTAATTCATCTTTGTTTTGTTCGTCTATAATAGTTTTTATATATCTTGCGACTTGTTCATTGTGGTCGCCAGTCCAGCGTTTATTTTCTATTATTATGTGTTTATTGCCATCGGTTATATAAATATCTATGTTTTTATACTCTCTATACACTTGCGAGTTTAAGGCATCAAGCCCAAAATCATCTATACCACACACTTCTATAAATTTATTTAAAAACAAATCATCTTGATAATGTAAGCCCTTAGGGTCAAGTAAAGATGCTATAAACTTTGAATGTTTAACTTCTTTTGCTTCAAGCACATCAAAAACATTATAATCATGAATTCCACGAGCCCTACGCTCTTTTACCTTGTTTTCATATTCTTTATAAGCTTTTTCAAACTCATCAAAAAACTTTTGATATTGTTCTTGTGTGAATTCAGTCATTTTAACTCCTAAAAAAATATTTGTAATTTTACCATAATTTTAAAAAATATAACAACCAAAAGCGTTCGTATTTTTGTATTATAATTACAAAACCAAAAAATAAAAAAATGAGTAAATACTCACCAAAAACAAAATATGAGCTAATAGAGCTTGTAAATAATATAAATTTGATTTTAAGCTATATAAATACTAGCAGTGTAACTGATATGAGTAGTATGTTTTATGGTTGCAAAATCAATGATGAGAATAAGCCTAAATTTACTAATGAGATACCATTTTAAAGCTACTTGCTTTAGTTTATTTATTAAAGCTTAGCAAAGGCTATAGTATTAGCTTTGCTAGGCTTGAGTGATTTAAATCTTTATCATATCTTTATAATTAGAAATTGGCAATTGCGCTATTTATCAACTTATATTAGCCTCTAGTTTTAAAGCCCTTTTATATAGCTCTCTAAGTTTAGTTGTATATTCTCCGATTTTGCCGCCATTTATGGCCTTACCATCGGCTTTTATCACAGGCAATAATATTATAGTCGCAGCACTGATAAAGCACTCATCTGCGTTATAGACTTCATCCATGCTAAATTTACGCTCTTGTATTTGTAAGCCAATTTGCTTAGCTAAGTTTAATAGTCTATTGCGTCTAATTCCTGGCAAAATTTCATTAGATAGTGGTTTGGTAATAAGTGTGCCATCTTTTATGATAAAAGCACTGCTACTTCCAGCTTCAGTAACATAGCCATCTTCGACCATAAAGCACTCATCGGCTCCGGCTATAGTAGCTTGATTTTTGGCGTAGCATTGACCTAATAAGGATATGGACTTGATATCTCGTCGCTTCCACCTTATATCAGGTGTTGAGATGATGGTAATACCGCTTTTTGCTGCTGGATGCTCTAGCACACTATCACTAAAAGCAAAGGCCATAATCGTTGGTTTAACCCCTTTTACAAAGCTAAAATCTCTTGGTGCTACACCACGGGTGATTTGGATATATAAGCCGCCTTCTTTAAGTGAGTTTATCTCTATTAGATTGTTTAATATACTCTCAAATTCATCATTTGTATAGGGTAAATTTAAGCTAATCTCATTTAAGCTTCTTTGAAATCTATCCCAAAATCCATCTTTTTCTACTATAATTGAGTTTATCACCGGCACAACCTCATAAATCCCATCCCCAAATATAAATCCACGATCAAATATGCTTATTTTTGCACTATCTTTATCTACAAATTCACCATTTAAAAAGACCTTTTGCATAGATATCAATGCTGCCATTTTGGCTCCTTTTTTAAATTTGAGCTATTTTATCAGATTTTGACTAATTTTTAGATATAATAACCTACCAAAAATTATTTAAAAAGTATGAAAATGATAGAGAAAATTAAGCAATTTATGTTTAAAAATTTATTTGTAGTGTCTAAGCAACCGGTGCTTTTTCGTGATCTTTTAGAGGCGAATTGTCTGTATAATGAGGGCATGCTAATTGATCCTGCTAAGTTAAATTTCCGTTATAGAAATCGCAGATTTTATGCTATTTATGCTCTGCTTTGCTTTATTGTTTTGACGCTTTTTGTCTGGATACTTCATATTTTGTTTAGTAAATTTGAGGCTGATTTACATGTCTCGGTGATTATAACTGTGTTTTTGACTGCTTGTGTGTTTATCGGGTTTGATTATTTTAGAGTTTGGACTAGGAGACTCATTAGCCTTGAGCTGATTCGTGCGGCTTGGAGGGTTCATTTTCCATATTTTCCATATGAGAAATACTCTCAAAAAATTGAGATAATCTACAATGAGGCTATAAAGCTTGAAATTCCACGCAAAGATTTAGAAAAATATGTCTTAGATAGATTAGTTCATGGCATATCATCTGATAAGTAGATCGCTTTGAGCAATTATCCTATCTTGTCTTTTGGCAATCTCTAAGAGTAGAAATTTAATCTTTATATCTTGACTTAAAATTCTATCTTCCATATTATCATAAAAATAGTATGGGAGTTTATTTACTCTTTTTTCTATCATTTCAAATCTAGTTGAGATCATGTTTATATCTGAATTTAGCGCATCTTTGGTAGTAATTAGTTTATTTGATTGTTTGAGTGAATCGGTATAAACTTTAAGATTACTAAGTAGCGAGCTAATATCATGAAGATTTTTATAAATTTATAGATATCTTTTAAAATTGCAAAAATTCCAAGTATAATATATAATAAGAAGTAGTAAATTTTAATTTTTGTGAGTGTGTTCTAGTTACAACTGCTGAAGTAGCTTATGTTAGCGTAGATGAAAAAGATAATAAAAAATTAATAGATAAAGATTTAAAAAGATTACATGGATTTTAAGAGTATTATGCCTCGTTTGAGGCATAATAGCTATTTTTTACAACTTTTTTTGCCTATTAGTGAGTATAATGGGCAATATCCATATACTGCAGTAAGCAAAGGAACAAGTCCGATTAACCACCACCAGCATTGGCATACAAATCCAAATACAAAAAATATTATAGCTGCTATTATTAGTCTTATAGTTTTATCTAAGTTACTCATATTATATCCTTTTTTTATTTTTAAGCTTTAGCATGTATCATGGCTTGCATAACCATAGGCTTCATTAAATATACCTTAACAGCCCAGTTTAGCCAACTTTCTCTTGTAGAACCCATACATTCTAATGTCGGTGCGGCTCCTTTATAATTAAACTCAACCATAACAGCCTTACCATATCTAGTAAGTAGCGGACAAGCTGTATAGCCATCGAATTTAGCCTCTAAAGGTTTATTTTTTAAGTGAGATAATATATTTGCACCTATAACTGGATATTGTTTGCGTATACTTGCTCCTGTTTTGCCTTTTGGTACTCCAGCGCAATCTCCTAGTGCAAATATATTTGGATATTTTTTGTGTTGTAATGTATATTGATCAACATCAACCCAATTGCCAGCTACATCGCCTTTGCTTGTGTTTAAACCAGCTTGAGTTATAAAATCAGCACTTTTCATTCTAGGCACTACAAATAGATAATCATATGGTATTTCTACTCTCTCTTTTGCTATTTTTTGTATTGAGTCTTGAGTATAAGGCATTAGTTTGTCAAATTTAGCTATTTGATTTATGGTATCAACTTCTACTAAAAGGTGGCGTGTTTTATACTCCATATCTCTTTGTATATACATTTGTTCAATCATCTTAGCGTGTAATGGGCTTGAGAGCATATTTGCACTACCTGTACATAGTATAGTTTTTAAAGATTTTTGGTTATTTTTTTGACCTAAATCATTTAATAGCATATTTACCTTTTTATTTGCTCCACCGCATTTTGATGGTGTATTTGGCTCGGCAAATAGAGCATTACCACCATTTTTAACCAATTCTTGAATAAATTTATTTGATTTTGTTGCTCCATTTGGAGTATATATACTAGTAATTTTAGAGTTAGGATCTTCTATAATATCAGCATTTAAACCTTTTACACTTTGAAAATCATAATACACCCCAGTAGAGATTATTAAATAATCATATTTATAGATATTGCCATCATTTGTTGTAAGTGAATTATTGTTTGGATCTACACTTTGTACATTTTGTTTTACCCATTTTACTTTTTCATTTATTAGATCTGCTTTATCATATTTTGTATCTTTGGTAGTATAAACACCAGCAGCAATTAGCGTAAATCCAGGCTCATAATGCATTGTTTGATTTGCATCATATAAGGTAACATTTGCTTTTGGCATTATATCTATTAGATGAGCACTCATTGTGATACCGCCAAGTCCAGCTCCTATGATAGCTATATTTGGAGATAAATCACTTGCAGCTTTGGCTTGTGTAGGTATAGTAACAGAAGTAGCTGCTAAGGCAGAACCTAAGGTAAATATTTTTAGAGCGTCTCTGCGGGATTTTTGAATTTCATTCATAATATATCCTTTATTAGGGAATAGATATTATGATTATATATAGATTTTCTATTTTTATCAGTGATAAAGTCACAAAAGATTATAAATTTAAAATAATTATTTTCCCACGCTCTAATTTTATTAGATTCTCTTTTTCTATATCTTTTAAAATTCTTGATACCACCTCTCTTGCAGTACCTAAATGGCTAGCAAGTATTTCGTGGGTAATTTGAATTTGATTATTTGTAGCATTTTGTTTAAGAAAATCAATAATCCTTTGTGTAATTGGCGTAAATAGAGCTTGTGTCATAACTTTAATAGCGCTAGCTAATCTTATGGATAAAAGCTCTACTACAAAAGATGCTATTGATGGGTATTTATCTTTTAATACTGAAAAGTAACTAGAGTGTAATAATAGTATTTTTGTATCTTTATTGGCTTGTAAATTTAATTCAAGTTGCAAATTATCAGTCATACAATTAGCACAAAGAATGCATTCATCTCCAGAGTTAAGATTAAATACTGTTATTTCTTTTCCTGTTGTAGATATTGCATATGCTCTTAAATTCCCTTTTAATACATATATAAAACCTTGACAGCTATTTTTATCGACTATTACATCATCACCTTTTTTAAATTCCATTATTTTAACATTTGAACTAACGGTATCTAAATCTTCTTTAGACAAATTAAATTTTTTAAATTTATCTATAAATTGCTCTATATCTTTTTTCATTTGGTAACTTTATCACTGAAAATTTGCATTATTATAGCTATAATTCTTTAAAAATATATAAGGATATAAGAAGATGAATAGGCGTAATTTTTTAAAATTTACCCTTATAACTAGTGCTACACCACTTTTAGCTGATCAAGAAATATCAAGGCAGAATTCTCAGATGATGAGTATAATAGATCTTGATTTATGTGATGGGTGCGAAGGTTTTGAAGTACCAAAATGTATAAGTGCTTGCAAAACACATAATAAAGATAAATTCCCAGATCCTAAAAAGCCTATAATGAATTATTGGCCTCAAAAAAAATATGAAGATTATAGTGATAAAAAAGATATTATAGATAGATTAACCCCATATAATTGGACATATGTTCAAAAGATAGAGATAAATGGTAAAAAGATAAATATACCAAGACGCTGTATGCATTGCGATAACCCTCCATGCCAAAAATTATGCCCTTTTGGCGTTATAAGCAAAGATAAATATGGAGCTGTAGATATTGATAAGGATTTTTGTTTTGGCGGTGCTAAATGTAGAGATGCTTGTCCGTGGCAGATACCGCAGCGTCAAGCTGGTGTTGGATTATATTTAAATATAGCGCCAAAATTAGCAGGTGGCGGTGTAATGTATAAATGCGATATGTGTAAAGATCTGCTAAATAAAGGCGATAAGCCAGCATGTCAAAATCAATGTCCAAAAAAAGCTATAAAATTTGCTCCAAAAAATGAGATAATGAGTATAGTAAATAAAGAAAACAGGCATATATATGGATTAAAAGAAAATGGTGGAACATCTACAATATACTTAAGTAGTGTAGATTTTGAATCTATAAATGAAGCAATAACAAAAAAATATGAAAATTTAACAAATAAAATAGGCAGACCTCATATGGCTAGAGTAGATAGTCCATTACAAAAGAGCGAAAATTTAGCTATGGCTGCAATGATTACTCCACTAGCTGCAATAGGTGCTGCAACTATATCTGCTATAAAATGTAATAAAAAGGATAAATAATGAAAATATATAGACAGAGTTTGCAAAATCGTATCATACATTGGGGAGTTGCTATATCTACTTTTGGACTTATTTTAACTGGTATATTTCAAATGCCAGTGGCTAAAAGATATGGCGTAGCAAATATATGGGAATGGAGTGGCGAGTATTTTGAAGGTCTAGTATTGCATTATATCTTTGCTATAGGGCTTATATTTTTTGGAGTTTATCATATAGTTTATCATAGTTTAAAAAAAGAGTTTGATATCATACCTAAAAAAGGCGATATAAAAAATAGTTATTTAGTTATAAAATCTATGATAACAAAAGATCAAGAACCACCAAACCAAAAATATCTACCAGAACAACGCTTAGCATATATAGCAATTGCTTTTACGCTTTTTATACTAGTATTTACAGGATTAATAAAAACATATAAGAATTTATTAGGATTTGATATAGCAAATTGGGCATATTTTTGGGCGGCACAATTGCATAATTTGGGTATGATACTTATCATAATATTAATTATTGCCCATTTAGCAGCCTTTATACCTAAAATTAATCGCTTTTTGCTTATATCAATGTTTAGTGGCAAGGTAGATGCAAAATATACATTAAAGCGTCATCAATTGTGGAAAGAGGGTATAAAAGAGGCTAATAAAATATTAAAAAATGGCAAGGATAAAAAATGAGTAGAATAAGCAATTTTCCTATTATGTTTTTTGCTATTATAATGGGATTTGGTGGGTTTAGTATGGCTATAAGAAAAGTCAGTGTAGTATTTGAAATTAATAGTTTATATTTTGATATATTTAAAATTATTACATCTGTTATTTTTTTATTGGTTGTATTGTTATATGCTATTAAAATATTTATAAATATAGATGAGGTAAAAAGTGAATTTAATCATCAAATAAGATTAAATTTCTTTGGTGCGATACCTATATCTTTTTTAATTTTAGCCAATCTATGGCAAAAAAGTATTGTATATGAGTGGTTATTTTATAGTGGTTTAATATTGCAAACCTATATAACTTTTAGGGTTATTGCATTTTGGATTAATAAGAATTTAGAGATCAAGCACTCCAATCCAGCTTGGTTTATACCAGTAGTAGGTAATTTAATAGTTGTTATATCATCAGATAAAAACTATGAATGGTTATGGTATTATTTTAGCATAGGGGTATTTTTTTGGATTATTTTATTTTCTATAATGTTTTATAGAATATTATTTCATGAGCAGCTAGCGCAAAAATTTATGCCTACACTATTTATTATGATAGCTCCTCCAGCTGTTGGGTTTTTGGGATATTATAAGCTTGTAGGATTTGATGTTGCTGCTAATATTATGCTTAATCTTACTATATTTTTTAGTTTTATGGTGATTTATATGTATAAAAATTTTTTAAAACTTAAATTTTTCTTATCATGGTGGGCGTTTATTTTTCCTAGTGCTGCAGCTTCTATAGCGATTTTAGAGGGTTATAATATTAATAACAACATAGCTTTTCTCTATATAGGAATGACTATTTTTATCTTGCTTTGCGTGATGGTTACATATGTATCTTATCATACTGTAAAAAATATTATAGCAAAAAATATATGCGTAATGGAATGATTAAAGAATTTTAAAGTATAATTAGCACTTTTTAATCAAAATTTCAAAAGGTATATAGTGTTTGAACTTATTGGCGAATCATTAAAATCAGCTGTAAATAAACTTAAATTTGTTGATGATGAAAAGGCTTTAAAAACGCATTAGAAACACTTAAAAAGTCGCTTTTAAAGGCTGATGTCTATCACAAGGTAACAAAAGAGTATGAAGTCTCACGCAAAGATTTAGAAAAATATGTCTTAGATAGATTAGTTCATGGCATATCATCTGATAAGTAGATCGCTTTGAGCAATTATCCTATCTTGTCTTTTGGCAATCTCTAAGAGTAGAAATTTAATCTTTATATCTTGACTTAAAATTCTATCTTCCATATTATCATAAAAATAGTATGGGAGTTTATTTACTCTTTTTTCTATCATTTCAAATCTAGTTGAGATCATGTTTATATCTGAATTTAGAGCATCTTTGGTAGTAATTAGTTTATTTGATTGTTTGAGTGAATCGGTATAAACTTTAAGATTACTAAGTAGCGAGCTAATATCATGAAGATTTTTATAAATTTCAAGATATCGCTTTAACTCTTTGTTTCTATCGCTTTGGGTAATTGTGTTGTGATAATTGGTAAGGCTATTTGATATCGCATTTTGCTCTATTGAAAATTTGCCTTCGATAACGCTATTACTAAGATTTTTAAATTTAGGTAAAAGATTGATATAGCTATTACTAAGCTTGATCTCATTAGTGTGGCGAAATAGTATAAATGCTGCGACAAATGATAGGATAAATCCAATTAAAATATCGATAATTCTAATATATACTACGCTTATTGCATTACCTAAAATAAGAGAATATACCATAGCAAATGCACACATAAAAGCTGCCATAGCATAGGTTGGTGGGAAGTTTTTAAAATAAAAGGCTAGAAAAATACAAACTACACAAAATAGAGCAAATAGATTCTCATTTACTACTATATGAATTAAAACAAATGCTAATGTAATGCCAATTAATGCACCTTTTATATTGGCAATTCCAGTAATTTTAGTCATATATGAGCTATCTTTGCTCATGCTTATTACACCAATTGCGATCCAAACTCCATTATGTACATAACCAAAACTAGCGATGATAATAGCAATGCTTACACCAATAGCTAAGCGTAAGGAGTTTTGTACTATTGGATTATGTAAAGTTATATCTTTTATTGCCTTTTTTAGACTCTTTTTTTCTTTAAATTCAAGAGCAATTTTATCTTCACCGCCATCTTTTATTAGTTCAAATTTGGAGTATAAAACCTCTAAAGATGCCTTAAAAATCTCATAATCACTTTGCCTGGCTAATTTAAGAGCATCTATTTTTAATATGCTATTTTTATCTATAAATATATTTTTTAATTGAATTAAATTGTTTGTAATTTCGCTATTTAGAGCGTTTAATAAATTTGGATTTTTTATAGATTTAAAATACCTTTGCATAGCAACAAGTAGATGATAAATATCTTCTAATTTATATAGATAAAAAATTGCCCGTGAGTGGTGAATGATTAGGCGAGCATCTTTTATAGTGGAGCTTTTATGGGTAAATACTTTTTTAATTTCGTTGATATGCTCATCGCATTGTTTAGCTAAATTTAAAAATTCCTTATCACTAATATTTTGGCTCATATTAATTAAATCATCAAGCACCATTGTGCAAGATTTTTTAGTAAATTTACCATATGTGCCAAAGCGTGTAAGCCTAAAAGCAATAGCAATTATACTCCCAGCTATAAAGCTTTCTAAAGAGTCTGCAAGATTCCAGCTAGATTGGTTTGAAGCAATGATAGTAAGAAGCCCAGTAGCATTTACAATTGTAAGTATTTTATTTAAATTTTGATTAAAAAGAGTGCTAAATCCTACAAATATCATCCAAATTAGCGTAAAAAAGCAAAATAGCCAGCTAAATTTAAAAATAGTACTTACAAATAAAATTGCAAAAATTCCAAGTATAATATATAATAAGAAGTAGTAAATTTTAATTTTTGTGCTACCATCAAGAGAAGCTAAAAAAAATATTATCATAGATGAATTTGCAGCATATACCATTCCTAAAAATCCACCAAAAAAATTCCCCGCAAAGCCACAGATTAAGATTGATATAGTTGCCTTAATTGAGTAATTTAGCGCAAACCACGATGGGTCGTAGTGGTTTAGAAATTTAACCACTTTTTGCATTAGTCGCTCATATTATCTATAATTTGATTTTTATATCTTATAAATTCCAAATCTCTTTTTAGTAGTCTATGTTCTTCTTTTAGTACATTTAGCTTGCTTTTTAGTTCGGCAATATCTTTGCTAGTATAGTAAATTTCATTACTAAAATATACTTTTGGTAGAGTAATTATAAGAATAATAAATAAAATTATATATCCAATAATTAATCTCTTAAAGCTTAAATTCTCTTCATTTTTAACTCTACGAGTGTTGCTTTGGAGTAGGTTTTCTTTATCAGTCATCTTTGCCTCTTGATATCAAAGATTCTCATTTTTGAACATGCTGACCTTGAGTTTGCTTTTATCTCTTGAGCACTTGGCGTGATTGGCTTTTTGGTGATAATTTTGCCAATAGAATGGTTATTGCCACACTCGCAGCGCATAGCCTCAGATGGACATATACAACTTGATTGCCAAGATTTAAATTTATCTTTTATTATTCTATCTTCAAGTGAGTGAAAGCTTATTATTGCTACTCTTGCGTGATTTATGGCTGAGTTTTGGATCGAATTTAATAACTCTTTTAGCACATCTAGTTCTTTATTTACCTCTATTCTAATTGCTTGAAATGCTAAAGTAGCTATACTTACAGATCGGTTTTGTAAATTTGAATTGCCAATGATTTGGACTAGTTCTTTAGCTGAGCTTATTTCTTTATTTTGCCTAGCAATAATAATTTTATTAGCTATACTCTTAGCATTTGGTAGCTCGCCATATTCATAAAATATCTTTTCAAGTTGAGATTGACTATAATTATTTACTATAGTTTTTGCATCAAGCTGATTTGAGCTATCCATTCTCATATCAAGAATATCGCTTTTAAGGGCAAATCCACGTTCATTTAAATCTAATTGAAGTGAGCTAACGCCGATATCAGCTAGAATAGCTCTTATATTTTCTTGTGGAATTTTTTGTAAAATTTGGCTAAAGTTGCTTTTGTAGATTTGAATTCTATCTGTGTAATTTTTAAATTTATTCGTGCAATAAGAGATCGCCATATCATCTTGGTCACAGGCTATTATTTTGATATTTGGCAAGGTATCAAGCAAAGCCTTTGAGTGACCACCATAGCCTAGCGTGCAATCTAATATAACACCATCATTAATATCTCTAAAAGCTTCAACAACTTCGTTAAGTAAAACAGGAATATGGATAGAATTCAAAAGTTTGCCTTTAATAAATTTAGCAAAAATTTTATCATAAATTTAATGAATAGAGCCTTATAATTTGGTATAATGTTGTAATTTTTGTGCAAATTTTAGGAAGAGTTATGAATATAGAGTATTCAATCAGCGAGATTAAAAAAATCTCAGCATCGATGTTTAAAAAGAATTTTCTAGGTATTTTTCACGGCTCAATATCGGCAAGAATTGAGCATAATCAATTTGTTATCAATAAAAAAGATGCGATTTTTGATGGACTAAATGATAATGATTTGACACTTTTATATTCTAAAAAAGATTATAGATGGAATGATGCAAGCATAGATGCTGATATCCATCTAAATATCTACAAAAATATAGCTGAGGCAAAATACGTCTGCTATTCAATGCCACCATTTATTACTGCTTATAGCATAAATCATTCATTTTTGGAGCCAAAAGATTATTTTGGCTATATGAAATTTGGTAATATTTTTATTTATGATCCAAAAAGATTTGATGATTGGTATGAAAGAGCGCCATCAGAAATTTATCGCTATATGATAGAAAAGCGTACAAATATCGTAGTTATCAAAGGTTATGGAGTTTATCTTTATGAAAGAACTGCACATGATTTGGCTAAATCAATAGCGCTTTTAGAAAATAGCTGCAAACTATTAAATTTTTCAAATGGATTTGCAAGTTGATTTTTGGATAAATTAACTTTAAGAAAAATTTGATTTTAATGTTGATTTTAAGGTAATTTAAAAGCAATTTTTGCTAAAATGAAGCCTTTAGAAAAAAGGTGATTTGATGATAACTTGGATGCAAAAACACAAAAAATATTTAGTTGTTACGATTTGGGTTAGCACTATAGCTTTTGTTGGTGCTGGATTTGTAGGTTGGGGTGCCTATGATATGAATACCAATCGTGCTAAATCAGTAGCTAAAGTCGGAAATAGAAATATTTCAATTGGCGAATTTCAACAAAAATATGGTACTATGTATGAGTATTATATCAATGCTTCTAATGGCAAATTTAGCAAAGAACAAGCCGAACAAATGGGACTTGATAAGATTGTATTGCAACGATTAATCCAAGATAATATTATGTTAAGTTATGCTGATGAGCTAGGGTTAAGCATCTCTGAGGAAGAGATAATTTTAGCTTTAATGAGTGATGCTAGTTTTTTGACTGATGGCAAATTTGATAAAACAAAATACGAAAGTGCATTAAAACAGGCTAGAATTTCACCAAAAGATTATGAACAAAATTTAGCTAATAGTTTGTTACTTAAGAAGCTTTTTAGTGCTATTAGAGTTGATGTTAGCGATAAAGATTTAGATATGTTAGCAGCTAGCTACTTTATGCAAGATAAGGTATCTGCACAGATTATTTCCCTAGATAGAAATAGTATAAAAGTTGATGATGTTGAGCTAAAATCAATCTGGGAAAAAAATAAAGATAAATATCTAACCCAGACAAAATACAATCTCAAAGGCAAATTCATCCCAAAAGTTGTAAGCGATGAGAATTTAACCTTATTACAAGAGTATTATGAAGAAAATAGAGCTCAGTATAGAGATGGATTTGATAAAATTTTAAGCTTTGAAGCGGCAAAAGAGCGTGTAAAAGATGATTACGATATGAGACAAACAAGGAAATTAGCTCTAAGCGAATATCTAAAAGCCAAAAAAGGTGAAGTGGAGCTTGAATTTGATCTAATTGCCTTAGATGATGATTATGAATTTGAAGCACAAGAGCTGAAAAATACTCAAATCGGCGAATATATAAAGCCAGTTAAATATAGAATGAACTATCAAGATGGATATCTGATATCAAGATTGGATTCTAAAGATTTGCCAAAGCCTATGAATTATGAAGAGGCTAGAGAGTTAATAATAGATGAGTATATAGATAATAAACTAAAAGATAGCCTAGAGATTAAGGCCAAGAGAGCTTTAGATAATTTTAGTGGTAAAGATATTGGATTTGTATCTAGGGATTCTATGCCGCAGATTGATGGATTAAATGAAAATGAAGTGAGTGAGTTTATAAATTCAATCTTTGCAAGAAATGTAAAAGATGGCTATATAATTGTAGGCAATAAAGCTATAATATATAAGATCACAGATCAAAAATTAGCAAATGCTAATGATATATCGCAATATGAAAATTTATTAAGCAATAGTGCTTATAATATTAAAAATGAACAGCTAATAGATGATTTACTCTCATCACTTCAGCATAGATATAAGATAGAACAATATTACAAAGGTCAGTAGTCGTGGGAACTAAAATTTTAGGTATTGATATCGGTTCTACGCAGATTTGCGCTGTGATGGTAGAACACGAGCCAAGGTCATTAGAAAATACTATAAAAGTTATCGGTATGGGAACTATCAAATCCCAAGGACTAAAAAAGGGCTCAATCACAAATATTGAATTAGCTTCAAATTCTATAAAATCAGTCGTAAGCAGCGTAGTACGGACAGCTGGAATTAAATTTGATAAAGTTATAGTCTCAATATCTGGTAAAGATGCAAAAAATATTAATTGTAAAGATGTGGTAAATATTCCTGAAAAAGAAGTAACAATCAAGCAGATTGAGCGCGCTATTAGTTCAGCTGAATATAAGGTAAAAATTCCACACGATTATGAAATTTTGCATACTTTACCATATAATTTTAAAGTAGATGAACAAGACAATATAGAAGATCCTCTTGGTATGAATGGTACTAGGCTAGAGGTGCAAGCTCATATCATTGCTGTGCAAAAATCCGCTATTATGAATTTACGAAAAGCGATAGAAAAAGCTGGATTAAAAGCTGATAATATTGTATTATCCGGATATGCTTCGGCAATTTCTACATTAAATGAAGATGAAAAAGCTTTAGGTACAGTATTAATTGATCTAGGTGGTTCTAGCTGTAATATGGTGATTCACTCAGGAAATTCAATTAGATATAATGATTTTTTATCAGTTGGAAGTTTAAACATAACCACTGATATATCTACAGTACTTCACACTCCACCAGCAGTAGCTGAAGAAGTAAAAATAAAATATGGCACATTAAAGCCTAGAAGTAACGAGCTAATAGTATTGCCTGATTTAGGAGATGAGAACTCTAGTCACGAAGTAGATATTAGTGTAATAATAAATGTTATATATATGCGTGTTGAAGAGGCTTTAATGATACTTGCTAAGATGCTTAGCGAGAGTGGATATAAAGAGTATGCTTCAGCCGGTATTGTGCTAACTGGTGGTATGGCTAAGATAGAAGGGCTTAGAGAGTTAGCTACTGCAATATTTGATAATATGCCTGTTAGAATTGCTAGACCAAGAGAGTTTAGCGGTTCTATTGATGTCTTTCAAGACCCAGCAAATTCATGTGCAATTGGGCTTTGTCTATATGGTGCTGGATATTTTACTCCATATGAAATAGACTCTGAGCGAAAGCTACGCCACAAAGATGAGATAGTATTAAGACCAAATCCATTTGTGGCAACTAAAGAATTTGATGAGCATATCCCGCAGACTATTCCAAGTAATAATTCAGCTAATCTTGATGATGTTATGCCTAAAGTTCAGCCTAAGCAAAAAATGGAACTAGATCTTAAAATTGATGATAATGGCGACAAAGATGTCCTAAAAGAGAATATTGCCCTAGAAAAGGTCAATTCTGTCTCTAAATTTATGAACTATTTAAAAAATTTATTTTAAAAAGGGGCTTGTGATGAGTGGTTTTACAGTAGAAGAGAAACAAAATGTTTATGGTGCAAAGATTAAGGTTGTAGGTGTCGGCGGCGGCGGCGGTAATATGATTAATCATATCATTAGAGAAGGTATACATAACGAAGATGGTATGAAAACTGTGGATTTAATTGTAGCCAACACAGATGCGCAAGCACTTGATAGTTCAGCAGCCCCAAATAAAATTCAACTAGGTGAGAAAAAAACTAGAGGCTTAGGTGCTGGTATGCAACCAACTGTAGGCAAAGAGGCTGCAATGGAGAGTTATGAAGATATTAAAACAACATTAGAAAATTCTGATATTGTATTTATCGCTTCTGGATTTGGCGGTGGTACCGGTACTGGCGCAGCTCCTATTGTAGCTCAAGCTGCTAAAGAGATTGGTGCGCTAACTATTGCTGTAGTAACTACCCCATTTAAATTTGAAGGTAGCAAGAGAATGCGCTTAGCAGTTGAGGGTATAAACGAGCTTAAAAAAGAGTGCGATAGCGTAGTAGTTGTACCAAATGAGAAATTAAGTAATATAGTAGATAGAAAAGCTGGAATTAAAGATAGCTTTAAAATTGTAGATAGTATTTTAGCGCGTGCAGTAAATGGTATGAGTTCAATCGTTCTTAGTCATGGTGAGAGTGATATTAATCTTGACTTTGCTGATGTAAAAACTGCTATGAGTCATAGAGGTCTATCACTTATGGGGGTAGGAGAAGCTCAAGGTGATGGCGCAGCTCAAGAAGCCTTAAAATCAGCTATGCAATCTCCATTATTAGATGATATGGATATAAAAGGTGCGATGGGTGCTATTGTACATTTTACCATTCATCCAGATTGTCCAATGAGCGATATGACTGAGGCGATGGAGATTATTGAAGCAGCTGCTGATCCTGATGCAGATATATTCTGGGGTACAAAATGTGATATAAATATGCCAGTTGATAAAGTTTTAGTAACTTTAGTAGCTACTGGTTTTTCAGATAGCAATGTAGCTAAACTTCAACCATCTACCGCTACTGCTAATGCAACTACAGTAGCAGCTACTAAAGAGAGTACTCCAGTAAAAGCTGAAGAGCCAAAAGAGAGTATATTTAGTTATCGTAGAGTTTCAGGTTTGGATTTAAATATTAGTAGCGATGATTTAGATATTCCAACAATTAGTCGTCACCAATTAGATTAATAAATTTAGCCCCTTTATTGGTGGTCAAGCTTAAATTTGGCCACCAACTCTTAAATCTATCTTTTATTTATAACTTAAATTTAACTACAAATTCCAAAATCTACCTTTTATTTAAGCTAAACTGAATATAATTATAAATCTAATTTAAATTTAAGGTGGTAACATGGAAATTACACTCAATTTTTACTCCACTAATTATATTTACCAAACTAGCATAGCTATAGTAACCACTCCATTTAAATTTAAAAATAATGAACAAATTCAACTTGCTACTAAAAATATTAATGAGCTTAAAAAAATATGCGATGGCGTTGTAGTTATCTCAAATGAGAAATTAAGTGATATTACAGATAGTAAAGCTGACCCAAAAGATAACATTGAATCATTTGATACTATTTTAGCGAGTGCAGTAAATGGTATAAGCTCTATATTTCTTAGTCATAGTGAGTACGATATCAATATTGATTTTGTTGATATTATAACCATTATGAGTAGTATAGAATGTTTCTTGACGGGTGTTGGTGAGGCTCAAGGCGAGAAGGCAGCTCAAGAAGCCTTAAAATCAGCTATGCAATCTCATCTTTTAGGTGGTATAGATATAAAAGGCACAATGGGCGCTATAGTTAATTTTACTATACATCCTGATTGTCCGATGAGTGATATGGCTGAAGCTATTCAAATTATAGAAGCAGCTGCTGATCCTAATGCTGATATATTCTGGAGTACAAAATGCGATGTAACTATGCCGATTGATAAGGTTTTGGTAACCTTAATGGTTGCTGACTTTTTTGATAATGTATTTAAACTCCAATAAAAAGAGCTCTAGCTAAGGCATGGGAATAGATATTAGTAGTGAGAATTTGGGTATTGGCTATTATCAAAAATTCTCATAAATGCTTTATTGTTTAAATAAATTAAATATAATAGGTATTAATATTAAATTTTAAGGATTTAAATGGAAATTACACTCAATTTTTACTCCACTCTTTGTGCGATGGTTTTTGTTTTGTTATTAGGTACTTTCATCATCAAACATGTTAAATTCCTAAGAGTTTATAATATTCCTGAGCCAGTTGTGGGTGGGATTATTGTGGCTATTTTGTTATTTATAGCTAATAAATATATTGGGATTAGCTTTAGTTTTGATGGTTCGCTTAAAGATCCATTAATGCTTGCCTTTTATGCTACTATCGGCCTTAGTGCGGATTTTACCTCTTTTAAAAAGGGTGGAAAGGTAATTATCGGATTTTTATTTATTGTAACTGGGTTATTGATTTTACAAAATTTAGCCGGTATCGGTGTGGCTTTGGCAATGGGTGAAAATCCTATTATAGGGATGCTATCAGGATCTATCACAATGAGTGGTGGGCATGGTACGGGTGCAGCATGGGCGGCTGAGTTTATCAAAGAGCCTTATAACTACGCTCCAGCTATGGAAGTAGCGATGGCGGCGGCTACATTTGGTTTGATAGCAGGCGGAATCATAGGTGGGCCTGTGGCTAGATATTTGGTTGTGAAAAATAGTCTAAGCGGACATCACTTAGAAGAGAAGGTCGATCCAACTCTTTTTGAAAAGCCTGAAAAACGAAGATTGATAACATCTTCTTCATTTGTGGAGTCTTTGGCGTTGATTGCTATATGTTTGCTAGTGGGGACTGAGCTTAAAAAAATTGTTACATTTGTAACTATGCCTACATTTGTTTGGTGTTTGCTTACTGGTGCTGTGCTTAGAAATATCCTATCAGCAACCAAAATTCACACAGTATTTGATCGTGAAATTTCTGTGATTGGCAATGTGAGTTTATCTCTATTTTTGGCATTTGCTTTGATGACTATCAATATCGCTCAACTTATCTCACTAGCACTTCCAATGCTAACAATTCTTATAGTTCAAATTATCCTTATGATATTATATGTTATATTTATCACTTTTAGATTTTGTGGTAAGAATTATGATGCGGCTGTGCTATCGGCTGGGCATTGCGGATTTGGTCTTGGTGCTACGCCTACGGCACTTGTAAATATGCAAACGGTAACAAAACATTATGGCCCAAGCCATATGGCGTTTATCGTTATTCCATTGGTTGGGGCGTTTTTCATAGATATTATAAATGCCTTTATAATTTCAGCAATGATGGGATTGCCTATATTTAATTAATACCTAAGGCGGCAAATTCGGGGCGATACTCAAAATGCATTGTATCAAAATGCTCCCATCTGCCGCCCCAGATAAATCCATTTTTTTCAAATATCTCTACTATTTTATATGGAATTTTGTTTTGATAGCCATCTTTACTCCATAACCAGTAGTGGCTATTTGCTACATTTATATCTATAGCGATTCCCCAGCTATGCGGTGATAGTCTGTTGGTTTGGGCTATATTTCTATATTTAAATGTTCCGCCGATATCTTGAAGATAGATAATTAAATTTGGCTCATTTTTTACCAATATATCAAGCTCATCGCTGACTTTTTGTAGTGCTTTGGCTGCGCCATTTAAGGAGTTGAATTTGATCTTTTGGTTTAGGCTATTTTTTAGCCAGATTACTTCACTTAGATTAGCCTCTACTGCTTCTTTGCTATCGCCATAAATTGCGTTAAAAAACTGCTCATTTCTTATCCGTCCAGCGTCTATTAACTTAGAGTTTAAAGGCTTTAAAAGTGGGTAGTTTAGAGCAAACATATCTTTTATACTTGGGTTATTTAAAATATCGCTACTACCTATCTCATATGGCATATATGAGTTGTTGGCAAATATTATATTATTGTTTTGAAATTTGATATTGTAGCTATTTTGTAGGGCTAGTTTTGGATTTGGGGTTAAGATATTCATAGACTCTACAAGGCTTAATAAAAGCGCTTTTATATCACTTCTATCCTTGCCAATCTCGATATCAGTTATAGCTGTGCGACCTATGACTGCTCTAGAGTTGTTTTTGGTCTTTAAACCCCATGAAGCGTGAGTAACGCTGATTTTGCCATCTACTACGCCGGTGTAGAGCATTATATGGCCACGCATATACAAAAGCGTAGCATAAGGGACGCCAAATTCAACTATTTTGGCCTTTTTGGCTTCATCTGATAACTCTTTTAAATCTATTATTTGAGCGATTTGGGATTGGGGTTTGGAGTTTCGTGGTAGCCAAATTCCAAAACTAGCAAAATAGTCTTTGGTAAAAGCAGAGCAATCTCTAAGCTCATCGAGTCCGCCCCAGCCGTAATTCATCCCTATCATCTCATTTAATATTAGTTTAGCGTTTTTGGAGTTTAGCTCTAAATTTATAGTGGCGATATCTTGGCTGATTTTATAGCCTTGAGGGGCGATGAAGTTGCCATTTTCAATCTTTGTATATGGGACTAGGCCGCCGATTCTTGAGTAAAATAGAAATTTATTAGATTGATCTTTTATAGCAATTCTATCTTTAATAAATATGCCAAATTTGGATTTTCTAAACTCATTAGCCTCTTTTTTGTTTAGAATCTTGATATCATTACTGGCTACAAAGCCGGTAAATGAGTCACTTTGGATAAAGGCCCACGCACCATCAAGGCTAAAATGTGATACCAAAACTGGATGAAAGGCTTCTAAATTTGAATCTTGTAAGTAATCAAATGGATATCCCTCGCCTGGCCTACTATCTAAAAATAGTCTCTCTTTGGTAGGAAAACTCCTAACGGCAGTATCTCTAAGGATTATTGCAGGTTTTAAAACTCTTTTATAAGCTGCGAAATTCGCATTTTGTCTATGTCTATCAAACCACTCTTGATCACGCAAAATATGGCTCTCTCCATAATATTTTTGCTTCTCATAAGTGTAGGTATTAAACGCCCACATAGCGTCATTTATATCTACATCAAATCCGCTATCCCAAACGCTAAAATATCTATTGATTAGTTCATTATTATTTGATTTGAAGTTTAGAGCGGTATCGGGCAAGATATTTGCACTTTGATTAAAATCCAAATCAAGCCTTAAATTTAGCTCATTTAGTGTATAGCTCTGTTTAGCGCAGCCTAAAAATATAAAAATTATTAGAAATAGTAGCGAATTTTTCATCTTTATCCTTAATATTTTTTGGGTATAATTCTAACAAAAATAGGATAAATAGTTTGTTAAATTGTATTATAGAGCTTCTTGGGGATAATAATCTATTTTTAACAGGTGGTGGCGGAGTAGGCAAGAGCTATACCACCAAAGAGATTATGCGAATTTATAAAGATAATGGTAAGAATATTGTAGCACTTGGTAGCACTGGGATTAGTGCTGTTGGGATCGGTGGGGTGACTATACATAGCTTTTTTAAATTTGGGCTTTGTGCTAATCATATGGAGCTAAAAGCTCTTGATCTCAAGCAAAAATCAAAGCTAAAAGAGTTATTTGATATTATCAAAAATATTGATCTTTTGATAATTGATGAGATATCTATGGTAAGTGCTGAATTGATGGAGATGATATCCTTGCGTCTGATGCAGGGTGAATTTAAAGGGCGGCTTATGGTTGTAGGGGATTTTTATCAGCTCCCACCTGTTAAACGCCAAAAAGATGATATGACATTAATAAAATTTAACTATGCATTTGACTCGACAGCTTGGTATAATTTTAAATTTAAAAATATTGAATTGGTAATATCTAAGCGTACATCAGATACTCAGTTTTATTCTATGCTTTCACGCATTAGACTAGGAAATATTGATGCTGAAATTTACAAAAAACTAAGCTCAAAAATTACAAATGAGATTGCCAAAGATAGCGTAATTTTATATGGTAGAAATGCTGAAGCCGATGCATTAAATGCTAAAAAATTAGCCCAGATTCCAAATCAGCTTGAAACTATAAGTGCAAGTGGTAGAGTTTATGATGAGACACTGCAAAACGATGCTTATACTAAATGGATAAATAATCTAAATGTCTTAAGTGAGCTTAAGATAAAAATCGGTGCTAGAGTTATGTTTTTATGTAATAAATGGGGCGAGTATTATAATGGCGAACAAGGCATTATCAAAAATATTAATAAAGATGATAATGGCGTGGTAGTTAGTATAAGTGTACTAAAAGATAGCGGAAATATAGCCGATGTAGAGCCATTTACATATTCACTTTTTGAGTATGAAAAAGATGATGAAGGCGGTATAAAAGAGAAATTGCGGGCTGAATTTACTCAGTTTCCACTAAAATTAGCCTACGCTATTACAATCCATAAATCACAAGGTATGAGTATAAGGCGTTTGGTATGTGATTTAAATAATATTTTTGCTAATGGACAGCTTTATGTAGCACTATCACGAGCAATTAGCTGGGATGATTTAAGTATAATTTATACACGCAAAAGAGATTTTTACTCATATCTAAAAAGTGTAGTAAATATAGATAAATGCGTAGCTAGGTTTTATGAAAAAGAGAATTTTATAAAGGAAGGAATATGAAAAAAATTTTTATGTTTTGGCTAATTTTATGCGGAATTAGCTTTGGTGATGTGGTGAGTGTAGAGGGGTTTGAGAGTGATTTATACTCCAAATATGATGTAAATAATCTTAAAAAAATATCAATGGATTTAGAGATTATAACTAGAGATGATAATGTGGCAAGAGCGCCTATTTATGATGCTTTAAATATTGTTGTAGGTAGCTTTTATGCTGAAGATATTATGACCTCAAAGGGCAAAGAGAGCTTTAAATCTACTCTAACAAAATATATAGATAAAAAGCACTCTATAACAATCGATGATATATATATCATTAGGCTCAAATTTGTTGATGAAACTAATGTTCAAAAGATTCTTGATGCTATAAGAGATATGCACAACAAGGGTGATTCAACTCAGCCTAATTTGCCAAATTTACCAAAGATTGAAAATCAACTCTTAGATGGTAGATTTTAATAAAAAATTTTAATTGCTAATAATATCGTAATTGCTTGGAATTTGTGGCGTTAAAATATCTTTGCTTATTATTTTATCTTTGCTTATTTGGGTAAATTCAATTATAGCTTTATTGCCTAGTTTATCTTCATAAGCAATGAGTTTTGGTAGTGAGTTTTGCGTTATAATATCATAGACTACATCTTCATAAACTGCTTGAAAATTATCATCGCTAAGCTTTTTGGCGTTTTTTAGTATTTTAGTGATATCTGGAGAACTTTTTAGGTTAGTAATTATGGCTTGTTCTAATTCTGGTTCTATGATAATAACTTGATTATTGCTAAAATATATTAGTTTTTGCATTGGTGTATTATATTGCCAAAATGCACCAAAATCACTATCAATAGCTAACGACCCAGTATATATTATCTTTTGGTCTTGACTGGTGATAGTTTGAGTAAATTCGCCAATTAAACTTTTAAATGTTAACTCATTAGCTCCAAAAAGATTTAAAGATAGGATAAAAACAAGTATAAATTTTCTCATATTTTGCCTTAAATTTGGGTATTTTAAATAGATGATTTTAGCTAAATTTAGCAAATAAAAGCTTAAATTTAAGGGATTTTTAGATAAAATAGCGACTTATTTTAACTACAGGATATAATATGCTTTCATTCATAGCTAGAAAAATATTTGGAACTAAAAATGATAAAGAGATTAAAAAATATTATAAAAGAGTAGCCAAAATTAATGCCTTAGAATCAAAATATGAAGCCTTAAGTGATGATGAATTAAGGGGCGAATTTATTACTTTACAAAGCTCTTTAATAGATGGCAAGGTTACTAAAGATAGCATATTAAATGATGTTTTTGCTATTGTTAGAGAGGTGTCAAAAAGAACGCTAAATATGAGACACTTTGATGTGCAACTAATAGGCGGTATGGTTTTAAATGAAGGCAAGATTGCAGAGATGAAAACGGGTGAGGGTAAAACCTTAGTAGCGACTTTGCCAGTGGTGTTAAATGCTATGGATAAAAAAGGGGTTCATGTAGTTACAGTAAATGACTATTTAGCCAAAAGAGATGCTACTCAAATGAGTGCTATATATAATTTTTTAGGCCTTAGTGTTGGTATTATAGTAGGTGGTGAGTATGATGATACAAAGCGTAAAGCCTCATATGATGCTGATATTACATATGGTACAAATAATGAATTTGGCTTTGATTATCTGCGTGATAATATGAAATTTGAACTATCTAGCAAAGTGCAAAGAGAGCATAATTTTGTAATTGTAGATGAGGTTGATAGTATCTTAATAGATGAGGCTAGAACTCCATTGATTATCTCAGGGCCTACTAATCGCACCTTAGATGGATATATTAAGGCTGATGAGGTAGCAAGAGCTATGAAAAGAGGAGAGCCAGCTGCTACACCACAAGATAAGCCAACTGGGGATTTTATCGTAGATGAAAAGAGTAGAACTATAATAATAACTGAGGCTGGAATCGCTAAAGCTGAACAGCTATTTGGTGTAGAAAATTTATATAATTTAGAAAATGCAATCTTAAGCCACCATCTAGATCAAGCTCTTAAAGCTCATAATCTATTTGAAAAAGATGTACACTATGTAGTTCGTGATGAAGGCGTGGTAATTGTAGATGAGTTTACTGGTAGACTTAGCGAAGGTAGAAGATTTAGTGAAGGCCTTCATCAAGCCTTAGAAGCTAAAGAGGGTGTAAAAATCCAAGAAGAGAGCCAAACTTTAGCTGATATCACTTTTCAAAATTACTTTAGGATGTATGGAACAATTGCTGGAATGACTGGTACAGCACAGACTGAAGCAGCTGAATTTGCTCAAATTTATAACTTAGATGTAATCTCTATCCCAACTAATCTACCAATTAAAAGAGTTGATAAAGATGATTTAATATATAAGAGTGAAAATGAGAAATTTAAAGCTGTAATAGAAGAGATAAAAATAGCAAATGCTAAAGGTCAGCCAGTGCTAGTAGGTACTGCAAGTATCGAAAAGAGTGAAGTATTTCACAAAATGCTAGTTAAAGAGCGTATAGCTCACTCAGTTTTAAATGCTAAAAACCATGAAAAAGAGGCGCAAATCATTGCCGAAGCTGGGGTCAAAGGTGCTGTAACTATTGCAACTAATATGGCTGGTCGTGGCGTGGATATCAGAATCGATGATGAGGTTAGAGCGCTTGGTGGGTTATATATCATAGGCACAGAAAGGCACGAGAGCCGCCGTATAGATAATCAATTAAGGGGCCGTGCTGGTCGTCAGGGCGATCCTGGTATTAGTAGATTCTATCTAAGCTTAGAAGATAATCTCCTTAGGATATTTGGTAGTGATAAGATAAAAGCTATTATGGAAAGATTAGGTATAGAAGAGGGTGAGAGCATAGAGAGTAGGCTAGTTACTCGTGCTGTAGAGAATGCTCAAAAGAAAGTAGAGAGCTTGCATTTTGAGAGTAGAAAGCATGTCTTAGAGTATGATGATGTAGCAAATGAACAAAGAAAAACTATATATAAATATAGAGATGAGCTACTAGACCCAAATAGCGATCTTAAAGAGAAAATAATCTCAAATAGAGAAGATTTAGTATTAATGATGTTAAGTGAGGCTGATGTTATAGAAGGTGGGTTAAGCGAAGATTTTGATACGAATAGATTAGCTCTTGTGGTAAAAGAAAATAGTCTAATTGATATTGATCCAAATGAGCTTAAAGGTCTTGATTTTAATGAGCTTAAAGGATTGATTATAGATAAATTGGCTGCTGATTATGAGCTAAAGATGTCGCAAATAGATATTGAACAAAGAAAAGGGATTGAAAAATTGCTATATCTTCAAATTTTAGATGCTGCTTGGAGAGAGCATCTATATCAAATGGATATCTTAAAAACAGGAATCGGCCTTAGAGGCTATAACCAAAAAGATCCCCTAACAGAGTATAAAAAAGAGAGTTATAATCTATTTATGGAGCTTGTGAGTAAGCTTAAAACAGAGAGTGCAAGAGCCTTACAGGTGGTTAAATTTAAAATAGAAGAGCCATCGCAAGAGTCAAAATCTAAAGATATAGAAACGCCAAAAGAGAGCCTAAAAACCGGTAAAAAACCATCTCGCAACTCGCCTTGCCCTTGCGGTAGTGGGTTAAAATATAAAGAGTGTTGTGGTAAGAGTGGGCCAAAAATCGGAGTCTTTGCCTAGTGGTTAAGTATCTGCTATTTAAATATCTACGATTTGATAAGTCTCAGCCATTTATCACACTATCGGCGATTTTAGCTTTTTTGGGGGTTAGTGTTGGGCTTATGGTGCTTATAATTGCTATGGCTATAATGAATGGTTTTGATAAAGAATTTGAGCGTAAGCTATTTACTATGAACTATCCAATCACGATTATAAGCTATATGAAAGGCTCTATCGATGATAGCGATGTAATCAGGCTTAAAGAGCAGTTTAAAGAGCTTAAATTTAGCCCATATATCTCTACACAAGCTATTGTAAAATATGGCAACAAGCTAGAGGGTGGATTGCTGTTTGGTGTGAATTTTGATGATGAAAAGCAGATAAACTCTGTAATTAATGAAGCCTTAAAAGATACCACGCCAAATGGCTTTGAGATAGTTTTAGGCAAGGGGATTGCTGATGATTTTGCCCTTTCGCTTAATGAGAAGGTTACTATGCTATTTATGCAGCTTAGTGCTGGCGGGTTAGTATCTATGCCAACGATGAAAAGATTTAATTATGTAGCTAATTTTAGCTCCGGATTAATCGCATATGATAAGGCTTATTCTTATACAGATGTTAATGCTTTGGCTAAAATTTTAGGCTATGAAAGTGGTAGATATGATGGAATTCATATCTACTCAGATGATCCAAAGAGTGATATTGTCAAATTAAATCAAAATCTATCCCCAGGTCAAAGAGCCATTGGATGGTGGGAACAAAATGGTAATTTTTTTAGTGCTTTGGAGTTGGAAAAAAGGGCGCTTTTTATTGTTTTAATGCTTATTATTTTGGTAGCTAGTTTAAATATTATTAGCTCACTTCTTATGACCGTGATGAATCGTCGTCAAGAGATTGCTCTTTTGCTTGCACTTGGTGCTAGTAAAAGCGAGATTAAAAAAAGCTTTTTTGTTCAAGGTGTTGTAATTGGAGGAAGCGGGATAATTTTTGGTCTTATTTTGGGGCTTTTTGGAGTATGGTTGCTAGGTAGCTTTGATATAGTAAATTTACCTGCTGATGTTTATGGAAGCTCAAAATTACCAATGGAGTTAGCTTTAAGTGATTTAGCAATGATTTTGATTGGTGCGATAGTAATTGTTTTGCTATCATCATATTATCCAGCCAAAAAAGCTAGTAATGTAGATATTTTAACTACCTTAAGAAATGAATAAATTTACTTAGAGTTTAGTAGTTTTTGGCACAATATTAGGTTTATGTAGAAGGAAATTTATGGATATTACTCTATTTTTACAGCAGATGGTAAATGGTTTTAGCCTTGGATCTATGTATGCCTTGATAGCTATTGGCTATACTATGGTTTATGGTGTTTTAAGGCTTATCAACTTTGCTCATGGCGATATTATGATGGTTGGGGCATATGTGGCTTTGTTTTGTATGACTAGTATGGCACTTCCTTTTGGATTTGCTTTACTTTTTGCAGTTGTTGTATCGGCACTTCTTGGTGTTTGTACTGATAAGATTGCTTATAAACCACTTCGTTCAGCTCCTAGAATTTCACTATTAATTACAGCTATTGGTATTAGTTTTTTACTTGAAAATGTGTTTCAAGTAGTATTTGGTGGCACACCTAGATCATTTAATGTACCTGAGTTTTTTGAACAAGTAGTAAGTATTGGTGCGATTACATTGCCAGTTAGTGCTATTTTTGTACCAGTAATTACAATATTTTTATTAATGATAGTGTTGTATGTGCTTTATAAAACAAAATATGGCATAGCAATTAGAGCGCTTGCTTTTGATATTAGTACAGTTAATTTAATGGGAATTGATGCAAATTTAATCATATCTATTGTTTTTGGACTTGGCTCATCTCTTGCTGCCATTGGCGGTGTATTTTGGGCTATTAATTATCCTAGTATCGATCCATTAATGGGCGTATTAATTGGACTTAAGGCTTTTGCCGCTGCGGTGCTTGGCGGTATTGGTAGCGTTGGCGGAGCTGTGCTTGGCGGATTTATTATTGGATTTACAGAGGTTGTTGCTGTGGCACTATTTCCAGATCTTGCAGGGTTTAAAGATGCTTTTGCATTTATCTTTTTGATTTTGGTTTTACTATTTAAACCAACTGGAATTTTGGGATATAATTTTGAAAAGAGTAGGTTTTAGATGGCAAGTAGATTTAAATTTTGGTTAGCTGTTATTTTAGCAATTGGGTTTTTATTTTTCTGTGATGCGTATCTAGGCGAGTATAGTTTAGGAATTGTAAATAATATTGCTATATTTATTACTCTTGCTATTAGCTATAATCTTATAAATGGAGTTACTGGACAATTTAGTCTTGAGCCAAATGGATTTGTGGCTGTTGGGGCTTATGTGGCGGCTATTTTGCTTCTTAATGCTGATTCTAAGCTATATCAATTTGATGCAGCTGAGCCATCAAATATTATCTTAGCTATTTATACTAGTAATTTTATTTTAGCAATGTTTGTCAGTGGTGTTTGTGCTACACTTTTAGCTTTATTGCTTGCTATGCCTGTATTTAGAGTTAGGGGTGATTATTTGGCTATTGTTACTTTGGGGTTTGGTTTTATAATTCAACTTTTAGCTGTAAATTTTCCTGCCTTTACAAATGGCTCAATTGGCTTAAATGAGGTTATGAGAGTCGATAGTAATGGAGATTTAAGTCGCTTTACAAATATTTTTTATAGTGGTGGACTAGCTATTTTTGCTACTGTTGTAATTTTAAATTTAGTATATTCTAAATTTGGCCGAGCTATGAAGGCCGTAAGAGATGATGAAGACGCAGCTATGGCTATGGGGATTAATACCTTTGCTACTAAGACTACAGCGTTTTGTGTAAGTGCATTTTTTGAAGGTATGGGTGGAGCTTTACTAGTTGGATTATTAGGTAGTGTTAGTCCTGATCAATTTACATTTATGTTTACATTCTTACTGCTTATTATCATAGTGCTTGGTGGACTTGGTAGTACTACTGGAGCTATTATTGGTACAGTGTTAGTAATTGGTGGTAGCGAGTGGCTAAGATTTTTAGATGAGCCTATGAATATCTTTGGCTATCAAACCGAGGCTTACCCAGGGCTTAGAATGGTTGTATTCTCATTAGTATTAATCTTTGTAATGCTGTTTGCTAGAAAGGGTATTATGGGGCAGATGGAGCTAGGGGATCTATTTAGAGGTAGACACAAATGATATTAAAACTAAGTAAAATTTGTAAAAATTTTGGTGGTGTAGAGGCTATCAAAGAGACTAGCTTTGGTGTAAAAAGTGGAGAGATTTTTGGGCTTATTGGGCCTAATGGGGCTGGAAAAACTACTATGTTTAATATAATTACTGGAGCCTATGAGCCAAGCAGTGGTGAGATCAAATTTGATGGCAAAAGATTAAATGGAATTAAGCCAAATAAAATTGTAAATTTAGGTATTGCTAGAACATTTCAAAATATTCGTCTTTTTGGTTCTCTTACTGTCTTAGAAAATGTATTAATCGGCTTAAATAGCTCAACAAAATATAGTTTTTTAGAAGCTTGTTTGCATCTTGGTAGATTTGCTAAATCTGAAAGAATAGCCAAAGAGCGCGCTATGGGAATTTTAGAGCGTTTAGGTATTGCTAGATATGCTAATGAATTTGCTAAAAACTTAAGTTACGGAACGCAGCGCAAAGTAGAGATAGCAAGAGCGTTAGCAACTAATCCAAAACTACTTTTACTAGATGAACCAGCAGCTGGTATGAATCCTAGCGAGACTGATGAGTTAGCAAATTTAATATTTGATCTTAGGGCTACTGATGGATTATCTATTTTATTAATTGAGCATGATATGAAATTTGTAAATCATCTTTGCGATAGGGTTTTAGTGCTTGATTATGGTAGGGTGATTTTTACTGGCTCGCCAGCTGATGCGGTAAAACACGAAGATGTTATAAGTGCTTATTTAGGGGATTTTATACAATGATAGATGTTGGAAATTTGCATGTATATTATGGAATGATTGAGGCTGTAAAGGGGATTAGCTTTTCTGTGCAAACTGGCCAAATAGTAAGCCTTATAGGCTCAAATGGTGCTGGAAAGAGTAGCACCTTAAATGCACTTATAAACTCAGTTAAAAGAAGTGGCCAGATAAATTTCTTAGGATATGATACTAGTAGGCATAAAATTCATACACTTGTAAGGCAAGGAATTGCTTTGGTGCCTGAAGGTAGAAGAGTATTTATAAACTTAACCGTAGAAGAAAATCTTAAAATGGGTGCTTTTAATAATGATGAAAACTATGAGCATTTAAAAGAGACTATGTATGATCTATTTCCAAGGCTTAAGCAAAAGCGTGATCAGCTTGCTGGAACTCTAAGCGGTGGAGAGGCTCAAATGTTAGCTATATCTAGAGCTTTAATGAGTGAGCCAAAGCTTTTAATGCTTGATGAGCCTAGCCTTGGCCTTGCTCCTAAGATTGTAGGCGAGGTTTTTGATATTATTGAGAGGCTTAAAGAAGAGGGTATTACTATATTATTGGTTGAGCAAAATGCATTTTTAGCGCTTAAAACCAGTGATTATACCTATGTATTAGAAAATGGCCATATCGTTATGGAAGGTGTATCAAAAGATATGATAGGCAATGATGAAATTCGCAAAAGATATCTTGGTGCATAATTGTAAATTTAGATAGATTTAGAGTAAATTTAAGTATAAATTAGGGCGAATTTCTTCGCCCATTTTATTAAAATTTGTAGTTATACCCTACATATACACCATAGTTAAGTATGTTATCATAATCTTCTATACCAGTTGTTTGGTAGTCGCCTTTTATACCAAATTCAATCTCATTATTTTCAACAACTTCATAGATACCACCAAGTTTTAGACCAAATATTGCGCCTGTGCCAGTTGTCGAATCATTATCCATAACATATGTAAGACCATCTGTAGTGTATTCTGCTTGGCCTGAGAATTCACCCTTAACAATTGAGAGACCGGTATAAGCACCTAGAGCTAATTTAAAGCTATCTGTTAATGATGGAGTATAATCAGCTCCTACTAAAATATTGTGAGTTTGCCAGTTAAATTCACCATTTATAAAATCTGCGCCATCTTTCATATTATAATCTTCGCTGCCTTTAGTTCTATATGAGTAGCCACCCCAAACTCTAAAAGCATCAAAGTCATAACCACCTTTTAATCCAAGCTCAATCGAAGTATCTTTTGGGTCATCAAGTACTGATGGGTATATATCATCTAGTTTGACTTGACTTTGCAATAATGCACCTTCAACCCCTACAAATACGCCTTGTGCTGCTGCGCTGCTACTTAAAATAGCTGTAGCTGCTACAACTACAGCACCAAATTTAACTATGTTTGTCATAGAAAAGTCCTTGTATAATGAATTTGGATTACAAAAATCCATACAGCATTGTACCCCCCCTATAAAAGTAAGCTGAAATTCGCTAAAAACCAGATAAAAATTTAAATATATTACCCATAGCAATACTATGGAGTAATCATCTGGCTTGGACTACCATTTACACTATGATAGATTGTGGTTTTGTATTTATATGCTTTTAGTTTTAGTATTTTGGATTGTAAATTTGGCTGAGTAGATGGACTAAACCACGCATTATTGCTAATAGCTATCATAAATTTAGGATTATCCTTAAATAGCTCATCTTTGGTAGCTTCATAGCAGATAGCATTTCGTATCTTGATTCCATCAATCTCATAATCACTTACGCTATTAGCATGACTATAATCTACGGCTGAATCAAAGAATATCTCATTTATTAAATTTTTAATAAAATTTGGAAGTGGTATCTCTTCACCAAATGGCACTAATATTAGCTTGTCAAGTCTTTTTATTTCCCCTTTATCAAAAAGATAGGTTGAATTATATATCTTATTATTATTAGCTCCTAGAGCTCCAGCTACGATGGCGATTTGATATGATTTTTGTTTTAAAACACTAAGTAAAATTTCACTATGATCTAAAAATAGTGGAAATGAACTCTCAGGTAAAACTACAATTCTAGAGCCATCGCTTATAGCTTGATCAATCATATCAAGATTGCTTTTTACAATTTTATCTTTTGTAGAGCGTTCCCAGATTTTATCTTGACTAATATTTGTGCTAATAAGTGAGATATCAAAAGGAAGGCTTTTAGACTCAGTTTTATAGTTGTAATTAATCGCTAAAGAGCAAATAAGCAATGAGATACCAAAATATATATTAAATTTAATAGCTATAATTATAGATATAAGCACCAAAGCAAGAGTATAAATAGTAGGCTTAAAAAGCGTATCGACAAATATCAATTCAAAATTCAACCAATCAAAGCCAAAAGGTGCCACATAGCTAGCAAATAGCAAGAAAATAGCCTTGATATAGATACTCTCTAGCCAACTAACAGCTAAAAATATAAAACCATATATTAAACAAATTCCCAAAATTTCAATAGGTATAAGATAGCCAAAATTATAATAAACCAAACTAAAACTAATCCAATAAAACCAAAATAATCCGATAAAAAACCCACTCCAAAACCAAATTTTTCTATCGCTTTTTAAAAGGATATATAAACCTATAATCGCACTTAAAAGCCCTAAATTTGCTATGTATTTTAAATTTAGTAGATCCAAAAATATAAAAAGGGATAGCAAAATGGAGATCATAAAGCCTTTTATTATAAATTTTAATGTAAAATAGGCAACTAATTTTTTCTTAAAGGATTTACATGGCAGAAAATTCAATGCTAACTTCATTATTACCTCTTGTTGTATTGTTCGCAATATTCTATTTTTTGGTTATTAGACCACAGCAAAAGCAGCAGCGTGAGCATAAAAATATGCTAGCAAATCTCCAAAAAGGTGATAAAATCATCACAAATGGAGGCTTAGTATGCGAAGTGGTAAAACCAGACGATGATTTTATCAAAGTTAAGCTTAATGATGATGTAATTGTCCGCATTGATAGAAATTTTGTCGCCAAAAAATTGGACAAAATAGAGTCAAGTGATGAGAAGTAGGGTAACTTATAGGCTTATAGTTTTTATCCTTGCTTTAGTGTTTGGTATATTTTTTTCTATACCAAGCTTTACTGATAGTCAAAATGGTAAAAAGGTAAGCCTAGGGCTTGATTTACAAGGTGGTTTATATATGCTATTAAGCGTCCAAACAGACGCAGCCTTAATATCTAAAATCAAATCAATAGCTTCAGCTATCAAATATGATACTGATAAAAATGATATCTTAGTAGATAGATTAAAAGTCGATGAGAGCGGGATTAGTATAGCTCTTTTAGATAGTGATGATATCAAGAAATTAGATGGAATTTTATCTAAAATCAGTGGTATTGAAATTCAAAAAGATGAGCTAAATTACAGAATTTTACTCACCCCGCAAGAGAAGATCGACACAGCCAAATACGCAGTAGATCAAGCAGTAGAGACTATCAGAAATCGCTTAGATCAGTTTGGCTTGGCTGAGCCTACGGTGATTAAGCAAGGTGAGGATAAAATTTTAGTTGAACTTCCTGGTATTAAAAATGCAGCCGATGAGCAAAGAGCTATGGATTTGATAGCCAAATCAGCGCATTTACAGCTCATGGCAGTGGATGAAAAACGCCAAGATATGGCTCAAACTATGAACGAAGATGAGGCTGCAGCTTATGGAGATCTATTATTAAGCGATGCTAGAAATCCAAGATATAAGTATTTAGTTAATGAAATTCCCATCTTAGATGGTAGTATGCTAGTAGATGCTAAGGTGGCATTTGATAATCAAACAAATATGCCAATTATAAATTTTACTCTAAATGCTCAAGGTGCTAAGATATTTGGGGATTTTACTGGGGCAAATGTAGGTAAAAGACTTGCTATAGTATTAGATAATAGAGTATATTCAGCTCCATCTATTAATGAGAGAATCGGCGGTGGAAGCGGTCAGATAAGTGGTGGATTTAGTGTAGAAGAGGCTAGAGATGTGGCTATAGCTTTAAGAAGCGGGGCATTAATAGCTCCTGTGAATTTAGAAGAGAAAAGAAGCATAGGCCCAAGCCTAGGCCAGCAAAGTATCGATCAAAGTATGGTGGCTCTATCTGTGGGTGCTATTTTGGTTTTGATATTTATGGTTATGGTGTATGGTCTAGCTGGAGTTTTGGCTAATATCGCTTTGGTTGTTAATATAGTGCTACTTATAGCGGTTATGGCTCTATTTGGTGCGACGCTTACACTTCCTGGTATGGCTGGTATTTTGCTTACTATCGGTATGGCCGTGGATGCCAATGTGATTATAAATGAGCGTATTAGAGAGCTTTTAAAAGAGGGTCACAATATCCACACTTGTATCCAAAAGGGCTATCAAAACGCTATGAGCGCTATCGTGGATTCGAATTTAACCACGCTTATAACTTCAGCTGCTCTGTATGCTTATGGCACTGGGCCTGTAAAGGGCTTTGCTGTAACTATGAGTATAGGTATTGTAGCCTCTATGCTTACGGCGATTTTAGGTACCCATGGGATGTTTGAGTTTTTAAGTCGCAAGATAGAAAAGGGTAGTAGCGTGCTGTGGTTTGGTTATAGAATTAAAAGGGGCTAAAATGCAGATATTTGATAAGGGTAAAATATATAATTTTATGAGCATTAGATGGGTGATGTTTGCTCTTAGTGGTGTGCTGTTTTTTGGCTCTATTGCGCTTTTATTTACCAAGGGGTTAAATTATGGGATTGACTTTGCTGGTGGGACGCTAATTCAGGTTAAATATCATGATAAGGATGCGCCAATAGATTTGATTAGGCAGAAATTTGCTAGTAATGAAATTTTGAAAAATGCTACTATCACAGAGTTTGGTTCAGCTAGCGAAATCACCATTAGATATACCACAACTAGTGATAGTTTGGGCAATAATCCTGGGGATTTTGTGGCTGATATGCTTAAAGGTAGTGGGGAATTTGAGATTCGCCGAGTTGATGTAGTAGGGCCAAAAATCGGTAGTGAATTAAGGCAAAAAGGTATAATGGCTATTGCGGTTTCGCTTATTTTGATACTTGTTTATATTGGTATTAGGTTTGAGTGGAGATTTGCACTAGCAGCCATATTTAGCGAAATTCACGATGTAGTTATCGTGCTTGGGGCTATTAGTTTGCTTAGTATTGATGTGAATTTAGATACCTTAGCGGCGGTTTTAACTGTTTTAGGATATTCGCTAAATGATACTATTATTATATTTGATAGGATTAGAGAGAGGGTTAGAGAGAGTAAATTTATAGAGTTATTTGGGGTGATTAATGAGTCTGTATCGCTTACTCTTTCTAGGACTTTGATGACCTCTGTGACTACGCTTTTAGCCGTGATTACGCTATTTTTCTATGGTGGAGATATGATACATGGATTTTCTACTATTATGATAATTGGAATTTTAATCGGCACTCTAAGCTCGGTTTTTATAGCAGCACCTATGCTAAGTTGGTTTAGATTTAGTGTTGAGGGTTATAGAGCGTTGATTGCTGCTAAGGAGCTAAGAAAAAAAGAGAAAGAGAAAATTCGCGCTATGTATGAAAAAGGTAGATTATAAGGAGTTTATATGGATTGGGGTAAGGTTATATTTACATTTTTTGCGCTTATGAGCTTGACTACTACGGCTGGGTTTTTATTTGAAGATAGTGCTGTGGCTCTGTTTATCGCTGCTAGTATAAATTTGATCTCAACTCTATTAAAAGTAGGAGTGAGAAATTTGCTCGCAGCGGAGCTTTTTGCTAGTTCATTGGTGGCTGATTTACACCTAATTCCTGCTTTTGTATTGCTAATAACTGGCTATAGCCAAAGTATGGTATATACGCTAGTTATAGGTGCGATTTTGGCAAATATATTTTCTATTATTTTGATATTGATAGAAGCGTATAAAACTAGAGATGAATTTTAAGGATAGATAATGCAATATGTAGCTAAAGATATAGAGTATAAATGGCAAACTGCTTGGAGAGATAGCGGTTATAGCGAGCCAAAAGATGATTATAACTTACCTAAAAAATATATTTTATCTATGTTTCCATATCCGAGTGGTAGACTTCACATGGGGCATGTGCGAAACTACGCTATAGGTGATGCCTTGTCTAGGTATTATAGAAATATGGGGTTTAATGTCCTTCAACCAATGGGTTTTGATAGCTTTGGTATGCCAGCAGAAAATGCCGCTATAAAGCATAAAATTCATCCTAAAAAATGGACATATGAAAATATAGAATATATGATAAAAGAGCTTGATACATTAGGGTTAAGCTTTTCTAAAAATCGCTTATTAGCTACTAGTGATCCACTCTATACAAGATGGGAGCAAGAGTTTTTCATAAAAATGTATGAAAAAGGCTTAGTATATCGCAAATCCGCTGTGGTAAATTGGTGTGAAAATGACCAAACAGTTTTGGCAAATGAGCAAGTAGAAGATGGCAAATGTTGGAGATGCGGCCACGATGTAATCCAAAAAGAGATGCCAGGATATTATCTCAAAATTACAGATTATGCTAATGAGCTTTTGGAGTGTTTAAAAGATTTAGATGGCAAATGGCCAAATCAAGTTATCACTATGCAAGAGAATTGGATAGGTAAAAGTAGTGGGCTTGAGTTTGAATTTAAGCTTGATGATCGTAGCAAAGAGATTGCTAGTGAAAATGGATTTATGGTCTTTACTACTAGGGCTGATACTATTTATGGGGTTAGCTATTGTGCTTTAGCGCCAGAGCATAGCCTTACAAAAAAGATTTTAAATAGTGATAATACCCCAAAAGAGATAAAAGATAAGATCAAATTTATGCTAAATCAAAGTCCAAAAGAGCGCCAAATAGCCGATAAAGATGGGGTCTATCTAGGCATTAATGCTATCCATCCGATAACCAAAGAGCTAGTGCCGATATGGTGTGCGAATTTCGTCTTAGCTGAGTATGGTCATGGGGCTTTGATGGCTGTGCCTGCTCATGATGAGAGGGATTATGAGTTTGCTATTAAATTTAATCTACCTATTAAAAAGATAATAGAGTGCGATGAGTTGCCATATACTCAAAAGAGCGGCAAGCATATAAATTCAGATATGATAAATAATATGGATTATGATGAGGCTAGTAAAACTATCATAAAATACTTCGAAAATAGCAGTAGCGGTAAAGAGGTTACAAACTACAAATTAAGAGATTGGGGCATCTCTAGACAGAGATATTGGGGTGCGCCGATCCCTATAGTGCATTGTGATAAATGTGGAGTTGTGTGCGAGAGTATTGAGAATTTGCCTGTTTTATTGCCTGAAGATGTGAGTATCACAGGTGAGGGAAATCCGCTAGACAAGCATCCAAATTTCAAAAAATGTAAATGCCCTAAATGCGGTGGTGAAGCTAAAAGAGAAACCGATACTATGGATACATTTTTTGAAAGTAGCTGGTATTTTGCTAGATATGCAAGTGATGAGAAAACTTGGGAAAAAGTAGCCTTTGATAAAAAAAGTGTTGATTATTGGATGAGTGTGGATCAATATATCGGTGGGATAGAACACGCTATACTTCATCTTTTATACGCTAGATTTTTTCAAAAAGTTTTAAGAGATCTTGGCTATTTGCGTGATAGTGAGCCTTTTGCTAGTTTATTAACTCAAGGTATGGTCTTAAAAGATGGCGCTAAGATGAGTAAAAGCAAGGGAAATACGGTTGATCCAGATGAGATTATAAATAGATATGGTGCTGATACCGCAAGGCTATTTATACTTTTTGCAGCACCACCACAAAAGGAGCTTGAATGGAATGATAGCGCTGTTGAGGGTGCTTTTAAGTTTATAAATAGGCTTTATGATAGAAGTGTAAATGCCTATAAAACAGAGCAAATCCCATCTATAAATCACGCAAATTTAAACAAAGATGAGAAATACGCAAGGCTAAAAGTCTATGAAGCACTTAAAAAATCAAGCGAGGTTTTTGAGAGTAGCTTTACATTTAATACCTTAATCGCTGCTTGTATGGAGGCTCTAAATGCCCTAAATGCTCAACAAAACAAAGATATATGGACGGAGGGGTATTATATAATTTTAAGTTTGCTTGAGCCTATTATCCCGCATGTATCTTGGGAGCTTAGTAGCGAGTTATTTGGACTTAAAAATCTTAGAAAAATCGAGCTTAAAAGTGAAGTTTTTGAGAGTGATACTATAAATTTAGCTATCACTATAAATGGCAAAAGACGAGCCGAGATAGAGATAGATAAGAGTTTAAGCGATCAAGAGATCATAAATCAAGCCAAAATCGCTGTATCTAAGTGGATTGGCTCATCTGAGATTATAAAAGAAATTTATGTGCCAAATAAGCTTGTAAATATCGTCATAAAGGGATAGAGTGAGATTAATTGCCATTTTATTGCTAGCGTTTTTTATCGCAGGTTGTGGCTACAAACCATCTAGCGTGGCAGCTAGAGATGCTATAGGCAGCAGCGTTTGGGTTGATGTGATAATTAGTAAAACTGATCCTGAGAGTACTGTGGTTATCAAAGATGGTATAAAATCAGCAATGCTTAGACGCTTAGGTGTAAATTTAGTAGATAAAAATGAGGCTGATAGCATAATAATAGCTTCTATTAAATCGCTTACATTTTCAGCTATATCATATGATCAATTTGGATATGCTACAGCATATAAAGCAAATTTAGTAATGGAATATAGATTAAAGCAAAAAGATGGCTCAATAAAGAGTATTTTAACTAGCGGAGATTATGATTTTAGAGTTACAAAGCGACTAAATGATAGAAGATTTACCGATAGTGTTATTAGCGATAATGAGAGATTTGATGCTATTACAAATGCATCTTTGCAGTGTTTTGACGAGTTTGTAAGTAAGCTAGCTATGCAAGGTCTTTTAAATGGCAAGCCTAATCTCTGAGGTTATCAAAGATGTATTTAAGGAGGCGAGTGATAAGAATATTATTCTAACTCCAGATAACTATCATGAGTTATTTTGTGCGGCTGCAGCTAGGCGAGGGCTGAGTGCAAATGAGTGCAAGAGACTTGAAGGCTATATTGCTCGCTTAGATAAGAGTTATCAAGATGAGATAAAAAAGATAAATGTAAAAAGCATTGATGAGCTTTTTGCTTTTATCTGTTTTAGATTAAATCGTGCTAATCTAAATGATATAGCTAAAATCAGTCAAGCCCAGACAATGCTTTTAAAACGAGTGTTGCATGCTATAAATTTAATGCACAATAATAAGGCTAAAGAACTAGCTAATTCAAGCTATTCTATGCTAAATGGAACAATTAATGTTGAGAATTTAAATTTAATCAGAGACCGATGGTTTGAGTTTGTTAGCCATTTTGATACTAATTACATCAAGCGACTTGAAAAATATGGAATCAAACAAAGTGATGATATAGAAACCATAATTTCTAAAATTGAGAAATTTAAATATAAAACTAAAGAGAAAAATTTAGAATATCTATCTTACTGCGAGTTATTAATTGCTGCTCTTGTACCATCTATTGCGCCTGGTGCAGATGATGATATAGCTAGAGTAAGTGAGCATTTAAGATCTAATCCTGCTTTATTAACTAGTCAAGCTATGGAAGAAGATATTAAAAAATGTATTTTAAAGCGTGTAAGATTAGACCAAAATGAGATAAAACAAAAAATTAGCGCCTTAGATGAGATTTTAAACAATTTAAATAAACAAATTCAAGATTTTGCTAATACTCTTTTAGATAATGGCAGCAGTCTTGATGGTGCGATTTTTGAGATAAATAGCATAACTAGCTATGATGAATATAATGCTATTAGACAAAAACTACAAAATACATCAAATTCACTTCGTAGTGAAATTTCGGCTATGGGGTTAAAGCTTAGCGATGATAGCAAGATAATTAATGGATTAAAAGAGCGTATAAAAGAGCTTGAAGAGATGATGGAACAAAGTAAGACCGATGAGCTAACAGGAGTTAATAATAAAAATAGCTTTGAGATAGAACTTGCTAATATCGAAGAGGCTAGAGTAAAGTATGGTGTTGATTATAGCATTGTAGCTATTGGGATAAATTTACTAGATGAAATCAAGGCAAAATATGGAGCAAATGCCAAAGATGCAATTTTATCTACAATGGCTAAAATCGTACAAAATCGTTGTGTAAATGGAGAGTTTATAGCTAGAACAAATATGGATGAGTTTGTGATTTTGGTAGGTAATTTAGATAAAAATGCTACTAATAGCTTAGCTGAAATTATGATAAATGATATTAGTGGGTGTAAATTTAGATATAAAGATGAGCACATAATAGTAAGTGCAAGTTGTGGAATTGCTACACGCTCAGAGTGCAATAGTCAAAATGAGATGCTACAAAGGGTAAATTTAGGGTTGCAAACAGCTAAAAATGAGGGGATAAATTGTATACGAGCACTTTGATGGATTATGAGGTATTTTTAAATAAAAAGCCATTATATTATGATGAGATTGATTATACTAGATTTCCTAGGATATTTAATTTAGTTAAATTACACTTAAATTTACCACCTATAATCCATATAGTAGGCACAAATGGCAAGGGAAGTACAGGTAGATTTTTAGCTCAAATTTTAGCTGGAGCTGGTAAAAAAGTTGGACATTATACTAGTCCGCATATTTTTGATTTTAGTGAAAGATTTTATAGTAGTTTTGAAGAAATTGATAAATTTAGATTAAATTTAGCTCATAATAGACTTTTAGAGATTTTTAGTTTACTCAATAATACTAGTGAAATAGTAGAGAGTTTAAGCTACTTTGAGTGGGCAACATTGATGGCTGGGGTAATTTTTGAGGGGTATGATTTTTTAATTTTAGAGGCTGGAATGGGCGGAGAATATGATGCGACAAATGCCTTTGATAAGTCTCTTAGTATATTTACCCCTATTGGTCTAGATCACATTGATATGCTTGGTAGTACGATAGAAGAAATTGCTAAAACTAAACTTAATTCAATGCAAAATCAAGCATTAATTAGTAGCGAGTTTGCCTGTATGGAGTTAGCAAATCAAATCGCTAAGCAAAAAAGTGTAAGATTAATAAAGCAAAGTGAAATTTATGCTAAAGAGATTCAAAATTATGCTATTAAATTTAATTTACCAGAATTTTTAAGAGCAAATTTAAGTTTAGCAGTAAATGCAGCCAATATTTTAAATATAGAGAATTTAGCCCAAATCATATCCAATTTAGGCGCCTTAACTTTGCGTGGCAGATGTGAAAAAATAAAGCCAAATCTTATAATTGATGTTGGACATAACGCTCACGCTGCTAAGGCTATAGCCCAAAATTTGCAAAATATAGGTTGGAGAGAGGTAAATTTAATATATAATGCCTTTGATGATAAGGATATCTTTGGTGTTTTATTAAGCTTAAAGCCTTTTATTGGTAAAATCCATATCTATAATTATAAAAGCTATAGTAGAAAATTAGCTACACATAAGATAACTCAAATTGCCAAAGATCTTGGTATTACATGTTGCGAGTTTACAAATTTAGATGAAAATGAGAAATATTTAGTCTTTGGTTCATTTATGTTAGTAGAAAACTTCATTAAGGAAGAGATTGAAAGATAAGATTGTTGTTACTATAACTGATGTCAATGGCTCTAGAAATTATTTATTAAGCCAGGTTTTAAAGAGAATTTTTATATATGTTGTTGCGGTTTTATTGCTTATTTTTGTTCTTGGTGGGCTATATATGGGATATTTGCAAGATGAGACAAATGTTCTAAGAGAGACTAAAGAGGAGCTAATAAGTAGTAGTAAAAATTTAAATATAGAGTATGAAAATATAAAACAAAAGCTTTCAACCAAAGAAGAGGAGTTGATGGCTATAGAAGATAAAATTTCATTTTTAGAAGAGCAAATTGGGCTAAATGATGACTCAAATATTACTACAATTGATGATAGATTAGAGCAGATTAAGCTTACTGTTGAGCAACAAAATATAATATTTTCAATGATTCCAAATGGCAAGGTAATAGAAGATGGCGGTATTACAGCAGCATTTGGTTGGCGAACTCATCCAGTGTTAGGGCATAAGCATCTTCACCAAGGAATTGACCTTAGAGCACCAATTGGAACTCCAGTGTATGCTCCAGCAGATGGAGTGGTACAAGTGGCGGGATTTAATGTAGTTGGCGGATATGGATATTTAGTAGTTTTAGAGCATAATTTTGGCTTTAAGACTAGATTTGCCCATCTATCTAGAAAAGATGTGGTAAAAGAGGGACAGTTTGTTAAAAAGGGCGAGCTAATAGGCTATAGTGGAAATACTGGTATAAGTACAGGTCCGCATCTGCACTATGAGATAAGATTTGTACAGCGGCCACTTGACCCGATAAATTTTATCAATTGGAGTCGAAAAAACTATGAAGAAATATTTGAAAAGGAGAAGCGAGTAACATGGCAGTCTTTGGTAAAGGCAGTAGCAAATTTAACTCTGAAACAACCATAATATCAGAAGGCGCATATATAAAAGGCGAGTTAGCCTGCGGTTCAGTTTTATATATTGAAGGTCATGTAGATGGTATGATAAAATCAAATAACACAGTAGTAATTGGTAAAAATGGTAAGGTTACAGGAATAATATCAGCTAATAAAATTGTAGTAAATGGTATTTTTGAAGGCAATGTAGATGCGGATTCAGTGGAGATTTTAAGTGGTGGATTTGTGTTAGGTGATATTTGTTCAGGTAGCTTTAGCATAGAAAATGGTGGTAAATTTGATGGTAAAAGCTCTCTTAAAAAGTCAAATTCAATGCAATCGCTAGAGAATTTTGAGATAATTGACACAGAGGAAAGTGGTGCAAGCAAAGATATATGAGTTTTTTAAAGCTCATAGGGATAAATTTAAAATATTAATAGTAAGCGACGATAAGAGCGCTTCTAAGGCTTACGCAGCAGCGACTTATGCTGGGCGTGAGTGTTTTGTTTTGCCTGATTTTAGAGCTAAAAGAGGCGATGATTTACGGGCGTTTAATAGTGAGCTTTTAGATATTAGTAAAGCTTTAAGCAGCTTTTGGCAAAGTTCTAATTCAAATAAACTTTTAATAACTCCATTTCGAACAATCCTACATAAATTACCAAGTGCTAATCAATTAAGAGTAAAAAATATAAATTTTGCCGATACAATTGATTTAAATAGTTTTAAAAACGAAATGCTAGCTTATGGATATACTTTTGTTGATATTGTCGAAAGTAGGGGAGAGATTAGGATTAGCGGAGATATTATTGATATTTATAGCGTAGCTGATGAGTGGCCGTGTAGAATTTTGCTTGATATTAATCTAGTTGAGAGTATTCGTAGGTTTGACCCAGCTACGCAAAAAAGTATAAAAGATGAACAAAGCATAACTATTACTCCATATGTGGCTGCGCTTGATCAGACTGAATTTAAGAATGCATTAAATAGTGCTGAGCATATAGAGTCAAATTCTCTTACGCATGATCTAAATTCGTTTGGATTTTGGGTAATTGATGGATTTATAAATTATTTAGAACAGTTTGAGGCTGTACGTGATGGAGATATAGATTTTGATGAGTGCGAGATGGATATAAGTGCTCTTGAGGCGGTAACAATCTTGCCTTTAGCAAAATCATATAGGCCATTTGAAGGCAAGATAAATAATGAACTAATTAATTTTCACAAAGATAAAAAAATAGATATTTTAAGCTCTAATGAGAGTGCTTTTAGAGCATTGGGGCTTGATATTAATTTAAATTTAAATTTTATTCAAAGTGACTTAATACTAAATCTAATAAGCAAAGATGAGCTTATAATTAGCCTAAATCAGCCTATTTCACGTCAAAAAAGACGTAAGGCTAGTATTGTTTTAGATGAGTTAAAGATTGGAGATTTTGTCGTTCATAGCGAGTATGGAATTGGTAAATTTGCTGGTCTGGAGTTAATAAGAGTGCTTGGTAGTAGCAAAGAATTTGTTGTTTTAACTTATCAAAATGATGATAGATTGCTTTTACCAACAGAACATCTTGATATGATAGATAGATACATCGCTGGAAGTGGAGCAGTAGTTAACCTAGATAAGCTTGGCAAGGCTAGTTTTGCAAAGCTTAAGCAAAAAGTCAAAGAAAAACTCTTTATCATTGCTAACAAAATTATTGCTTTAGCAGCAAAGCGTGAGTTAATTGAAGGTGTTAAAATAGAAGCCAATACAGCTGAATTTGCTAAATTTCAAATGGAAGCAGGCTTTTGCTACACTAGTGACCAAGATAGAGCTATAAATAGCATTTTAAGCCATTTAAAAAGCGGTAAGGTTATGGATATGCTCTTAAGCGGCGATGTTGGTTTTGGTAAAACTGAAGTAGCGATGAATGCGATATTTGCCTGTGTTAAGAGTGGATTTCAAGCGCTATTTTTTGTGCCTACTACCTTACTTTGTGCTCAGCACTACAAAAGTTTACAAGAGAGACTAAGTAAATTTGATATTGATGTAAGACGACTAGATAGATTTAGTAGCACAAAAGATAAATCACGCTTGCAAGCTGATTTGCAAGATGGCAAACCACTTGTAGCAATTGGAACACATGCTTTGCTTAGTGTACAAAGTGCAAATTTAGGACTGATAATAATCGATGAAGAGCATAAATTTGGCGTAAAGCAAAAAGAGAAACTAAAGGAATTTAGTGAGCATTCTCACATATTATCTATGTCAGCAACCCCAATTCCAAGAAGCTTAAATATGGCACTTAGCTCTATTAAAAGCTATGCTACTCTTACCACGCCACCACTTGATAGGCTAGATGTTAGAACCTTTGTTAAAGAGTGGGATAGAGGATTAATTAAAGAGGCTATAATGCGTGAAATTCGCCGTGCTGGGCAAATTTTTTATCTTCATAATAAAATTGCTGATATGCCTAGTATTGAACGTGAGCTAAAGCAGATTGTGCCGACTTTAAAAATTTTAACTCTTCATAGTAAAATTGATGCTAAAACTAGCGAAGATGAGATGATTAAATTTGCTAATGGTGAGTATGACTTGCTTCTTTGTACTAGCATCGTAGAGAGCGGAATTCACTTGCCAAATGCAAATACTATAATAATAGATGAAGCTAATAAATTTGGTATTGCGGATTTGCATCAGCTACGTGGTAGAGTTGGTAGGGGTGCTAAGCAGGGATTTTGTTACTTTTTGGTTGAAGATAGGCAGAGTTTAAGCGATGAAGCGATTAAACGACTTGTAGCACTAGAATCAAATTCATTCTTAGGTAGTGGCGCCTTATTAGCTTATCATGATTTAGAAATTAGAGGCGGAGGAAATCTAATTGGTGAGGCGCAAAGTGGCCATATAGAAGCTATTGGTTACTCTTTATATCTTAAAATGCTTGAAGATGAGATAAATATACTTTTAAATAAAGATAATAAAAACGATACTCAAGTCGATATAAAACTAAGCGTAAATGCATTTTTAAATAGTGAATTAATTGCTGAAGATAGGCTACGACTTGAACTTTATAGACGGCTTAGTAAATGTACTGAGGTAAGCGAAGTTTATGAGATTGGTGGTGAGATTGAGGATAGATTTGGTAAGCTTGATGTTTATACTAAGCAATTTTTAGATATTATTGCTATTAAAATTATGGCCGCTAAACAAGAATTTAAACATATTAGTAACTATGAACAAAATATAACATTAACCAAAATTGCTGGAACAAAAGTTGCTTTGAAATCGCCAAGCAAAGATGATGACGATGTCTTGGCTGAAATTTTGAGCTATTTAAGGAAAAATAGATGATGGTTTCAAGTGTTTCATACTACCAGCCAAATTATATGGTAGATAATCAACAAGCTGATGCAAAAACAGGTGATCAAGAGAGCCATAAGCACAACAATCAAACTCAAGCAGAGTTAAAAAAAAGATATAAACATGAGCTAAGTCAAGAGCAAAAACTTCAAGTAATAGAACTTCAAAAGCGAGATATAGAGGTTCGCAATCATGAAGCTGCTCACATGTCAGCAGGAGCTGGACTAACTACTGGGGCTAGTTATAGCTACCAAAGAGGCCCAGATAATAAGATGTATGCTATAGGTGGCGAGGTTGGCATAGATACATCACCAGGCAAAACTCCAGAAGAGACATTAAAAAAGGCCGCCCAAATCAAAAGAGCAGCCCTAGCACCAGCCCAGCCAAGCTCAGCTGATCTTCAAGTAGCAGCAACAGCTACAAATATGGAGATTGATGCTAAGATTGAAATTCAAAATGAATTACTAAAAGAGCAAAAGCAAGATAAGCAAAATGATGATAAAACTCAAAGTAATAAGAATCAATCTGAGCAAAACGAGTCAAATTTAATTCAACATATTTATCAAAATAAAAATAATCCATATGCGCAATATGATTATAGCTCTAGAGTAATAGGATTATTTTAATGAAAATAAAATGGAGAAATACCTATGCAGCACTCGTGCGAGATGGCAAATTAAGACCGGTTAGAGATGTTGCTAAAATTGAACTTGATAGTTTTGTAAATTTGCAAAGTCAAATAGAACAGCTTGAGCTTAATACAATTAAATTTATTGAGCACGGAGTGATAAATCATGCGCTTTTGTGGGGCGAGAGAGGCTGTGGAAAGTCTAGTTTAGTGCGTGGAATATTTTGTAAATTTATGGATAAAAACCTGCGTTTAATCGAGATAAGTGCTAGAGAGTTAAAAAGTTTGCATAAAATTCTTGATAAAATAAGAGATAAGAAAAAGTATAAATTTATAATTTTTTGTGATGATTTTGGATTTGAAAATGGGGATAAAGCTCTAATTGAGCTTAAAAGCCTCTTAGAAGGCTCGATTGAATCTCCGCCAAGTAATGCAATATTTTATGCTACAAGCAATTTAAAGCACTTAGTAAGAAGCCGTCCAAATAGCGACAATTATATCGTCGAAAAAGAAAATAGTAGAGAAAATTTAAGCCTAGCTGATAGATTTGGATTGCACATTAGCTTTTATGAGCTTAGCGTAGATGAGTATATGGATATTGTTTATAATCTTTTTAAAGGGTGTGATATAGATAAAAATCGCCTAAAAACTCAAGCGCTTGCTTTTGCAGCTAGTAAGGGTGTAAGAAGCGCAAGAAATGCTAAGCAATTTTGGCAAAGTATAAAGGATGATATTGAGAAGTGTTGAGCTATTTTTGGCACTTGATGGGGTTTGTGAGTTTGACTTTGAGTTAAATAGACATTGGTGGCCAGATTATGGGAGCTTTTGGGTTATAGTTGGTGCTATTTTAACGCAAAATGCTAAGTGGTCAAGCGTGGAAAAATCTTTAGCGAATTTAAGAGATTATGGGGTTAAAGAGCTATCAGATATCGCAAATTTGGATATCGAAGTTTTAAGCGAACTTATTAAGCCAAGCGGATTTTATAATACCAAAGCCAAAAGGCTTAGTATGCTTTGTAATAAAATTATAGATAAATTTGGTAATTTTGATGAGTTTGCTAGTAGCGTTAGCTTTGAGTGGCTTATAGCACAAAATGGCTTAGGGCTTGAGAGTGTTTATTCTATTTTGTGCTTTGGTTGTGGGCGTGATGTGATGGTCGTAGATAGCTATACTAATAGGATTTTAAGTGCTTTAGGGTATGAATTTGAGAGCTATGAAGAGGCTAGGGAGTGGCTAGAGGGTATCGATAGAGATGAGGTTTATAAAGCAATTGGTGATATAAGTGATAATGAGCTTTTTTGTCGTTATCATGGGGTTATTGTGGAATTTTGTAAAAGCCATTTAAAAGGGGCTAAATTTGATGATTTTGCTTTGAGTTTATTTAGTGAGATTTCTATCTAAATAGCGTTTAAATCAATTTCTATCTTTATAATTAAAATTCACAATAGCTTAACAAATATCATATATAATTACGCTGTATTAATTATTAAAAGGAATTAAGATGAAAAAACTCAGTTTAATAGCTATTTTAGCTTTAGCAATTAGCGCAAACGCAGCAGGTTTTACAGGCGGTGCTAGTCAATCAAATACTTCAGGCTTTACAGGTGGTCAAGCACCGATGTATCAAGGTGGATTCTTAGGTCCTAGATATGGGGTAAATAGCGTCAAAGCGGCCCTTAGTGCGTGGGATGATACCTGGGTTGAGATAAAAGGCAAAATCATCTCTCAAGTAGGCCACGAAAAATATAAATTTAGCGATGGTAAAGATACTATTATCATAGAGATTGATGATGATGATTGGGGTGGAGTTAGTGTTGGGCCTGATGAGCTTATCACGATATATGGCGAAGTTGATGGCAACGCTCTTAAAGCAAATGAGATTGATGTAAAAAGAATTACTAAATAAGACTTTAAGTTAGTCTAAATTTAATAAAAAAACTTCAAAAACCGCCAAAGTTTGAGTATAAATCACTCACTTTTGGGCGGTTTAAATTTAAACTTAGTAAAATTTAGTTAAAATTCACTCCTAAATTATTAAAAAAGAAAAAATAATGCAAGATATCTTAAAATCTATGAAAAATATAGCGGTTGTAGGCTTTAGCCCTAATGATACTAAAGCTAGTAATCAAGTAGGTTGCTATCTTATAGATATGGGTTTTAATGTTTTTCCTATTTATCCAAAAAGTGGTGAGATAAAAGGTCGAAAAATATATCAAAGTATAGATGAAATTTCAGAAAAAATAGATACTATTGTGATGTTTAGAAAGGCCGAATTTGCCACTGAATTGGCTAAAAAAGCTATAAATTTAGGTGTAAAAAATCTATGGCTTCAGCTAGGAATTGTAAATGATGAGGCTAAGCAAATAGCACAAGATGCAGGATTAAATTTCATACAAGATGCCTGTATAATGATAGAGCATAAAAGGTTTAAAAATGATAAGTCTAAATAAAATTATTCAAGCTAAACGAAATATTGATGGATTTGTGGCTAAAACTCCATTTGGCTTTGCTCCAAAACTAAGCAAGATAGCTGGTGCTGATATATACCTAAAAAAAGAGAATCTTCAAATCACAGGAGCATATAAAGTAAGGGGTGCTTTTAACAAGATTGCAAATTTAGATGAAAATGCCAAAAAGTGTGGTGTAGTTGCTGCAAGTGCTGGTAATCACGCTCAAGGCGTAGCAATTAGCGCTAAGCATTTTGGAGTAAAAGCTATAATTATTATGCCAGAAGCCGCACCACTATCTAAAGTTGCTGGGACTAAGGCTCTTGGGGCTGAGGTGATATTAAAAGGGGATAATTTTGATGAGGCTTATGCATATGCCTTAGAATATGCTAAAGAGAATAATATGAGTTTTATCCACCCTTTTGATGATGAGTTAGTCCAAGCAGGTCAAGGGACAATAGCGCTTGAGATGCTTGATGAGGTTAGTAATTTAGATTATATTGTCGTGCCTGTAGGTGGTGGCGGTTTGATTAGTGGTGTGGCAAGTTGTGCTAAGCAGATTAATCCTGATATTAAGATTATTGGTGTTAGTGCAAAAGGTGCGCCGGCTATGTTTGAGAGTTTTAAAGATAAGTGCCAGCATAACTCAAAAAGCGTTCGAACTATAGCTGATGGAATTGCTGTAAGGGATGCAAGCCAGATTACTCTATCTCATATTTTAGAGTGCGTTGATGATATGGTACAAGTAGATGATGAAGAGATAGCAAATGCGATTTTGTATCTTTTAGAGCAGCAAAAGATTATGGTCGAAGGTGCTGGGGCTGTATCGGTAGCGGCGATTTTGGAGAGTAAATTTGAGTTTAAAAAGGGCTCTAAAATCGGCGCTATATTAAGTGGTGGCAATATAGATGTCCAAACTCTAAGTGTAATTATCGAAAAAGGGCTTTTAAAAAGCTATAGAAAGATGATAATTAATGTCACATTGATAGATAAACCAGGTGCCCTGATGGCGCTTGGAGATGTTTTAAGAATCGCTGGGGCAAATATTGTTAAGATTGATTATGATAGATTTTCAACCAAGCTAAGTTATGGCGATGCTAAGATTACAATAACTTTAGAGACTAAAGGCAAAGAGCATCAAGATACTATAGAAAAAGCATTAAAAGATGCTGGATACGAATATACTCAAGAGTTTTGATATATTTGGGCTAAATTTGAGAGAATTTAGCCTTTAATAATCTTTGTAGCTACGATTTTATTGGTTACTTTTTTAATCTCATCAAAACTTGCATTTTTAATATTTTCAAAGTTTCCAAAATAGTTAATTAATTTAATTATAGAACCTTTTGAAATACCTAAATTGGCTAATTGACTACTTTGTATATCGTTTTTTTGCCTAATTTTTTGATGAAAGCTAATGGCAAATCTATGTGCCTCATCACGCAAACGCTGAATAAATTGAAGTTTAATATCGCTTGAGTTTAGACTAAATTTGCCTATATTTGTGCAAATTTTATCATTTGCCTTGCCTTTAGCACGATGGGCTTTAGTATCAATTTTTTCTTTAGAAATTGCGATTATATCTACATTTGCACCGCTACTTTTAATAATATCATTAGCTAAATTTAGTAGCGCATCGCCTCCATCTATTACCCATAAATCTGGAGCTGATGATTTATCAAAGCTTTTGGCTCTATGAGTTAGCATCTGTTGCATCTGGTCATAATCATTTATATTTTGTAGATGCATATGGCGGTATTTTGCCTTATTAAACTCTCCATTTTCCCATACAACCATCGCACCCACAGGGGCTGCGCCAAATAGATGAGAGTTATCAAAAATCTCAATTTTTAATGGTAGATTATTTAGCTCAAATGCCTCTTGAATATCCCTTGCTAGGGTGTAGTCATTTGTTTTTATATGTTTTTTGATTAATTCAATAGCATTTTGATAAGCTATATTTACTAGCTCTTTTTTTTCACCTATTTTTGGCTGGATGATTTGAAATTTCTTATTGTGGCGAGAGTTTAAGATATTTTCTAAAATCTTAGCATCCTTAAGCTTTATATATGTATAAATTTTAGTTGCACCAACTGGTTGGTCTATGTTAAAAGTATCTAAAATCATTGTAGAATATAGAGCCTCTAGATCTGATTCTACCATATCTTTAGCCGGTTTTATAGTATGAGTAGATGCGCACACTCTACCATCGCGCACGCTAAACCTGACCCCGCAAACAAAGCTACTACTAATATTTACACTAATTACTTCAAAATCTTCTAATTTAGCTAAATCGATTTGAATTTTAATAGTTGTATCGTTGATTGCTTTTATCTGATCTCTAATCTTAGCAGCCTCTTCAAAATTTTCATTTTGAGCTAAGTTTAGCATTGTTTTTTCTAAATTTGGTATTAAAAGCTCTGGATTTTTAATCTTTTTTATAGCTTCATCTACGATTTTAGCATACTCTTCTTTATTTATTAATCCAAGGCAAGGTGCGTGACAGCGTCCAATTTGATAAAATAAACAGCCCTTTTTTTCTCTTAAACAAGATCTTTTTTGTACTAGTTTAAACTCCAAATACAAAGCTTCTAAAATTTCATTAGCACCCCTAAAAAATGGGCCAAAATATTTGATATTAGAGCCTTTTAAAACCTTTCTAGTGATTTCAAATCTAGGAAAATCTACACTTAAATCTACACAAATATATGGATATGTTTTATCATCTCTAAGTAAAATATTATATTTTGGATGAAGTTGCTTGATAAATGAATTTTCTAATATCAATGCGTCTTGTTCGCTTGAAGTTGTAATCCACTCTATATGTATAGCTTCACTTATCATTTTGGCTATTCTAGGGCTTAGTCTTGGGCTAGGTGAGGCATCAGCGTTGAAATAACTCTTTACTCGATTTTTTAAATTTTTAGCTTTGCCAACATATAAAAGTTTTGAGTTTTTATCAAAATATTGATAAACTCCAGGGGAATTGGGTAGGGATTTTAGTTCATCGATTAGCATTTACAGACTCTCTAAGCTTTTCAAAAAGTGCATGAATTTGCTCATCTTTTGCACTGTTTTTAAATAATCCATCACTTCTTTCTATAAATATAGGCTTTTGTTGCGGTGATACTTCTTGAAAATTTTTTAGTTTTGTAATAAAGATTACTACACTATTTATTGGTTGTAATGCACTATTTGGATTGTTGCTAATATAGGTGTTTAATAGGTTTTTTATTTGAAATTTGATACTATCATGATTTAGCTCAAATTTGGCGAGTGGATGTGTAACGGCTATGAATAAAATTCCATCTTTTTGATAGCTAAATTTAATAAGCTTACTCTTAGCTACACCTAATAAATTTAGTAAATTTCTTGCCTCTTTAGCAGCTTTTAAATTTTTATATTTAGGATCGTTGATAATATGATTAATAATCTCAAAACTTCGCATTTGGCTATTATAGCTGCTTTTTGCTTAATTTTTTTAGTAGGGTGTGGATATAAGTCTGATCCATTTTATACAGATTCGCAGCAAGTAAATGTGGCTAATTGATTTATCAGCCAAATTTAGATAGACTTGCACAAATTTAATTTTAGGATGAGTTATGAAAAATGCAGATATTTTGGTACTAGATTTTGGCTCGCAATATACTCAGCTAATTGCTAGAAGACTTAGAGAACAAGGAGTTTATACTGAGCTTGTACCTTTTAATGCTAGCATAGATACTATAAAAGCAAAAAATCCAAAAGGTATAATTCTAAGTGGGGGCCCAGCTAGTGTTTATGATGAAAATGCCTATTTTTGTGATGATGGGATTTTTGCTCTTGGACTTCCTATTCTTGGGATATGCTATGGTATGCAATTAATCGCTTACAAAAATGGCGCAAATGTCGCACCAGCTAGTCACAAAGAGTATGGCAAGGCTAATATCGAGATTATAAAAGAGTGTGAATTTATGAGTGGCGTGGTAGATAATAGCATTGTTTGGATGAGCCACTCTGATAAGGTAAATGAGCTACCAAAAGGCTTTGAAGTGATAGCTAAGAGCCAAAATAGCGAATTTTGTGTTTTTGGAGATTTTGAGCGTAAAATTTATGCTATGCAGTTTCATCCAGAGGTCGCTCATAGCGAGTTTGGGAGTGTGATGCTTAAGAATTTTGCCAAGATTTGCGGGTGCGATAGCACTTGGAATATGGGAAGTTTTGCTAAGACTCAAATTCAAGCTATTAGAGAAAAAGTAGGCAATGATAAGGTGCTTTGTGCTGTAAGTGGTGGTGTGGATAGCTCTGTTGTAGCAGCGCTTTTGGCTACTGCGGTGCCAGAAAATTTGATAGTTGTATTTGTAGATAATGGACTTCTTCGCACTAATGAAGCTAAGCAAGTTGAGGAGATGTTTAAGCTAAAACTTGGAGTGAATTTGATTAGCATTGATGCGAGTGAGTTATTTTTAAGTCGTTTAAAAGGTGTAAGAGACCCAGAGAAAAAGCGCAAAATCATCGGAGAGACATTTATAGAAGTTTTTGATAACGAGGCCAAAAAGCACACCAATGTGAAGTATCTAGCACAAGGGACGCTATACACTGATATTATAGAAAGTAGCGTTGTAGGGGCTTCTAAAACTATCAAAAGTCATCACAATGTAGGGGGGCTTCCTGAGTGGATGAAATTTGAGCTTATTGAGCCTTTAAGAGAGATTTTCAAAGATGAGGTTAGGGCGCTTGGCTTGGAGCTTGGGCTTAGTCGTGATGTGGTTTTCCGCCATCCATTTCCAGGACCTGGTCTAGCGATACGCATAATGGGTGAGGTAGATGAGCTTAGTCTTGAGCTACTTAGAAAAGCTGATGTGATACTTCAGCAAGAGCTTAAAAGTAGTGGTTGGTATGATAAGACTTGGCAAGCATTTTGTGTGCTTTTAAATGTAAGCTCAGTTGGTGTAATGGGTGATAATAGAACTTATGAAAATGCTGTTTGTATCAGAGTAGTGGATGCTAGCGATGGTATGACGGCGAGTTTTTCTAGATTGCCTTATGATCTATTAGAAAATTGTAGTCGTAGAATCATAAACGAAGTTAGCGGGATCAATCGTGTAGTTTATGATATCAGCTCTAAGCCACCAGCGACAATCGAGTGGGAGTAGAGCGGATTTGCTAGATTGATATGATATATTTAATCTCAAATACACCTTTTGATGATGAGAGTGTGGAGCAAATTTCGCTTTGCGATATTAAATTTAATAAATTTAATATCGATTTGAGTGAATTTGACGCTCTTATAGTTACTAGTAAAAATGGTATTAATTCGCTTAAATTTAACTCTATAACCTTAGCTGATATTTTGGTTTTTGCTATTGGCAAGGCTACGGCACTATCTTGCAAGGAATTTGGCTTTACTCAAATTTACGAAGCGCAAAATTCGCATGGAAGTGAGTTTGGGGCTGAAATTTTAGAGAAATTATATGGTAAAAAGGTTTTGTTTATTAAGGCCAAAGAGACAATTTCAAATTTAGATATATATTTTAATCAAAATGGCATTGATATAAGCGTGATTGATGGTTATGAGAATTTAATCTTAAAAAAAGATATATCTAGCAAGCCAAAATCTAACTCAATTTTGCTATTCACAAGCCCGATTAATGTGAGGGCTTTTATCCAAAATTTGGGTTGGGATGATAGCTACAAAGCAGTTGCTATCGGCAAAGCCACAGCCCAAGCATTAAAGCCATATACAGATCCCATAATCTCTAAATCTCAAACTATTAAAGATTGCGTAGAGTTAGCCAAATCTTTAAAGTGATAGCGACAAAAAGGCTAATCCTAAAACTATACGATAAACCCCAAAACTAATATAACTAAAATGCGCCACAAAACGCAAAAATAGCTTAATCACTATTAAAGCTACGATAAACGCCACAGCAGCGCCGGTTAAAAATATCCAAATTTGGTCTAAATTTGTAGCGAAAATCTCTCTATTTTTATAGCTATCATATATTGTAGCTGCTAACATAGTAGGGATAGCGAGCAAAAAGCTAAATCTAGCAGCCACTTCACGACTAAGCCCACAAAGCAAACCTGTGATAATAGTAGAGCCACTTCTAGAGGTCCCTGGTATCATAGCTAGGCATTGGCTAAGACCAATTATAAGGGCTTGATTATAGCTGACATTGTGTAGGTGAATTGTGCTAGGAGTGTAGCTAGGGCGTTTATGAAATAGCTCAACAATGATGAAAATAATACCGCCGATTATCAGCATATAGGCTACTATATTTGGATTAAATAGCTCTTTAATATATTTGTAAGCCAAAAATCCAATAATCGCAGTCGGTATAAATCCGATAATTAGCTTAATCCATAGTGAAATATCACTTGTCAAACGCTCTTTAAAGGCCCACACAACAGCCAAAATACTACCTAATTGAATAACTACTTCAAAACATTTTAAAATTTGAGTCTGCTCAAGACCCAAAAAGTGCGAAGTAAGTATCATATGGCCAGTTGAGCTAACTGGTAAAAACTCAGTAAGCCCCTCTACAATACCTAAGATTATAGCTGAGATTATATCCATTTTATCCCTTTAATATCGTGTTTAATTTGGCTAGATTTTGCGTGATTGACCCAGATGTATATAGTGCTGAAACAATGGCTATATAATCAATTTCAAGATCTTTAACGATATTTAAATTTGAGCTATTTATCCCGCCTATTACTGCGATTTTACTAGTTAGGTTATTTTTTGCTTCTTTTATTATATCAAGTGAGCAAATAGACGCATTTGGCTTAGTAGGACTAGCAAACAAAGCTCCAAAAGCTACATAATCAGCCCCATTTTTTACTGCATCTTTAGCACGCTCTAAGTCATTATAGCAACTCACTCCTATATATGCATTATAGCCTAAAATATCTCTAGCTTTTTGTAGGCTATCATCATCTTTGCCTATATGTACTCCACTAGCATCTACCATTTTAGCTAGTCGTACATCATCGTTAATTATAAATTTAGCACCACTATTTTTACAAATTTGGCTTATATCTTTTAGTAAAGCGATATCGTGATTTTGACTTTTGTTTCTATATTGGATTATTTTGACCCCACCGGCTAAAAGCTCATTTATTTGGGCTTTTAGAGTGTTTAGTGGGGTGAAGTGTTGATCGGTTAATGCGTAAATTTGATTCATTTAAGGTCATATTTGATTAAGAGTTTATCATAAGTACCGTTTTCTTTAACCTCTTTTAATCCTACATTAAATTTAGCCAAGAATTCGCTATCTTTACCTTTATCAAATGCAAATGCAAACCCATCACTACCATCTGATTCTTCTAAAAAGCTTATGATATCGCTATTTTTCTTAAGATATCCAAATCCTACTGAACTATCAACGATAACTACATCTACCTTGCCAGCTTTTAAATTCATAATTGAACCAGCAATACCTTCAGTTGGTATAACTTTAGCTCCTTTTATAGCGTGAGCTACACCTTCTTGAACCGTACCTAGCATTACACCAATTTTTAATTTACTAAGTTGTTCTTTATTAGTTATGCTATTATTTGTGGCTAATTTAAGATATAAATTTTTAGTAAAAAAGTATGGATCGCTAAAATCTACTGATTTTTTTCGTTCTGGTGTAGCGCTCATACTAGCTGCGATAGCGTCTATTTTACCAGCTTTTAAAGCAGGGATTAGAGCATCAAAGCCAATCTTTGTAAATTTATACTCAAATCCAGCAATTTTTGAAATTTCATCTATTAAATCGATATCAAATCCAGCAATTTTACCATTTTCGTCTATATAATCAAACGGAGGATATTCAGCATCAGAGCCTACTATAATTGTTTTAGCATTTAAGCTAACTGCAGTCAGTGCAATTACAAGAAGAAATTTGAATATATTTTTCATTATTTAACCTTATTTTAGATTATATTTAACTAAAAGCTTATCATATGTGCCATCGTTTTTTAATTCATCAATAGCTGAGTTGATTTTTGCTTGAAGTTCTTTGTGTTTGCCTTTATCAAATGCAAAGCTAAAGCCTTCGCTACCATCTGGAAGATGTAAAAATTCAACTAAATCTGGATTTTGTTTTAAATATCCATAGCCTATTGAGCTATCTACGATAAGAGCATCGGCTTTTGCGTTTTTGACTGCCATAACCGCACCAAATATCTCATCAATAGCCATAACCTTAGCTGATTTAATATCTTTAGCGGCTAGCTCTTGGACTGTGCCTAATTGGACGGATATCTTTTTGCCTTCAAGTTGCTCAAATTTAGTTAGCTCTTTATTATCAGCTCTTTTGATAAATAAATTCATAGTATGATAATATGGTTTGCTAAAATCAACGGCTTTTAATCTCTCAGGCGTAGCACTCATAGCAGCTGCGATTATGTCTATTTTACCAGCTTTTAGTGCAGGGATTAAAGAGTCAAATGAGATATTTACAATCTCAATTTTAAAGCCAACTTTTTTTGCAATTTCAGCCATTAAATCCATATCAAATCCAGTAATTTGATTTTGTTCATTGACAAATTCAAATGGTGGATAAGCGGCATTTGTGCCTACTTTGATTGTTTGAGCATTTGCTGCGACTATTAGCATAGCGATGCTAATTAAAAGTTTAAATAGTAGCTTCATTTTGTTCCTTTATTAGTGATTTAGTACTTTGTTTAAAAATTCATTTAATCTTGGGTGGGTAGTATCTTCAAATATTGCTTTAGGGCAGCCATCTACTGCAATTATACCTTTATCCATAAAAAATATTCTACTAGCTACATTTCTAGCAAATCCCATCTCATGAGTTACTACAACCATAGTTAGCCCTTCATTTGCAACCTCTTTCATAATAGATAAAACCTCGCCAATCATCTCAGGGTCTAAGGCGCTTGTAGGCTCATCAAATAGTATAACTTCAGGTTTTAAAGCTAAACTTCTAGCGATTGCAATTCTTTGTTTTTGGCCACCACTTAGTTTGTGCGGATATACATCGGCTTTGGATTCTAAGCCAACTTTTTTTAAAAGTTCAATAGCTCTATCTTTTGCTTCAGATTCACTACATAATTTGGCTTGAATTGGAGCTAATGTTAAATTTTGCATTACAGTTTTATTGGCAAATAGATTAAAATGCTGAAATACCATACTTACTTTTTGTCTAATTTTATTAATATTAACTTTTTTATCTAAGATATTTTGGCCATCTATTATTATCTCTCCATCTGTAGGCTCTTCTAATCTATTTAAACAGCGTAAAAATGTACTTTTACCGCCACCACTTGGGCCAATTACAGCTACTACCTCGCCTCTATTTATCTGCGTATTTATACCATTTAAAACGCATAAATCACCATAGTTTTTTGTTAAATTTATTGTCTTAATCATGTCTATTTAGCCTATTTTCTAATAATTTTGCTATAACGGAGAATAGTTTAACATTAGCATAATATACCACACCAGCAAATAAAATTGGCTCAGGAGTAAATAGTGTAGATTGCAAGCTTTTGCTCTGCATTGTTAAATCAAATATCCCTATTAATCCTACTACAGATGTCTCTTTAAATAAGCTTATAAATTCATTAGCAAGAGCTGGTAGAATATTTTTAATTGCTTGTGGGAATATTATTAAGCGCATTGATACACTGTAGCTTAATCCCATAGCACGAGCTGCTTCCATCTGACCACGATCGACACTATTGATACCACTGCGAACTATCTCAGCGACATACGCAGAACTATTAAGTCCTAGGGCAATCACAGCTGCATAGAAGTTATCGCTAAGTGTAGCAAGAATAACAAAAGCAAATATCATTAATTGTAAAAGTACAGGCGTACCACGAATAATATCTATATATTCATCTATAAAAAATGATAAAATTTTAATATTTAAGAATTTTAAAAAAGCTAATATAAAGCCCAAAACAATACCGATGCTAATCCCACCAAAAGTAAGCATAATAGTAGTAAAATATGCATTTGTGTAGGCTGATTTTTGTGCTGATGTAAGCTCACTAGGAAATGTAAGCCACACGCCAATAACAATTATACTAACAGAAAAGATGAATTTAAAAAATTTTTCATTGAGTAATTTAGTCAAATTTATAAACCTTATTTTGATTTTCAAAGTAACTTGCAATTATACATTAAAATTAATTTTTTATAGCTTAAGATTTTTATATGATTATCTTTTTTATTGTTGATTTATGATATTTTTAATATTAAATATTATAAAACATTAAGATATAATTTAATAGATATTATCAATAAGAGCTATAGAGTATTGCCAAATAGTGGCGAAGTAATAAAGCAGAGCAAAAACTCATCTATAATAGAGTTAGCTCAGCTTAGCAAAGATACAAATGATAGAATAAATAGAGCATTGCATAGCAGTATGCCTAAGGCTAAAATAAGTATTCTAAGTAAATATGATAATAGAATGCGATATGTGCGTGGGTGAGTAGCAATTTGTAATTATAACATATAGAAACTAAGGGGGTTCTTATAATTTAAATTCAAAATTGGAACACAACTTGCTTAAGGACTAGCAAATTAACGCAGGAGCGATTATGCAAAATGGATATTATCAAGCAACTGGCGCAATGGTGACTCAGTTTAACCGCTTAGATATCATTACTAATAACTTAGCTAATGTAAATACTAGCGGATATAAAAAAGATGATGTGGTGATAGCTGATTTTGAAAGAATATTTAAAGAGACAAAGGATGCTTTGCCGCTAGAAAATCACACTAAAGATTCAGCTAAATTTCTAAACCGCACATTAAATAGAGTGCCACATATCAATGAGGTTTATACTGATTTTGGCACTGGTGGGCTAAAGCATACTAATAATCCGCTAGATATATCACTTGGCAAAAATGATCTATTTTTACTAGTAGATAGTCCATCAGGTATAAGGCTGACTAAAAATGGCTCACTAAATTTAGATAGCGAAGGGTATTTAGTTACAAAAGAGGGTTATAGAGTACTGCCTAGCAACTATGCTGCTCAACAAGGACCAAATAGAGGTATTCAAATTCCGCAAGATACTCAAATGACAGTTGACAAAGATGGTAATATTTACGCAGGAGATGAGCCTGTGGGGAGATTTTATATCGCTCAGCCTAGAGAGCTTAGAGATTTACAAAAAGAGGGCGATAATCTCTATAAACTAGATAATATAGATGGCCTAACTGATAATATTGAAAGTGGATCAATCGCTCAAGGCTATGCACAAATCTCAAATGTAAATCCAGTTAAAGAGATGGTAAGTCTAATTGAAACACAAAGAATGGTAGATATGTACCAAAAAGTTATGACAACACATATGAGCGACCTTAACCAAGATGCAATAAATAAACTAGCTTCTATGAGAGCTAATTAAAGGATAAGATAATGATAAGATCACTATATACAGCAGCTACAGGTATGATAGCACAACAAACACAAATAGATACAACATCGCACAATATCTCAAATGTCAATACTATAGGTTTTAAGAAAAATAGAGCCGAATTTGCTGATTTGATGTATCAAACTATGCAATACGCAGGCACACCGACAAGTGCTACTACAATGAGCCCAACAGGTATGGAAGTAGGTCTTGGCGTGCGTCCAACTGCTATTACAAAGATGTTTGGGCAAGGATATTTCAAAGAGACAGGAAATGCGCTTGATATGACAATTGCCGGTAATGGATTTTTCCAAGTTCAGCTTCCAGATGGTACTACAGCATATACAAGAAATGGGGCATTTAAGCTAGATGGCGATGGAAATATAGTAAATAGCGATGGTTATAGACTACTTCCTGAGATGACTATCCCAGCTGACGCTACTGAAATTTCAATAGGAACTGATGGAACTATATCAGTACTTCAACCAGGCAATGAAGAGATGACACAGATCGGTCAAATAGAGTTAGCTAACTTTATAAACCCAGCCGGACTTCACGCTATGGGGGATAATCTATTTTTAGAAACCGCAGCGAGCGGAGCACCAAATATCGGTAATGGCGGTACTGATGGCTTTGGTCAGATCAAGCAACACTTTGTAGAGATGAGTAATGTCCAATTAGTAGAAGAGATGACTGATCTCATCACAGGCCAAAGAGCTTATGAAGCCAACTCAAAAGCTATCACAACAAGTGATGAAATGCTCCAAACCGTAAATCAGCTAAAACGATAATTTAAATAATTAAATTTGGTATAGCCCTGTTTACGGGCTATATTTTACTGCTTTATCTGCTCTATCTCTACATTTTCTAAAGCTTTGATAAATGGCTTTATATCATAGGATTTGATCTTTTGCTCCATTTTATCAAAGTATGATTTTGCGTTATCAAGGGTTAAAATATGTTTTTTGTCTTTAATAGCGCTAAGCTCTAAAGAGTTCATATCTTGTGCGTAATGAACCGTATCTCCGGCGTAATTAGCGATCTCATCAGGATAATCCAAATCATCAAAAGCGTAAATTGTAGCATTATCTAAATCCTTAATCTGCTCAAGTAGATATAATATCACCTTTTTACGCTCCATAAAAGCTTCTGGAAAAACTTTAAAATGAAATCTAGAATATGGTGGGAGTATTAGGTAAAATTTGGTTTGCGGATTATCTTTAATAAAAGGTATTGTGTATTTGGCGATAAACTGCTCTTGCTTTGTCGTATCAAATAATTTTTCATCAAATATTACGGGTTTAAGATTGAAAAGATCAAATTTTTTTAGCTCATCTGGATTGTATTTTATCCAATTAGCAAATCCGCCCAATCTTTGTTGTTGTTTTTCTTCTCTATACCATTGTAAAAGAGTTTCAATATCAGGCTTACCAATGCATTTCTCATTTTTACTAAGTGTTAAAATACAGATTAGAAATCTATCATTTAAGTATGCTTCTAAATCATTTAATTTGGAGTCATCATAAAGGAGTTTGAAATCTATCTTCCCTCGCATCTCATCACTAAATGCGTCTAAAGAGTAGATTATATTTTTAGGTTTTTTGTGCTTAAATAAAAAATTTAATATAATCGCTCTTTCTGCTATGCTGCTTGCTGCTGGAGATATATTGACAAAATTTCCGCCAATTTTTTGATTTGCTTCTTTTGCGGAGGTATTTTGTAGCATAGAGGTACCAAGAATATATGAATCATAATCATAATGCTCTATAATCCCCTTAGCTCCGATACGCATCTCTCCAAAAAATCGTGGCTTATCAAAAAAGCTCTTATGAAATATTTGAAGTGGATCATAGATATATATCAAGCTTAATAAAATAGCGCCAAGAGCTATAGGGGTGATGATGGTGGCTATTATAAATTTTTTCGCATTTTTATCTGACATGTTAAAACCTTAAAAATTAAAATATATAAATTCTACATATGGAGTTATACTAAGTGTGATGAGTGCTATATATAGCAACAATCCAGCGAAAATTGCGTTTTTTAAATTTGGCTTAAATGAATTTAGCATCTCAATGCTATTTTTGCGCATTAGAGTTATGATTAGTGCGATGATAAGATATATGATAGTATCATTTCTACCGCCAATTTGCTCTAAAATCAAAGGAAATCTAAGCTTTTGTGGCAATTCTATCCAGACAATCCCAAACATTCCTTTAAGCAAATTTAAAGCCCCATCTAAGTTTTGACTTCTGAAAAATATCCAAGTGATATTTAAAAAATTAAATGTTATAAACCAGCAAAAAATTTTATAGATTTTTGAATTTGCGTATCTTAATGAGATATCAAAATATAGATAAATTCGATGAATCGCCATAGCAACGCCATGAAGCGCACCCCAAATCACAAATCCCCATCCAGCACCATGCCAAATTCCACTTAAAAACGCTACAATAAAGAGATTTCTAAGGGTTAAAATCTTGCCAAATCTATTTCCGCCAAGTGGAATATATAGATAATCTTTTAAGAATCTACCTAAGGTTATGTGCCATCTACGCCAAAATTCGGTTATGCTTAATGATTTATATGGCGAGTTGAAATTTATAGGCAAGATGATACCAAACATCAGCCCAAGCCCAATAGCCATATCACAATACCCACTAAAATCAAAATATAGCTGAAAAGTATATGAAAGCGATGTTACCCATGACTCTATGATATTCATTACCCCGCCATTTTCTACATAGCTAAATCCAGCATTAGCCCACTTCGCAAAGCTATCTGCGATAAATACCTTTTTAAATAGTCCAATACTAAAGATAAATAGCCCTTTGGCTATGGATTGATATTGAGTAGGGATAGTCTCATTAGCTTTAAATTGTGGCATCATCTCTTTGTGATGGACTATTGGTCCGGCGATTAATTGCGGAAAGAAGCTGATAAACAAGCAATAATCTATAAAATCTATTTTTTTACCATGCTCCCTTAGGTCATTGATATCTACATTTTTATAGCAATCAGTTAAAAATGCGATCTGCTGAAAAGTGAAAAATGATATAGCCAAAGGCAAAACTATATGCGGCAAGGGGATATTGAAATTTAAATTTAAAATTTGATTAAAGAGATTGAAATTTTCTAAGAAAAAATCTGTATATTTAAAAAACCCAAGTAAGCTAAGATTAAGGATAATTCCAATGATTAAAAGGCTCTTACCCCCCCCCAATTTGGCTAATTTGATAGATAAAATTCTACTAGCGATAAGGTAATTTATCAAAATCGACCCAACCAAAATAGGCAGATACAAAACATTCCAAAAAGCATAGAAAAATAGACTTCCAAGGACTAAAAATATATTAGAAGCCCTATGATAATTAAGGTATTTTAATAGATAAAATCCAACTATCATAACAGGCAAAAAGCCAAATATAAAAGCATAAGAGCTAAAAACCATAAATCTCCTTTTGTAAAAATATCCCAAAATAATAGCAAAAAATTGCTAAATTTAATCTATAGTTTATTGGATTTTAAAATTTTTTTTGTTATTCTTTTGGGATTTAATTAAAGGTATGTTGATGTCAAATTTAGGTAAGATTAGAGCCTTTGGCGAGTGGGAAGACCAAGAGCTTTTGATGCTTAGCATTCCGCATATTAATAGCGATTGGGCTGAGTATTTAGATGAAATTTTAGATAGCTATGAAGAGTTAGTAAGGGTGGTTAGTAATTACCAAAAAGTGCTATTGATCGCCCCAAATTCAAGTGATTTTGTTAGGTTTAAGAAGTATAAAAATTGCGAATTTTTACAAATTGATACCGATGATACTTGGATTAGAGATTATGGTGCGATAGATGTGAATTTAGGTGATGAGATTATCAGCTATGATTTTAAATTCAACGCTTGGGGCGGTAAATTTAGCAGTAGCAAAGATGATGCAGTAAATAAGAAATTATTTGAGCATTTTGGAACTAAATTAGAAGAGATTAATTTGATTTTAGAAGGTGGTAGTATCGATTTTAATGGTGATGGAGTAATGCTTACAACCACTGAGTGCTTATTAAATGATAATAGAAATAGACTTAGTAAAGATGAGCTTGAGATAAGGCTAAAAGATCTGTTTGGGTTAAAAAAGATAGTTTGGTTAAATCATGGATTTATAAAAGGCGATGACACCGATAGTCATATAGACACTCTAGCTAGATTTATATCCCCAAATACCATAGCTTACGCAGCTTGTGATGATGAGAGTGATGAGCATTTTGTGGAGTTAAATTTGATGAAAAAAGAGCTAGAATCTAGTGGATTTGAGCTTATAGCACTCAATTTACCTAAGCCAGTTTATTACAATGATAGACGCCTTGGAGCTACATATTGTAACTTTATCTTTATAAATGGTGCTTTGATAGTGCCTACATATGGAGATAAAATCGCAGATCAAAGGGCTATAAACTCTCTTAAAAAGGCCTTGCCAAATAGAGATATAATAGGCGTAGATAGTAGAGTCTTTATCAGACAAAATGGTAGCCTACACTGCTCAAGCCAAAATAGATTTAAAAGGATAAAATAGTGAAAGTAGCATTAATCGCACATAGATATTATGGGGACAAAGATAGCACAATTAAGCATACTACACAGATGATTCAAAAAGCTGCTAAAGATGGAGCGCAGCTAGTCGTGCTTCAAGAGCTTCATCAAGGGGCGTATTTTTGTCAAGATGAGAGCGTGGGTAAATTTGATCTAGCAAATGATTATGAAAAAGATAAAATTTATTGGTCTAATGTAGCTAAGGATAATAAGGTAGTGCTAGTAACTTCGCTATTTGAGAAGAGAGCTGAGGGCTTATATCATAATACTTCAGTTGTATTTGATAGCGATGGAAAAGAAGCAGGCAAATATAGAAAGATGCATATCCCTGATGATCCAAATTTTTATGAGAAATTCTATTTTACGCCAGGTGATTTAGGTTTTAGGCCTATTGATACGAGTTTAGGTAGGCTTGGGGTTTTAGTTTGTTGGGATCAGTGGTATCCAGAAGCGGCTAGATTGATGGCTTTAAGCGGGGCTAAAATTTTGATATATCCAACGGCAATTGGATGGTTTGATGGAGACGATGAAGCGACTAAATCGGCTCAATTAGAAGCTTGGGTAGCAGTCCAAAGAGGGCATGCTGTAGCCAATAATCTACCTGTTATCGCTGTTAATCGTGTAGGATTTGAGAGCGATGAGTGCGGTGGTGGGATTAGATTTTGGGGGAATAGCTTTGTTTTTGATGCTCAAGGCGTGGAGCTATTTAGGTCAAATTCAACCGATGAGATCGTCCAAATAGTAGATATAGATATGAAAAAATGCGAAGAAGTTAGGCGATGGTGGCCGTTTTTAAGAGATAGAAGAGTTGAGTCTTACGGCGATATCACAAAAAGATTTATAGATTGAGCCTATCTTTAAAATCAGGCATTAAACTTAGAATAAAATCATAAAATTGCTTTTGGTGGTGCGGATAGATGAGGTGAGCTAATTCATGAAGCACCACATATTCTATAAATCTCTTATCTCTTTGGATTAGCTGGGTGCTGAAATTTAAATACCTTTTTTTACTATTGCAGCTCCCCCACCTTGTGTTCATCTTTTTGATTCTTATGGCATTTATAGGTCTATTTATTTTAAGATTATATATATTTATATACTGGTTTATTAGATCTTTTAATATGCTATTTGCGTAGTTTGTAAAAGTTTGAATATCTGGTGTAAATATTTGATTATCAATAATTTTAAAATCTGGTGAAATTTGAATTTGATAGCTTTTACCTAGAAATTTTATAGAGTTTGGGTCTGTTTTTGGGATTTTTGATAGGGTTCTTTCTATCCATTTAGTATGAGATGAGATAAAGCTTTCTATCTGAAATTTGCTTGCATTGAGTGGAGCTACTAGCTTAATATCGCCAGTTTTAGTAATCTTTAAGCGTAGATATTTTACCCGTTTTTTGCTATATTCTATTTTAAAACCCTCATACTCTATCAAGCTAATTCCTTAAGATTAAATTTCAAGATTTTATCTAAATTATTGCTATATTTATTAAAAAATATTCAAAATTTAAATTTTAAATTTAAATATTTTTTAAATAAATAGTATTTGATTTAGTATTTGATTTTATTATTAAACTCTATTTTAGTAATGCTTTTGTATAATACTAGATTTAATTTTTTAAACAAGGAATAAGATGGCTAGATCATTTAGTAGATCAGACATTAGAATTTTGGGGCTTTCATCTCTTGGTGGAATGCTTGAGTTTTATGATTTTATTATCTTTGTATTTTTTGCTTCTTATATATCATTGCTATTTTTTCCGGCTGATTTAGATCCATTTTGGGCTATTTTTAATACATATGGCACCTTTGCTGCTGGATATTTAGCTAGGCCGATTGGTGGGGTGATTATGGCACATTTTGGGGATAAAAATGGCCGTAAAAATATGTTTATGCTCTCTATTTTACTTATGGTTATTCCTACATTTTTATTAGGTATTATGCCAACATTTGAAAGTATTGGATATTTAGCACCAATTATTTTAGTTATTATTAGAATTTTACAAGGTATTGCAATTGGCGGAGAGCTTCCTGGAGCGTGGGTATTTGTTAGTGAGCATGCACCTCGTGGAAAGCTATATACTAGCATAAGCATTCTAACAGCAGCAGTTGTAGCTGGTATCTTGCTTGGTAGTTTTGTTACTATGATTGTTAAAGATATTTGGAGTGATAATGAGATTAGAGATGGGATGTGGAGATTGCCATTTATTTTAGGTGGTGTCTTTGGGATTATATCTATATATCTTAGAAGATATTTAAGTGAAACTCCGGTATTTAAAGAGATGCAAGAGAGAAATGAGCTTGATAAAATTCCTTTAAAATCCATATTTAAATTTCATAAAATTGATAGTATCGCATCTATGCTTATCACTTGGGTTTTAACTGGATGTATTGTTGTTCTTATACTTTTAATGCCAAATTTTATGCCTAAGGCATTTAACGCTGATGGAGTTGAGTTAGGGCGTCTTACAACTATATATATGCAGATGGGTGCTATAGTTCTTTTATGTTTTGGTTGTTTTATTTATGGTAGATTAAGTGATAAATATGGTATTGCTAAAACTACTTTAGTATTGGCTTTATTATTTTCAATTAGTGTTTATGCCTATTTTGATGCGCTTTATAGTGGGGTGAGTTTTGAGATGGTTCTAGGGCTTTATTTGCTTAGTGGCTTACTGGCTTGTGTTGGTCCATGTGGGGCGCCATTTTTGATGATTGCAATATTTCCTAATAAACTTAGATTTAGTGGGATTTCATTTGCTTATAATATTGCTTATGCTATAGCTGGTGGTGTTACTACTCCATTTGCTACTGCTATGGTATTTAAATTTGACCCTATGTATTTGGCGTATTATATGGTAGTTCTTGGCTTTATAGCTGCTGGTTGTAGTATATGGTTTATGCTTAGACGCAAAGATCTTAACATATAGGAATTGATATGGCTCTTATTGATCTTATAGAAGTTAGTAAAAAATTTGGCGATAAAATTATTTTAAATGAGACGAATTTCAGTGTAAATGAAAAAGAAAGAATCGCCATAATAGGTAAAAATGGTGGCGGTAAGAGTACATTAATGAAGATCTTGCGTGGAGAGTGCGAGATTGATAGCGGTAGAGTGATAAGGCAAAACTCAATAAGTATTGAGATGTTAGCTCAATCACCTAAATTTAATGATAATTTAAGCGTAAAAGATGCATTAAATTATGAATTAAAAGAGATATTTGATGCTAGAGATGAGTATGAGAAAGTCCTAGCTCAAATGAGCAATGAGCATGAAAATCCTGAATTGCTCCACCTCCAAGATGAGCTTGTTAAATTTATTGAGTCTAAAGATGGTTGGAATATAGAAAATAAAATTGAGAGAATTTTAGATAGTTTTGGCCTTAGAGAGTATGAAAATAGGCTTGTAAATAGCTTAAGCGGCGGGGAAATTCGCAGGGTTGCCTTGGGTGCTTTGATCCTTAAAAAGCCAGATGTTTTGTTGCTTGATGAGCCTACAAACCATCTTGATGTTTATATGGTGAGATTTCTTGAAGAGCTATTATTAGCATCTAATCAAACAATTGTATTTATTAGTCACGATAGGTATTTTATCGATAGACTTGCTACTCGTTCAGTTGAGATTGAAGATGGAGCATTAAGAAGTTTTGATGGAGGATATGCTAATTATCTAACCAAAAAAGAGGAAATTCTAAGAAGCTTAGCTAAATCTCACGAGACACTAATAAAAAATTTAAAAAGCGAAGAAGAGTGGTTAAGACGCGGTGTAAAAGCAAGGCTAAAACGCAATGAAGGTAGAAAACAAAGAATCTTAGCTATGCGTGAAGAGGCTAAGAAAAATCCAGGATTAATTAGAAGAGTTAAACTAGAGCTAGAAAGAGCTAGTAAGAGTTTTAATGGTGGTGGATTAAATCAAAATCGCAAAAAGATGCTATTTGAGTGTAAAAATTTATCTAAAACTATAGATAATAAGGTACTTTTTAGCGATTTTAACGCTAGGGTTTTACAAGGTGAGCGCATAGGAATAGTAGGTAGAAATGGTAGCGGTAAATCTACTATGCTAAAGATATTGCTAGGAGAGCTAAGCCCAGATAGTGGTGTAATCAATCGTGGCGATATCAAAATTGGCTATTTTGATCAAAGCAGAAAGAGTATTAGCGATGATAAGTCCTTAATTGAGCTATTTTGTCCCAATGGCGGCGATCATATAATGGTTCGTGGAAGAAATTATCATGTCTATGGATATTTAAAGAATTTTCTATTTCCAAAAGAGTTTTTAGATAAGCCAGTTGGGGTATTAAGCGGTGGAGAGAAGAATCGTTTGGCCTTAGCTTTGCTATTTACCAAAGAGTATGATTGCTTGATTTTAGATGAGCCTACAAATGACCTTGATATAGCTACTATCAATATTTTAGAGGAGTATCTGCTTAGCTTTGAAGGAGCGATATTAATAGTAAGCCATGATAGGTATTTTATAGATAAGATTACTAATAAGCTTTGGGCGTATGAAAATGGCAAAATCGAGCAAATTTATATGGAGTATAGTGAATACTTAGATATAGAAGAGGAGCTAAATCAGCTAAGTGATATAGAATCAGAGCTAGGTCAAAACATAGAAACTAAAGAGAAACAAAAAACATCTAAGGTTAAACTAACCTATAAGCAAAATCAAATTCTACAAAATCACCCAGCACTAATAGAAGCTTTAGAGAGCAGAATAAGTGAATTGAATCACGCTCTTTCAACCCCAGAAATTTACCAAAAAATAGGCTTACAAACTTTATTTGAAGAGCTTGAAGAGAAAAAGGGTGAATTGAATTTGCTAGAAAATGAGTATTTTGAGGTGCTTGAGCTTTCTCAAAATTAAGGGATATCAATGGTAGAAAATAGACAAACTTGGAGTTCTAGACTTACATATATTTTAGCTGTTGCGGGTGCTACTATCGGCTTTGGCGCTACTTGGCGTTTTCCATATTTAGTAGGCCAAAATGGCGGTGGTGCTTATGTTCTTATATTTTGTATAGCGATGATTGTTATTGGCATTCCAATGATTTTAGCTGAAAATGCCATAGGTAGAAGACTACATATCAACTCAGTAGATGCATTTGGTGGTTACGCAAATGGTAAAAAAGTAAATCCATTGTGGAAAATTGTCGGATGGATGGGGATTTGTGGCGCCTTTGGTATTATGGCGTATTATATGGTAATTGGCGGTTGGGTGTTAGATTATATATATAATATTATTGTTGGTGGATTTGATATTTCACAGCCAATTAGTGCTGCTGTAACAGCTGAATTTTATGAGACAAATATTATTAATTCGCCACTTGCTATTGGTATTATGACAGCTATTTTTGTGCTTATTAATTATATTATATTAGTAAAAGGTGCAGTAGATGGAATAGAAAAGGCCGCTAAATATCTAATGCCATTACTATTTATATTGATGCTAGCTATGGTTGCTAGGAATGTCACACTTGATGGAGCTATTGAAGGTATTAAATTCTATCTTACGCCTGATTTTAGTAAAATAACTATGAAGCTATTTATCGATGTTTTAGGTCAAGTTTTCTTTGCATTATCGCTTGGATTTGGGGTTATGATTACACTTTCTAGCTTTTTAAGAAAGGATGAAGATCTTATAAAAACCTCAGTAATTACTGGGGTTGTAAATACCGTAATTGCCGTAGTAGCTGGATTTATGATATTTCCATCTTTATTTACTTTTGGAATTTCTCCTGATAGTGGACCAAGTTTGGTATTTAAGAGTTTACCAATAGTATTTTCTAGTATGTTTGCTGGTCAGATTATGGCTATTGCATTTTTTGGGCTACTTATGATTGCGGCACTTACTACTTCGTTGCCAATTTATGAGGTTATTATTACTGTTTTAGAAGAAAAATTTAAAATTAAACGCCATAATGCTATTGTGTTAGTACTTAGTGTAATTTTTGTAGTTGGCAATATCCCTTCTTTGATGGCGACAAATATCCTATCAGATATTACAATTTTTGGTAAAAATATATTTGATGCTTATGATGCTATTAGTGCTACTATATTTTTTGTGCTGACTTCTTTGTTTTGTGCGCTTTTTGTTGGTTGGGTGCTAAAAGATGAGGCTAAAGCTGAGATAATGTATGGAACGAAAAGCTCAAAAACTATTGTAAATATGTGGTTTTATTATGTTAAATTTGTAATTCCATTTATAATCTTAGTTGTATTTATTAGTAGTTTTTATAATAATTTTTTAAAGTGAGTTTTTATGCTTGAAATTTTAATTACTTTGTATGCTTTATTTACAATTTATAGAGTGGTTTTAAGTATCTTACAGATAAATTACATTAAAAGATGTAAGGAGCCAGTAGTATTGCCTGAGGCAGAATTTCATAATGCCGCAATCGTAGCAATACAAAAGCAAAAATTTGAGATAATTCATAATATTTTTCTATTTATTACTGTAGCTATATGGAGCGTATGGGGCGCTAGTGCTTTGGCTTCTAGCCTTAGTGGTATAGAGATGGTTATAGTAAGAGATGCTTTGCTTGTTGCTTTATTTTTAGTCATTGGGGCAGTAATTAACCTACCTTTTGAGATATATAGTAAATTTGTAATGGATAAGAAATTTGGCTTTTGCAATAGCACAGTTGGGCTTTTTGCTATGGATTTTATTAAAACTATAATAATGATTTTTGTATTTGGGTTTGGAGTTTCATGGATTTTATTAAATTGCTATGAGTTTTTAGGGCAGAGCTGGTGGATATGGGCTTTTGCGATTAGTTTTGGATTAATTTTGTTAGTAAATTTGATATATCCGACAATTATTGCTCCAATATTTAATAAGATTACTCCATTGCAAAATGATGAGTTAAATTTAGCTATAAATAATCTATTAAACTCATGTGGATTTAAAAGTAGTGGTATATATAGTATGGATGCTAGTAAAAGAGATAATAGATTAAATGCTTATTTTGGTGGGCTTGGAGCGACTAAGAGAGTAGTATTATTTGATACATTAATAAACAAACTTGATAAAAATGAGATTATAGCAGTTCTTGGCCATGAGCTTGGCCACTTCAAACATAAAGATATAATTAAAAATATAGCCTTAATGGGTGCGGTTTTATTTGGTTTTTTTGCAATTTTTGGAAATATTCCAGTTAATATTTATACCGCACTTGGATTAGAACAAAGTGGTGGCGGATTGTTTATCTTTTTCTTGCTATACTCTTCACTTTTTATGGTGGTTGTAGAGCCTTTAATATCGACATTTTCTAGGTCGCATGAATTTGGCGCTGATGAATTTGGCGCTAATAAAACTAATAAAGAGTATATGATATCAGCTCTTAAAAAACTTGGTAAAGAAAATAAATCTTTTCCACTTTCTCATCCATTTTATAGTTTTGTATATCATTCACATCCAACCCTATTTGAGAGGCTAAAGCGTCTTGAGAATTTGTGATGGTTTGAACTTAGCCAAGGAATTTGGCAATCGTTTTGCGTACTTATTAATGGAGTTTCATTTAAAAAAAAGTAGAGAGTGGATATTTTTACATTTAAATGATGAGTTGGCTAAAAAAGATAAATTTATAGAATTATTAGATAGATATAAAAATGGAGAGCCATTAGAGTATATTTTTGGTTCTTGTGAGTTTATGGGAAGAGATTTTGAGGTAGGGCAGGGAGTTTTAATCCCAAGATTTGAGACTGAGATTTTGATAGAAAAAGCCCTAGAGATAGCTAGTAAATTTAATGCACCAAGGATTGCTGAGATTGGTGTTGGGAGTGGAATTATTAGTATATCTTTAGCCTTAGAGCTTAAAAATGCTAAAATAATTGCTACTGATATTAGCTTAGATGCACTCAAGTATGCTAAGATAAATAAAGAGAAATTTCAAGTCGATATAGAGCTAATAGAGTCAAATTATCTTGATAAAGTTAATGGTGATTTTGATATTATTATCTCTAATCCGCCATATATTGCAGCCAATTATCCGCTGGATAAATGGGTTTTAAGTGAGCCAAAAACAGCATTAATAGGTGGTCAAATTGGTGATGAGATATTAAAAGATATTATTAATCTAGCAAAATCTAGAGCTAAATATTTAATTTGCGAAATGGGCTATGATCAAAGAGAATCTATGAAAAATTATCTTGATAAGCTTGATTTTCAAAGTGAATTTTATACCGATTTAGCTGGATTAGATCGTGGGTTTGTAGCTTATAATAAAGGAAAATAATGGTTAAATTTAGAAGTTTTTATCTGCTTTTGCTTGGTATTTGTATTGGTGCTGAGCTTGCTATTGGGATATTTATGGCGCCTGTGATATTTTATCCATCGCAATATATTGGCGAAGGAGTTTTGAGCCACTATCAAAGCGGTCAATTAATGACTCAAGTATTTTTAAAATATAATGTGATGTTGATATTTATCTCATCGCTAATTTTTCTTTTTGAGATTATTAATTTGAAAAATAGTGAGAGTTTTAATTATAAAATTAGTGCGTTTTTCTTAGCACTTATTATAACTCTTTTGGCTATGTCGTTTGTATTTTATTTCACGCCATATATTCTTCAAGCTCAAAAAATCGGCGCTGAAGCGACTGCTACGGCTGAATTTGCTAGTATGCATAAAGCTAGTGAATTTGTGATGAAAGCAATGATCTTGGCTCAAGTGGCGCTATTTTTCATTAGGGTGCGTAAGGAGAGTTAATGGGATTAAAGGTTAGAATTTATTACGAAGATACAGATAGTGGTGGGATAGTATATCATAGCAATTATATTAAATTTTGTGAGCGTGCTAGAAGTGAGATAGTATTTGCTTCTGGAATTGAATTTAATGATAGTCGCCACTTTGTAGTTACAAAGCTTGAAGCACACTATTTAAAACCTGCTGTTTTAGGAGATATATTAGATGTTCAAACCAAGCTTGTCAAGGTTGGCAGTGTAAGTTTAACCCTAGCTCAAGATATATATAAAGTAGCAAACATTAAAGGAGAGTGTGAGCGTGAATTGATATTTCGTGCAAAGGTTATAGTAGGGTTTATTAGCGATGGAAAGCTCTCTAGACTTGAGCCAGAATTTGCTAGAGTTTTTGGCCAGTTAAATGAACATTAAAGCTAAGTAATAGGATTTACCTATTACTACTACTCATCAAAATAAAATCCATAATTTCCAGCACGCATAATATTTATATTGTATTGTATTTGATTATTTTGCATCTCTTCTTTAAAGATAGCTTTTGCGCTTTTGTTTATGTAATTTAGATATATAAAATCCATTCCAATCATTGTAGAGTAAGCTACCCAATCATAATCAAGCTTTTCTCCTAAAATAGCACTAAGTGTCTCTAGTTGGCTATCAGGAGTCATTATGGAGTTAGCAATATACATATTTTTACGATCACCACTTTGAGTAAGGCTGATTAAAGCGCTATTATAGTTAAGCTGAGTTGAGAGCAGTATGTGAGGTGTAAGTTCAAATACTCTAAATTGCGAACTAAGTAGTGCACTTTTAATTAATGGAGTATTTAAAAATATAGAGCTATTTTTAACCTTATAATTATTTTTTAAGAAATTTAGCTTTATATCACTACCTTCTATATTCTTAATATATGGTTCATTTGTGTTATTAGCAACTAGATTATTTAGCATATCTGAGACTCTACTACCATCGCCAAATGCGGTTATTTTATGGTTGGCTTTTGTTAATAGCTTTTGAATTTGTGCTTCATAATCAATGCCACCAAAGAATAAATTTGATCTTGGGTTTGAAATATTTTTGATATTGATTGTTGGAATGTAAAATATTAAATCATCATAATCATCGCTATTTACAATCTCTAAGCCGTTTGTTGTTAGTGGAGCAATAAGATATTTAAATCCAGCATTTTTTGCTCTGTTTATAGCTAAATTTAGATTTTCTGCACTCTCATTACCGCTATAAAATATCTCAATATGCGAACCAACATCACGTTTGAAAATATATGCAAAAACTGAATCACTTACTACTACAGAGTAGCTTTTTATTACATCTTGAGGAATTATTAGGGCAACTTTTATATCTTTGCGGCCAATCTCAATCTCTGGAATGGTTGCAAGCTTTTTAATACCAGCATAGTAGCTCTTAAAAGGTTCGCTCATAGTTAGCGGAGTGTAGATAAATTGGATAAAATCAACCCCACGAGATAACTCTTTTAAGCACTCTTTATCACATCTAGATTGCGAATTTGCCTGTATGACTGCTATAAAAATCATAAAAAATGAAATAATTAAATTTTTCATAAATATCCTTTTATTTTTTTTAAATCTGCTATAAACTCATTAGCTTTACTAGGATTTTTGTCTATCCAAGCGTTATCAAAAGTCGGCATATAAAGTGAATTTTTAAGTCTATAAATGCCACCTCTATGGCTCTCAAATGAGCCATTTTTAGCTAGTTCTTTAAAACAATTTAATCCAAAGCTTACAATAAACTTAGGTTTAATGATTGCAAGTTCTTGGTCAAAAAACTTTGTACAAATATCATTATAATACCAATTATTCTGCTTATTAATACATTTTAAAATATATGTAAAATATATCTCATTTGCGTTAAGTCCAGCTAAATTTAAATATCGCAAAAGCGAATCATCAGGAGTACAAAGACCATTTTTATCGCTTCTAACATTTGGACTATCAAACACAAAAACTACACCACTACTAATATTTCCACTACCAATGACTGCGTTAGTTCGGCTTTTGCATAGCTGGCAAAGATTACAGCTTTTTATTTGTGTATTTAATAGCTTTAAAGAGTTAAACTCAGATATTTTATGTGGTAAAATCTCATCAAAGCTAACAAATTTAAAACCCATTGCACGCAATGTCTCAAGCTTGTAAATGGTATAATTTTTGTCCATTATACTACCAAAAAGCTATTTAATCTTTAATAAAATTTGCTAAATTTTCCAACTCTTTACCATCGAGTCTAAGATGAAAAAACTCATCTCTATTTTTAGCACCAAGTTTATAATAAAACTCTAAGCTTGGTTCATTCCAAGTCAAACACTCCCACTCTAGTCGCCCCAATCCTTCATCAATGCATTTTTTAGCAAGAATGGCTAAAAATTGTTTACCAATACCATTACCACGAAATTTAGGCTGAACATATAAATCCTCTAAATATATCCCCGCACGCCCAAGAAAGCTAGAGAAGGTATAAAAATATATAGCATATCCTATGATTTTTTCGCTATGTTGGCAAACTAAAATGTGAGCGTATTTTTTTTCAAAAATAGAATTTTGAAATAATTCATCACTAAATTTTATCCTATCGCTCATCTTTTCATATTCAGCTAGTTCTTTAACAAGATTAATTATATCTTTGATATCATCTTTTTTAGCTGGTCTAATTTTATACATTTTCTACCTTAAATTTTAAAATTTATGCTAGATTATAGCAATTTGGAGCTGAATTTGAAAAAAATTTGATTTAAAATCCAATAAACTATCTAAAATTTAAGTCAAATTTGATATAATTTCCCTGCCTGGATGACTCGATAGCATTTTTATGAAGGTCCAACAAATTAGTATTAGCGAAGATGTGCAGAGTGGTGTGACGTGACTTTGCTTGATGCCTAACGGTTTAGAAGCTGCGACCTAAAGCTGCTGCCTATTTGCAAGATTGGCTTTATATTAGGGCCGATTCTACTATGCACCGACCATCTGGGTATTTTAAATTTATAGGAATTATATGAATATTCTCATTATTGGAAGTGGCGGTAGAGAGTACGCCATTGGACTTAGATTAACTCAAGATAACCAAACACATAATCTTTTTTTCTCGCCAGGTAATGGAGCAACTGCAAATTTGGGTCAAAATGTAGATATTAAAGATTTTAATGATCTTGCTAAATTCGCACTTGAAAATAAAATAGAACTTACTATAGTTGGTCCTGAAAATGCTTTAAGCGATGGTGTGGTTGATATCTTTAAAGCTAATAATTTAACTATTTTTGGTCCATCACGTGCTGCTGCAAGATTAGAGAGTTCAAAAGCATATATGAAGGAATTTTTAGCCAAAAATAGCATAAGAACAGCAAGATTTATAAATACTAATAATTATGACGAAGCGGCTGAATTTATTGATACCTTAGGCGATATAGTTGTAGTAAAAGCAGATGGGTTATGTGCTGGAAAGGGTGTAATAATTGCTAAGAGCAAAGATGAGGCTAAGACTGCTGTAAAAGATATGTTAAGCGGGGAAAGTTTTGGTGCAGCTGGTAAGAGAGTTGTAGTAGAAGAGTTTTTAGGTGGATTTGAGCTTAGTTTTTTTGCTATTTGTGATGGAAATAGCTTCGTCTCACTTCCAGTAGCACAAGATCATAAAAGATTGCTAAGCGGCGATGAAGGCCCAAATACTGGTGGAATGGGTGCTTATGCACCAAGCCCATTAGCCAATGAAGAGCTAATAAAAAGAGTAGAAAAAGAGGTAGTAGAACCAACACTTAAAGGAATGCAAGCTGAGAATGCGCCATTTTGCGGGGTATTATTTGTAGGATTAATGGTGGTAAATGATGTGCCATATGTGCTTGAATTTAATGTTAGATTTGGCGATCCAGAGTGTGAGGTTTTAATGCCATTAATTCGTGGTGAGCTAGGTGAGATTTTGCACGGTGCAGCACTTGGAAAATTAAGTAAATTTGAACTAGAAAATGAGATTGCTGTAGGCGTGGTGCTAGCTAGTAAAGATTATCCATATAAAAGCAGTCCAGCAGCTAAAATAAGCGTAGAAAATATTCCACAAAACTCGCATATAGCATATGCTGGAGTGTCGTTAGAAGGCGGTAAATTATATGCAACAGGTGGTAGAGTACTAGTAGCTGTAGGTAAAGGAACGAGTGTAAAAGAGGCTAGAGATAGAGCTTATGAACTAGCTAAAAATATTCAATTTGATGGTATGCAATACCGTGATGATATCGGATATCAGGCGCTTTAATGAGAGAGAGCTTAGAAGAGAAATTATATAGAGAAAATATTACTATTGCAAGCATAAATAAGAGAGCTCTAGCTTATGCTATCGATGATGTTATCATATCTGTGCTATTTATGTTAATTTATTGGGATTATATCGCTAGAGCCAGTGATATTGGCGTTGAGGCTACATTAGCTGCGATATCAAATTTATTTTGGCAAATTGCGCTTATGAAAGTGGCGTATCATACATTTTTTATCTGGTACTATGCTGCAACTCCTGGTAAAATGTTATGCAAGCTTGTTTGTATAGATACTGTAATGCTATCTAGACCTAGCCTTAGTAGTAGCTTTTTAAGAGCTTGTATGAGGCTTTTGAGCGAGACGCTATTTTATATTGGATTTTTGTGGGCGCTTGGCAATTCTCAGCGGCAAACATGGCAAGATAAATTAGCCAAGACTGTAGTTTGTAATGCGTATTAGATTACTAGCATTTGCTGGGCTTTTATGTGGCGAGCTTTTGGCCAATATAGAAAATGTCGAATTTTTAGCTAGTGATGTGCAAAAAGATGGCGATATAATCAGTGCTAGTGGTAATGTTTTGTTATATTCACAAAACTACTTAGCTAGTGCTGATAGTGCAAAGTATGACCAAAAAAGTAATATTATAGAGCTATTTGGTAACGTAAATTTAATGCGTGGTGAGTATGAAGCCAGCCGCTCAGAATATGCTAGAATCAATCTTACAACTAATGAAATGAGCTTTGATAGAAGCTTTGCAATTGACAAGAAAAAAGAGATTTGGCTCCAAAGTAATGAGAGTTGTAGTTCTGATGAGATGCTAAGTGTTAAAAATGCTATTGTATCTAGTTGTAATGTTAGCGATCCAGATTGGCATATAGGATTTAGTAGCGGTGAATTAAATAAACAAAGCAAATTTTTACATCTTTACAATCCTGTATTTTATGTTAAAAACACCCCTGTGATGTATCTACCATATTTTGGTTTTAGCACTGATAAGACTAGAAGAACTGGACTTTTAACTCCACAGTTGTCATATAGTGGAGATGAAGGACTGGTGTATTTACAGCCAATTTATGTGGCTGAGTATAATGAATGGGATTTAGAATTTGACCCGCAAATCCGTACAAATAGAGGGGTTGGGCTATATTCAACTTTTAGATTTGCTGATTCACCGTACTCTAATGGATATATTCGTTCCGGAATATTTAATGAGAGAAGTGAGTATAAAAATCGTGAGAATTTAAAAAATAAACAGCATCGTGGAATTGAGTTAGGCTATGATAGAGATAGATTAATTAGTTATTTAATTGATGGTGATTTTAAAGAGGGCTTGTGGCTTGAATTTGTAAATCTAAATGATATTGATTATTTAAATTTACGTGGTAGAGATGGATCTAGTCATGCCTCACTAGTAGAATCTAGATTAAATTATTTTATTGCTACAGATAATCACTATCTAGGTACATATGCTAAATACTATATTGATACGGCAAAAATCGGTACAAAATATGGTAATGATGATACGCTTCAAGAGCTACCAAAGGTGCAATATCATAGCTTTTTTAATACCTTTATAGTGCCAAATTTGACTTATTCATTTGATGTTAAATATCATAATTACACTAGAGAAATTGGTGCAAGTGCTAATCAATATGAGATTGATATTCCTTTGGGATTACAGTTTGGATTATTTGATGATTATGTAAATTTATATATTAGTGAGAATTTATACGCTTCACATGTTGATTATAACAGAGCAAAGTACTATGATGGCAATGATTTTTACAATAATCATTATGATGATATAATTAACCATTATCATAGAATCTTGTTAGAAAATGATATGTCAAGGGCATTTAGCAGCTTTTATCATACTATAAATTTTAAATTTGATTATATTAAACCAGGGTATAATAATGGTGATATCAACGAAAAGCTATTAAAGTATTATATGATAAAAGATGGCGCAACCTATGATCCAAATAATCTAGCACTATTTGAAGATAACTTTATCGATAGAGTTTCAAATAGCTTTACAACTGAGCGAATAACATTTGATGGAACTCAATTTTTTTACGATGTTAATGGCCAAAAAGTGCTAAGACACAGCGTAAAAGAGAGCTATGATTTTGATAGAGATGAGTTTGAGAGTTTTGAGAATCGAATAAATCTATATTATGGTAATTTTGATTTTGGTAATAAAATAGAATATTCGCATTTAGACCATGATATCGCAAAGATTCAAACCGGTATATCATATAGCGGAACTAAAATTGCTACTAGAATCTGGCATACATATGATAAAAACTTTTATGATGGCGATGCATATGATAAGGAGAGCTATCTAAGTGGCAATGCAAGTTTAAAACTTCCATATAATTATGAGATATTTGCAGGTGTGGATTATGATCTGCAAAGGGATTATACTAAAATGTGGCAAGGCGGTATCCACTATAAAAGAAAATGCTGGGATTATAGCTTAATTTATAAAGAAGATATCGAACCGAAAAATACTAGCGCTGGATTAGAGTCTAAAAAAAGCCAGGGCGTGTATCTATATTTTAGCTTCTATCCATTAGGGGATGTTGGATATGATTTTTCCATTGAACAAGATAATAAGGCCACAAATTGATAAGCCCAAATGATCTTAAATTTCAAGATGAACTAGATGCAGCAAGTAAATTGTTAGATGTATTGCCACATAATGAGTTAATATCTGGCGATTTTGTTGTAGTTTGTTCATCTTTAGATAGTGTTGTTTTGGCTAATGCTATTGCTAATGAGCTAGATCTTAGTTATGAGCTGTTTTTTAGTGAGAGACTTTATGCGCCAAATAATCCTGAGTGTGAAATTGCTATAGTTAGCGAGACTGAGGAGATTGTTTATAACAGTGAATTGGTTAATGCTTTTGATATAAGCTTAGATTTTATTTATGGTGAAGCACACCGTAAATATGAGGAAAAAATTTTAAAAAATGTTTATAAATATCGTAAAGGTAAGCTTTTAGAAAATCTTCAAGGTAGAAATATTTTATTAGTTGATTTAGGATGTCAAACGGGTATTACAGCACTTGTATGCATTAAATCGTTAATAAATTTAAATGTAAAATCTATAACATATGGCACTCCACTTATAGCAGCTGATATATTATCATACTTTAATACCTTGGTTGATAGTTTATATTATGCTAAAAAGATAAGCAATTTTGTGGATGTAGATTTTTATTACAATTCTAGAGTTGCAGTAGAGTCGGCTATGTCTATTTTAGAAGATAGTCCGCACTATTTACCACTACAAAAAATACAAAAATCAAAGGAGATATAAATGCAGTGCAGTATAGAAGTAAATAATCAAATTCAAATTTTTGATCTAAATAAAGTTGCTAAACAAGCTAGCGGAGCAGTGCTTTTAAGGGTAAAAAATACCGTAGTACTAGCTACAATAGCAAGAGAAGATACTCAAGTTGAAGAGGATTTTTTGCCTTTGACTGTTCAGTATTTAGAAAAACAATATGCAGCTGGTAGAATCCCTGGCGGATATGTAAAGCGTGAGACAAAGCCAGGAGAATTTGAGACTCTTACAAGTCGTATAATAGATAGAAGTCTTCGTCCATTATTTCCAAAAGGCTACGCATATCCTACGCAAATAGTAGTTATGGTATTAAGTGCTGATCCAGAGGTGGATTTACAAGTTGTAGGATTAAATGCTGCAAGTGTAGCTTTGTATTTAAGCGATATTCCAGTTGAGCATCCAGTGTGTGGAGTGAGAGTTGGGCATATTGATGGTGAGTTTGTCTTAAATCCTAGCAATTCAGAACTTAAAAAATCTACACTTGATCTATATGTAGCTGGGGTTAAAGATGAGCTTTTGATGATTGAGATGAGAAGCTTGCCGACATTAACTAATGATATAACCTCTATGATAGCGATGGATCCAGTAGTGGATATGGGTCTATGTAGTGAGTTTATTCAAAAGCAATCAATGAATGAATTTGATGAATCTAAGATGCTTGAAGCGATTAAATTTGCTAATGAAGCTATCATAAATGGCTCTAATGCCTATGAAGAGGCCTTTAAAGATTATAAAAAACCAGCAGCAAATTTAGAGTATAAAAGCGAGATAGAAAATAACGATATCGCAATTTATATAGATGAGTTTTATAAAACTGAAGTTAAAAACGCTATAAATCAGATGGCAAAAAGTGAAAGAGCAAGTGAATTAGTTAAAATAGCTAATCAAATTGCTCTTAGCGATACAGCTATAAGCGAAAGCTGGGATAAGAATTTAATACTAAATATATTAGGTAAATATAAGAAGAAAATCGTAAGAGAACAGATAATAAATGAATCAAAAAGAGCTGATGGTAGAGGGCTTAAAGATGTTCGTCCAATTAGTATCGAGACAAATATATTACCAAATGCACATGGTAGTTGTCTATTTACAAGAGGGCAAACACAAGCTTTAGTAGTAGCAACTTTAGGGACTGATAGTGACGCACAAATGAGCGAGATATTAACAGAAAAGGGCGTTGTAGCAGAGAAATTTATGTTTAATTATAATTTTCCAGGCTTTAGCGTAGGTGAGGCTAGTCCTATTAAGGCTCCAGGTCGTAGAGAACTAGGTCATGGTAATTTAGCCAAAAGAGCCTTGTATCCAAGCATAGATTTAGATAGTCCATATTCTATTAGATTAGTAAGCGAAATTTTAGAGAGCAACGGATCGAGTTCTATGGCTAGTGTATGCGGTGGTTCTTTAGCGCTTAGAGCCGCTGGAGTACAAAGTTGCAAGCTAGTAGCAGGTGTGGCTATGGGGCTTGTATTTGAAGGTGATAAGTATGCTGTATTAACTGATATTATGGGGTTAGAAGATCATGATGGCGATATGGACTTTAAGGTAGCAGGTAGCAAAGATGGTATTACGGCACTACAAATGGATATAAAACTTGGCGGCATTAGTCATGAAGTTTTAAAAGAGGCTTTATTGCAAGCCAAAGAGGCTAGAGAACATATCTTAGCCATTATGGAAAAAGCCAGTGATGATATAGTTATAAATGAAGAGATATTGCCAAAATTAGAGCTATTTAGCGTAGATCCATCAAAAATAGTTGATATCATCGGTCAAGCTGGAAAAACTATCAAAGAGATAATTGAGAAATTTGATGTAAGCATCGATTTAGATAGAGAAAAGGGCGAGGTTAAAGTAGCTGGTTCGCAAAAAGGCAAGGTTGAAGCAGCCAAAGAGTATATAATCCAAATCACACAAAAAGATCTAAAAATAAGAGGTGGTAAAAAAGAGGTTAAAAATATAGATAATTTTAAAATTGGAGAGGAATTTGATGGAGAGATTAAAAAGATAGCTACTTTTGGTGCTTTTGTCTCATTAAGAGATGGGGTAGATGGTCTTCTTCATATCTCAAAAATTAAATCACCTATTAAAGAAGGTGATCGCATTAAAGTAAAAGTAAGCGAGATAAAAGCTGGTAAAATCTCGCTAGATTTAATTTAAAAGGGGTGCTTATGAATATCAAAAAAATATTTTGTCCATTAGTTAATAATGATGAAATACAAAATCATATTTATGGTGGCTTGCTTATTGCTAAGGAATTTGGTGCTCATATAGATTTTTTATCTTCTCAGATAGATCTTGAGTTAATATCAAATTTAGATATGACAATTAGTAGAAGCAATATGTTTGAGTCTTTAAAAGGTGCTTTTGCTACTGAATTAAATGATCAAAAAAACAAAAATTACCAAATTTTTGAAAAAATTTGCGGTGAATTAGGCATCAGCATCGGCGATATCACAGGCACAGCAAGTGCGAAATTTGAGACACAAAATGGAATTCGAAGTCGCCTTTATGAGTATGAGGCGAAATTTTGTGATTTAGTTGTGGCAGCGACTCCATTAAAGGGCGAGGCGACATCTACATTTGATGCAACGGTAATAAATAGCGGCAAAAATGCTATTATTATACCAAATGAGATGAAAAAATTTAGTATGGATAATATATTAATTGGCTGGAATGGTACTACAAGTATCTCAAGAAGTTTAACAAATTCTATAAATATTTTAAAAAGAGCAAAAAATATTCATATTATCGTAACTAAAAAATATGATGATACAGCTTTAAATGCTAAATCAAAACTACTTGAATATCTAAAGTATCATAATATCAATGCTACATTTGAGGTGGTTACTACCACAAATATACCAGGAGAGGCTTTATTAGAAAATACACTAAAAGGCGAATTTGATATGGTTATAGCTAGTAGCTATGGAGAAAATGGGGTAAAAGAGATATTCTTAGGTGGTAGCACGAAGTATTTCTTAGAAAATACTCCAGTGCCGGTATTTATGTAGTTTAGAAGCTACTTTTTGGGTCGTGTTGGTGATTGTCAGTCCATTTAAGCATAGTGCCGCCTAACATATGGAAGTGTAGATGCATCACCTCTTGACCGCTATTTTCACCACAATTAGTCACTAAGCGATATCCGGTTTTATCCACACCAATTACTATTGCAACCTCTTGGATAAATTTAGTCATCTCACCCATTAAAGCTGGATCCATTTCTTGAAAATTTTCATAGTGCTTTTTAGGGATTATTAAGATATGAACAGGTGCTTTAGGATTTATATCGTGAAATGCTAAAAATTTATCATTTTCTAAAACCTTATTTGAAGGGATTTCTCCAGCTACAATCTTATCAAAAATGCAAGACATCTAAACTCCTATATATAAATTTGGCTATATTATATCAGATAATTTTATATAATTTTCTATAATGTTGAATATTTTTTGATTTTCACTAAAGTTGTTTAAATATTTTTTAATAGGCTTAAATTTGGCATCGTTGTGATTATAAATTTAAGCAATTAGTATCAATTTATTTTAATTAAATTTTAGATACAATAAAAATAAATTTAGTTAAGGAATATGGTTTGCAAGATATTATTAACAAGATCGACTCTGCTCTAAATTTAGATGAATTGGAGCAAATTCGGCTTGAGCTATTTGGTAAAAAGGGTAGCATTACGGCTGAATTTAATAGATTAAAAGATGTTGAGCCTGAAAATAAAAAGGCTTATGCCCAAAGCTTAAATATCAAAAGAGACACTCTAACAGCTAAGCTAAATGAGAAAAAACTTAGCCTAGAAAGTGAATATATTAAATCTAAGATGAAGAGTGAAGCTATCGATATATCGCTATTTAATGAGCCTTTATCTACTGGTGCCTTGCACCCTGTTATGGAGACTATGGATAGAATAATTGAGTATTTTGTAGCACAAAATTTTAGTATCGAGACTGGTCCATTAATAGAAGATGATTTTCATAATTTTGAGGCTTTAAACTTACCCAAATACCACCCAGCAAGAGATATGCAAGATACATTTTATCTAAAAGATTTTAGACTTCTTAGAACTCACACTAGCCCAGTCCAAGTCCGCACCATGCTAAATCAAAAGCCACCGATCCGTATGATTGCGCCGGGGTCAGTCTTTCGTAGGGATTTAGACCTTACTCACACTCCGATGTTTCATCAAGTAGAGGGCTTAGTCGTTGAAGATGGCACTAAGGTTAGCTTTGCGAATTTAAAATATATTTTAGAAGATTTTTTGAGATATATGTTTGGTGATGTTAAGGTTAGATTTCGCCCTAGCTTTTTCCCATTTACTGAGCCTAGCACAGAAGTGGATATTAGCTGTATTTTTTGTAGCGGGTGCGGATGTAGAGTCTGTAAGCAAACAGGTTGGCTAGAAGTCCTTGGTAGTGGCGTTGTAGATCCAAATGTATTTGAGGCTGTAGGGTATAAAAATGTGAGCGGATATGCTTTTGGGCTTGGAGTGGAGCGTTTTGCGATGTTGCTTCATAGAATTCCTGATCTTAGAAGCTTATTTGAAGGGGATATTAGACTATTGGAGCAGTTTAAATGATAATAAGCAAAAAGTGGTTAAATGAGATTATAGATCTTTCAAATTTTAGCACCGAGCAGATCTGTGCTAAGCTAAATTCAATCGGATTAGAAGTAGATAGTGTTACTAATATTAAAATTCCAGATAATATAGTTGTTGGCTATGTAAAAAGCTGTCTAAAGCATGAAAATAGCGACCATCTACATGTCTGTGAAGTTGATGTAGGAGATAGAGTTTTACAGATAGTTTGCGGTGCGAAAAATGCTAAGGCCGATATATATGTTGCTGTGGCTTTAGTAGGCGCTGTGATGCCAAATGGATTAGAGATAAAAGAGGCGAAATTACGAGGCGTCCAAAGTAGCGGAATGCTATGCTCATCAACTGAATTAGGCCTACCTAAGATCAATGATGGAATCATGATCTTAGATGATAGCATTGGAGAGTTAGTCTTAGGCAAGGCTTTGAATGAATTCGATATCTTTGATGATGATATTATAGAGATTGAACTAACGCCAAATCGTGGAGATTGCTTAAGTATTTATGGTATAGCTAGAGATCTTTCATGCGCTCTTGATCTTATTTTACGAGATGAAAAAGCAATAAATGAAGATGATAGACAGCTTGGAATTGGGCGTTTAGTTAGCGTACATTGTGAAGCTTTGATTAATGGTGCTTTTGCTTATAGGGCTATTGAGATAGGTGAAGGCTTTAAAGAAAGCTTAAAATTAGCATTAAGAGCCGCATTAATAGGATCGCAAAAGACTACGAATTTAGAGCGACTTTTAGAGTGCCTAACTCATTATACGGGAGTTATATTTAGGGCTTATGACCATGGTAAGTTAGCTAGTAGTAGTGATGAAAAGATAGCTTTAACTATAAAAAAGCTTGAAAATGGCGCATATGGAATTCACTGCGGAGATAGACTTTTAAGCATTGCAGGAATTAGTCAAAATGACGATGCAAGAGTGGATGAAAATAGTAAAATAGCTATTATAGAGGCTAGTTATATAGAGCCAAATTTAATCTCAGAGATTTTAGGCAACGATAAAGATATTAAAAAAGATGAGTTTGCTTATCGTTCAACTCGTGGTTCTGAACCAAATTTAAATTATGCGATGAATATTTTATTTAATATTTTTACAAAAAATAATAATATCACACCATATTCTGGTACTCAGCAAGTCCAGCTTAGTAGAGAGCCAATTGCTATTGGTTTTGGCTCATCTGAGATTAGCGCAATGATTGGAATGACAATTAGTAGCACAGATATTGCTAGAATTCTTAAAAAGCTTGGCTTTGAGATTAGCGCAACATCTGATAATGAACAAATTTATGCTAAAGTTCCGCTATGGCGTAAAGTTCCGCTATGGCGTCATGATATTGTAAATTCGCATGATATTTGCGAAGAGATTGTAAGAATAATCGGGATTGATAATATCCCATCAAAAGCCTTAGAATATAGTGAAAAAAATCGCACAAATGAGTCTTATGAGCGATATAAGCTTTCACATAATATTAGACAAAAAGCAGCAAATTTAGGATTTTTTGAGAGTGTGCATTATCTATTTGATAATCCAATTGAGCTTAAAGAGTTGGGTGTGGCGTGTTCGTCTGAAGTGCTATTAAATCCTATAAATAGCGAGTTAAGTGCGTTAAAGCCTACATTAATAAATCACTTGCTAAATGCAGCTAGCTTTAATATCAAAAACTCAAAAAGATCGGTTAAATTGTTTGAATTTGGTGATGTTATTAGCAAAGATGGGATTCAAAGAGCTAAATTTGGCTTTGTTTTTAGCGGACTTATAGGCGAGCCAACACTTCTAAATGGGGCTAAACCAGCGACGATTGATTTTATATATTTTGTTAATTTAATCCAAAATATTTTAGGTAAAATTGAGCTAAGAAAATCAAATGATATTGAATTCCTAAGCGAATTTGAACAAGCAAAAGTCTATCAAAATGGTGATTATATCGGCTATATTGGTAGAGTAAATGCTACAATAGAACAAAGCAGAGATCTATTTAAAACCTATGTTTGTGAGATAGATTTTGATAATTTAAAACCTGTGAAAAAACTAGCAAATCCATACTCTAAATTCCAAAGCTTAAGTAGAGATTTAAGCATCATAATGCCAAAAGATATGCCTTATATCCGCATTAAAGAGACAATTGAGAAGCTAGAAATTAAGAGCTTAAAAGAGTTTTTACCAGTTGATATCTATAGTGATGAGAGCTTAGGCAATAGCGTGAGTTTGAGTATTAAATTTACATTTCAAGATGATAGCAAAACCCTTGAAGATGAAGAGATTGTAGCTATTATGGATAGTATTTTAAGAGCATTAAAAGAGAATTTGGGTATTGGATTAAGATGAGAGTAGAGCCTTTAAAATCAAAATTTGATGTAGAGTTTGACCTAGTATCAACAGATAAATCCATTAGCCATAGGTGTGCGATATTTTCGCTTTTGAGTGATGGGGTGAGTGTAATTAGCGATTATCTTGAGGCTGAAGATACTTTAAATTCATTAGAAATTGCTAAAAAACTTGGTGCCAAAATCGAAAAAATTGATAATAAATACTATATCGCTCCACCAACCAAAATTAGCTCAGCTAAATCAGTTTTAGAGTGCGGCAACTCTGGAACTGCGATGAGAATATATATGGGGCTTTTAGCTGGTTGTGATGGATTTTATGTATTAAGTGGCGATGAGTATCTAAATGAACGCCCAATGAGGCGAATCGCTGAACCACTTATGAAAGTTGGTGCTACTATCGATGGTAGAGATAGTGCTAATAAAGCACCGATCGCTATTAGAGGTAGAAGCTTAGACTATTTTAGCTACGATTCTAAGATATCTTCAGCGCAGGTTAAAAGCGCCTTAATCTTAGCTGGACTTTGTGCGAAGGGTTGCGAATTTAGCGAACCAGAATTGAGCCGAGATCATAGTGAAAGAATGCTAAAAGGAATGGGCGCTGATATCAGCTATAAAAATGGTAAAATCATAGTCCAACCGCTAAATTCAAAAAAGCTAAAACCACTTATAATGAGTGTGCCAAATGACCCTAGCTCGTGCTTTTTTTATGCTGTAGCGGCAGCTATAACGCCTGGTGCTAGGGTGAAATTTAAAAATATCTTACTTAATAAAACTAGAATTGAAGCTTATAAAGTGTTAGAAAAAATGGGAGCAAAAATCAACTATACTCCTACTAGTTCCCAGTATGAAGATATCGGTGATATCGAGATTATCGGTGATGAGTTAAATGCTATTATCGTGGATAAAAATATCTCATGGCTCATCGATGAAGCCCCAGCTCTTGCTATTGCTTTTGCTTGTGCTAAGGGCAAAAGTGAGCTTAGAAATGCAGCTGAGCTTAGAGTAAAAGAGTGCGATAGAATTAGCGTAACTATCAACGCCCTAAAAGCTTGCGGGATAGAGGCCGGAGAGTATGAAGATGGATTTTGGGTTGTCGGTACTAAGCCAAATAGGGCATTAGTCGATAGCCACGGAGATCATAGGATCGCTATGAGTTTTGCGGTGCTTGGGCTAAAATGTGGTATGGATATATCAAAGAGCGAATTTATCGCTACATCTTTTCCTAAATTTAGCCATTTCTTACGAATGCTGGGGGCTAGAGTTGAAGATTGAACTTGCTAAAAATTATGGATTTTGCTTTGGTGTTAAAAGGGCGATTAAGATTGCTGAAAATTCAGCTGGATCACAAGAATCCACATCTGCTACAATCGGTGAGCTTATCCATAATAGCTTAGAGATTAATAGATTAAAGGATAATTTCAGGGTTAAAACCTTAAAAAATATAAGCGAATTAACCGATGAAAAAAGAGCAATTATCCGCACTCATGGCATCACAAAAGGGGATTTAGAAAAGCTCAAAACTACAGGAATTGAGATAGTAGATGCGACCTGTCCTTTTGTCACTAAACCTCAAAATATCGTTGAAAAGATGAGTAATGAAGGCTATGAAATAGTGATTTTTGGGGATATTAACCATCCTGAGGTTAGAGGTGTTATGAGCTACTCAAGCAAACCTGTCCATGTAGTCTTATCAATCGATGAGCTAAAAAATACAAAACTACCACAAAAAGTAGCCGTCATCTCTCAAACAACCAAAAAAATTGAAGAATTTATCTCAATTGTTACCTATCTAATGCAAAGGGTAAAAGAGGTTAGAGTCTTTAATACTATATGCAACGCAACATTAGAAAATCAAGAAGCCGTAAGAGAGCTAGCCTCCAAAGCCGATGTAATGGTAATCGTAGGTGGTAAAAACTCATCAAATACCAAGCAACTATATCTAATATCTAAAAATTTATGTAAAGATAGCTATCTAATAGAGAGCCAAAATGAGCTAAATTCAGAATGGTTTAAAAATAAAAAGATATGCGGAGTAAGTGCTGGAGCTAGTACGCCTGAGTGGGTTATTCAAAATGTTATAAAAGAGCTTGAAAATATCGATAAAATTTGCAATAGTTAATATAATATAAAGCTAAAAAAAGGTAAAATTTAATTTTAAATGCTGTAAAGCAAAGAAATCTATAGATAAAAGGATCAAGATGGCTGAGGCGAATAAATTCGTTCATAATGACATTGACAAAATCGACCTAGAAGAAGATTTTGCTACTATGTTTGAAGAGTCTTTAAAGAGTGAAGAAGCTACTGTGTGTGATGGTGTCATCGTAAATATAAAAGATGACGAAGTGTATGTAGATGTACACAAAAAATCTGAAGGCGTAATGCATATATCTGAGATTACCGATGAAAACGGAAATCTAGTACATAAAATCGGTGATGTTATCAAGGTAGCAGTAACAGGCTCTAGAAATGGCAGACCTAGCGTATCTCATAAAAAAGCTCTTAGAAAAGAGAAGGTAAAAGCTTTCATAGATAATTTTAATGAAGAGGCTGAAAATATATTTGATGTAAAAATCATCTCAAAAAATAAGGGTGGATTTGTCGCTGTTAATGATGATGGTATCGAGTTCTTCATGCCTAGATCACAAAGTGGATTTAAAGATCCAAATCAAGCTATGAACAAAAGCTTTAAAGTTAAAGTTATTAAAATCGATAAAGACGATCAAAGTATCATTGTATCACGTAAAAAACTAGTTGACGAAGATAGAAAAAAACGTAAAGAGATAGTGTCTGCAATTTTAGAAAATACTGATGTAATCGAAGGAACTATCAAAAAAATCACTACATATGGTATGTTTGTTGATGTAGGCGGTATAGATGGACTAGTTCATTATAGTGAAATTAGCTATAAAGGACCAGTAAATCCAAATACTATATATAAAGAGGGCGATAAAGTAGATGTGAAAATCATTAAATATGATAATGAGAAAAAACATCTATCTCTATCTATTAAAGCCGCTACTCCAGATCCGTGGGATGAAATTAAAGATGGCCTAGAAGTTGGCGATACTATTAAAGTAACTGTAAGCAATATCGAGCCTTATGGTGCTTTTGTTGATTTGGGTAATGATATTGAGGGATTTTTACATATTAGCGAAATTTCTTGGGATAAAAATATCAAAAATCCAAAAGAATTTATAAAAGAAAATGAAGAATTAGATGTAGAAGTTATTGAGATCAATCCAACTAGTCGCCGTCTAAGAGTGAGCCTAAAAAACCTACTTCCAAAACCATTTGATGAATTTAGTGCTAAATTTAAAGAAGGCGATATTGTAAAAGGTGTGATAACTACACTTACAAACTTTGGTGCATTTGTAAGAGTTGGTGGATTGGAAGGTTTATTACACAATGAAGACTCATCTTGGGATAGAAATGATAAATGTAAAGATATCTTTAAAGCCGGTGACGAGGTAGAGGTAAAAATCATTAAAATCGATCCAAAAGAGCAAAAAATCTCTCTAAGCCAAAAAGATTTAAAGGCTAGCCCAGCTATGGAATATGCTAAATCTCACTCTATAGGAGATATCGTAAATGGCACTATAAGAGATATTAAAGATTTTGGTCTATTTGTAAGCTTAGATGATAATGTAGATGCTTTAATTCGTAAAGAAGATATTGGCTCACTTAATATTGATTCTTTAAAAATTGGGGATAGAATCGAGGCTGCTATTGCTTTTATCGATGAGAAAAAAAATAGAATTCGCCTAAGCGTGAAAAGATTAGCTAAACAAAAAGAGCGTGAAGTTTTAAATGAAATCAATAATGATGATAAAATGACGCTTGGCGATATCATTAAAGAGCAACTAGCATAATTAAGCTATGAAAAAAAACAGCCTTTATCTAATTTTAGCTGTTATATTTGTAGTAGTTTTTGGTGGGTTTATATCTTTGTTTGCTTATTTAAATTCAGGGTTATCCTCACCATCTATTCATACTAGTAATAGTGGTGTAGATTTAGAATACAACTATCAAAAATCAGATAATTGGCTTGAGAAGATTGCGGAGTTTGAAAAAAAAGACTCCGTACTACCTACAAATTTGATGATAATCGAGATAGGCGAGAAGAGTAAATTTGAAAAATATATTTCAAGATACTATATGTTAATTATCGATAGATGTGATTTTTATTCTATGTTTTGTATAAATAGAGTTATTAAAGATTTTAATATAAATTTTACAATTGTAAAAGATGGCGATCAAGCTACCATTTATATAGATACAGATAATAAAGATATAGCCTTAAGTGTAGCTAATGAACTCAAAAAATATAATATTCATACAACTTTAAAGGAAATTAACCTATGAAAACAGTTATAGTATGCGATGCTATTCATCCAGTTGGATTTGAGATCTTAAATGCTCAAAATGATATAAAAGTTATCGATGCTGTAGATATGCCAAAAGATAAACTTTTAGAGATTTTAGGTGAAGCTGATGTGGCAATTACTCGTAGTTCAACTGATTGTGGCGAGAAATTTATAAATGCAGCTACTAAGCTAAAAGCCCTAGTTCGTGCTGGTGTTGGTGTTGATAATGTTGATATAGATGGCTTTTCAAAAAAGGGCATTATAGTTATGAATGTGCCAACTGCAAATACAATTGCAGCTGTTGAAATGACTATGTGTCACCTATTAAATAGTGCTAGAAATTATATCAATTCTGTAAATGATTTACAACAAGATCGTGTTTGGAAACGTGAAAAATGGTACGGAAATGAGCTTTATGGCAAAACCTTAGGAGTTATCGGTTTTGGTAATATTGGCTCTAGAGTAGCATATAGAAGTCTTGCTTTTGGTATGAAAGTTATAGCTTATGATCCATATATTGATCCTAGCAAAGCTACTGATATGGGAGCTACATATACTACTAATTTTGATGATATTTTAGGTTGTGATTTTATTACAATTCATACACCAAAAAATAAAGAGACTACAAATATGGTAGATGAAGAGCAAATTGCTAAAATGAAAGATGGCGTTAGACTTATTAACTGCGCTCGTGGTGGCTTATATAATGAAGATGCGCTTTATAAGAATTTAAAAAGCGGTAAGATCGCTTATGCTGGTATAGATGTATTTGTCAAAGAGCCAGGAAATGATCATCCATTGCTAGATTTAAATAATGTAAGCGCTACTCCACACCTAGGCGCTAATACTTATGAATCACAAAAAAATATCGCCATAGATGCCGCTGAACAAGCTATTAGTGCTGCAAGAGGTATTTGCTATCCAAATGCTCTGAATTTACCTGTGAAAGTAGAGGATTTACCGCCATTTGTAGCGCCTTATACAGAGCTTTTACCTAAGATGGCGTATTTTGCTTCTCAGCTTAGCGGTAAAAAACAGATTAAAGCTATTAGGTTAGAGCTTGAAGGTGAAGTATCTGACTATGCTGAACCGATGTTATCATTTGCCATAGCGGGTGCTTTAAAAGATGTTTTAGGTGATACTATAAATTATGAAAATGCCACATTAAAAGCAGCTGAAAAAGGTATTGAAGTATCTACGACTATAGTTCCAGCAAGCGGGTATAAAAGCAAATTAACAATCAAACTAATCACAGATGAAGACTCTGTAAGTGTTGGCGGAACGGTCTTTAGTGAGACAGAGCAGAGAATTGTAAGCGTAAATGGATTTAAAACAGATTTTAAACCAAAAGGCAGAATGATAGTATTTAAAAATCGTGATATACCAGGCGTTATAAGTGATATTAGCGGAATTTTAGCTAAATCTAAGATTAATATTGCTGATTTTAGATTGGGCAGGGATAATGATGGTTTTGCTTTGGCTGTTATATTAGTTGATGAAGATATCAAAAAAGATATTTTAGACCAGTTAAATGCACTTGATGCGTGTGTTTGGGCTAGATACGCAGTATTAATTTAAAAGGAGAAAATATGGCTACATACTCTATGGGCGATTTAAAAAAGGGCTTAAAAATTGAAATTGATGGTAAGCCTTATAAGATTGTTGAGTATCAACATGTCAAACCAGGTAAGGGTGCGGCATTTGTTCGTGTAAAGATTAAATCATTTCTTGATGGTAAAGTATTAGAAAAAACCTTCCACGCTGGTGATAAATGCGAAGCTCCAAATCTAGTAGAAAAAGAGATGCAATATCTATATGATGATGGTGAATATTCTCAATTTATGGATGTTGAATCATATGAGCAAGTGGCTATCGCTGATGATGATGTTGGTGAAGCTAAAAAGTGGATGATAGATGGTATGATGGTTCAAATTCTATTCCATAATGGCAAAGCAATTGGCGTAGAAGTACCACAAGTGGTGGAGTTAAAAATAGTTGAAACTCAACCAAATTTCAAAGGTGATACTCAAGGTAGTAATAAAAAACCAGCAACCCTAGAGAGTGGTGCTGTGGTACAGATACCATTTCATGTGCTTGAGGGTGAAGTTATCCGTGTCGATACTGTCCGTGGCGAGTATATCGAAAGAGCAAATAAATAGCCACTCTTCTCCTTGTAAATTTATCTTACAAGGAGTTTATTCTAATTATTACATAATCTTTGCTTGATTTTGGGGTGATTTATGAAAAGATTAATTTATGCTATTTTATTGATTATTTTAGCTTTTGGTGCTTATAATTTGGTTGATAATAGGCTTAAGATAGCCAAATATGATTTTGATGCTAATAGCACACTTGGAAATGTCAATATAACAAGCTTTAAAGATGAGTATAAAATATTATATTTTGGATATACATTTTGTCCTGATATCTGCCCATCGACTCTTACTATTTTGTCATCTGTGATTGATGAAATGAAGCTTAATAATGATATTAAAATACTATTTGTTACGCTTGATTTACAAAGAGATAAAGAAAAAGAGTGTGATGAATTTGCTAAATATTTTTACTCAAATTCAGTATGCTTAAAAATGAAAGACGATGAGTTAAAAAAAGTTGTAAAAAACTACAACGCTAAATACGCAATTGTAAATTTACAAAATTCAGCGATGGATTATAGTGTAGCTCATAGCTCTTCAGTTTATCTATTTAAAAGAAATGGAAAATTTTATAAAGAGATCTCAAATTTAACAAAAGATGAGATTAAAAAAGAGATTTTAGAGCTAACTAAAGATTAAAAATTAATCTTAACAAATCTATTGGTCTTGTCAAATCTAAAGGTCAATAGATTTTGTAAAATCCCAAATAGACACATAAAAGTAATAAAACTACTTCCACCATAACTATAAAAAGGCAGAGGGATTCCAACTACTGGCGCAAAACCTATTGTCATAAAGATATTTACACTAACATAAATAAAGATTAAAAGTGCTACAGCACTTACTGCAGCTTTGATAAAATACTCATCTTTAAGTTTGTAATTTAAGCTTAAAAGATGCATAATTAAAAATCCATATAGCATAATTAGTCCTGCACCACCAATAAATCCATATCTCTCAACCGTATAAGCAAAGATAAAATCGCTAGTGGCGATTGGTAGGAATTTAAATTTAGTTTGTGTAGCTTCATCAATACTTTTACCAGTTATACCGCCATTACCGATTGCGATAATACTTTGTCTGACTTGATAGCTTGGCTTTTCGCTTATAAAGTCAGCTATTCTTTGCTTTTGATAATCGTGTAAATTTTCGTACAAAATAGGTGAGCAAATTCCAATTAGCAAAGCAATACTAATCCAAATTTTGCGATTAACACCTACTATAAACAACACACCATAGCCAGTAATTAATAGCATAAGTGCCGTGCCTAGATCTGGCTCTTTTAAGATTAAAAAAAATGGTAGAAGGATATAAAAGCTAATTTTTAAAAATTGTTTAAAGTTATATCCATTTTCATCGGGGGGAGTTTTTTTGATGATATAGGCTAGCATCAAGACAAAAGCAGGCTTCATAATCTCGCTAGGTTGGATGGTGAAATTTATAAATGGTATCTCGATCCACCTTTGTGCTCCAAGCTTGCTAACACCGACAAATTCGACGCTCAAAAGCAAAATTATATTAATCCAATATATACTAGGAATCAACCATTCAAGCTTACGAATCGGTAATAAAAAAAATAGCATAAACGTCCCAAAGCCAATTATAAAATAGGCTATCATCTTGGCTGAGAGCATATCGCTAGCTTCGTTTATTAGGCTATATGAGAGAAATATAATCGGAAGTATAAGTGCTGGCTGAACATAATCAAAATGTGTTAAAATTCTCTTATCTAGTAGTATCAAAATTCAAACCTAAGCAAAAATTGGGTAAAATTCTAGCTAAAAAAGGGTTAAGATTGACTGAATTTATATCATCGCAGACTTTAAGGCTTGACCAAGAATTAGCTGCCAAGCTTCAAGTCTCACGAAATCAAGTAGTTAGTCTCATTAAAAACGGTAGCGTAAGTGTAAATGGTAAAATAGTTACAAAAGCTGGTTTTGCTCTAAATTTAGGCGATAAAATATCTCTTATAAAACCGCAAATTACTCCAATTCAAAGTGAATTTAAAGCTGAGTTTGATGTAGAAATTTTATATGAAGATAGCGATATTTTAGTCATCAATAAACCAATTGGTGTTACTGTTCATCCAGCACCAAGTGTAAAAGAGGCCACTCTTGTTGAGTGGTTAAAGCAAAAGGGTTATACACTTTCAAGTTTAGGTGGAACAGAGAGAGCTGGAATAGTACATAGGCTAGATAAAGGTACTAGCGGGGTAATGGTTGTAGCAAAAAATAATCAAGCACATACAGCACTAAGTCAACAGCTAAGTAGTAAAGATATGGGAAGAATTTATTTAGCACTTTGTGATTTACCACTTAAGGAAAATTGCGTTATAGACAGACCAATTAGCAGACATCCTCAAAATCGCCTAAAAAACGCAGTAGTAAGCAGTGGAAAGCCGGCAAAATCAGCCTTTGCTAATATCATTTCAAGTCAAAATCGTAGAGTAAATTTAATTTCAGCAAAACTTTTTACTGGACGTACACATCAGATTCGTGTTCATCTAGCTAGCATTAATAGGCACATTTTAGGTGATGATTTATATGGTTTTAAGAGCAATAGTGATAAAATAAGAAGAATTTTTTTACACGCTTATATTTTGAGATTGATTCACCCTAAAAGTAATCAAATTATGGAATTTAAAGCCCCTTTGCCTAGTGAGTTTTATGAACTAATTAGTAAGGAATTTAATAAGGAGATAGTAGATGAGAATATTAGCGTCTTGTGTGATATCTTTGGGGGTATTGCTCAGTGGATGCGTTACGACTAAGACAACGCAGATAAATCCAGATTTGCCTACAATGAGTGGATTAAAGACTATTAGCGATATGACTGAAATTGCATTTGAGTGGCCACTTATGGCTCAAAGCAATATTAGTGGATTTTACCTATATCGCTCAAATCCAAATGCAAATAATCAGCTAAATGCAATTGCCAAGCTTGAAGATAAATTTATTACTCACTATGTAGATAGTAATCTAGCTCCATCAACTGAGTATATTTACGAGCTTAGAACATATGATAATCAAGGTAATATATCAGCTGAAGGAGAAAGGATTAGCGTTACTACTATGCCGTTAATCGAGTCTGTATCATTTATCCAAGCACTTTATGGTTTGCCAAATAAGATAAAAGTTTTATGGCGCCCTCATCCAGATTTGCGAGTGGTTTCATATATATTAGAAAAAAGTGCTTTATCAAGCAACAACTGGCACGAAGTTGCTCGTATAAATGGTAGATTAAATGTCGAATATATAGATAATGATGTTGAGCCGGGACAGAATTATAGATATAGAATTTCAGTTAAAACTTATAACGGCATAATATCAGCACCAAGCAAGGTAGTAGATGCACAGACAAAAGCATTGCCAAATATGGTTATAAATTTAAGCGCTAGTGTGAATTTGCCTAAAAAAATTATCCTAACTTGGGAGCCAAATTCAAATGATGATTTTGACCATTATGCTATTTATAGAGCAACAAATGATATCTTTCCAATGACTAAGGTTGCAACAACGACAGCAACAGAATATGAGGACTTAATCAATGATAATGGGGTAAATTATCATTATAAAGTTACAGTAGTAGATAGAGATGGTCTAGAAAGCCCTCGTCAAAATGCTTCAGTAGTAGGCTCAACCTTGCCAGCACCTAAAGAACCGGTATTTAGTTATGCTAGATTTAATGGTTCATTAGTAGAGCTTAGTTGGAATCAAAGTAGTGACTCAAGGGCGCTTAAATATAAAATCACAAAAACAAGTAGCAATGGTGAGGATATCATTTATGATATCGATGGGTTAAGTTATAGCGATACTCAGGTTCAAAAAGGTGTAGAATATACATATAAGATTCAAGCCGTTGATGAATATGGCTTAGAGTCTAAATATAGTCAAAAAGCAGTGGTGATAACTAAATAATGCCAAATATTGTAGCAAAAAATTTAAAAAATGTAGAACTTCCGGTTAAATTTAATGAAGTTGAATTTATCTGGGAAGCTAAAAGTAATGATGAGAAATTAATATATACTAAAGCACTTGGGTGCGAGTTTTGCCTAGTAGTAAAAGATAGAGGCAATAGCTATGTAATAAAGTGCGATAAGCTTACTAGACCAGCTAAGCTTGAAGCTGTGCAAATGGCGCTGGAGGCTTATAAGCAGCTATTTGCTAGCGATGTAATAAGCCAAGCTACAGCAGTTAAGAAGCCTAAAAATTTAGAGAGCAAATATATAATAAATAGCGATGAATTGCTAAATAGACTTGAAGACTGTGAGTATAAGAGGATTTTCGTAGAGATTGGCTTTGGTAGTGGTAGGCACTTGCTTTATCAAGCAAAAGAAAATCCAGAAGCGCTTATAATCGGTATAGAAGTCTATAAGCCAGCATGTTTGCAAGTAGAAAATTTAGCTGGAATAAATAGGCTAAAAAATATCGTTTTATTAAATTTAGATGCTAGATTGGTGATGAGCTTGCTTAAATCAAATAGTATAGATAGGCTATTTTTGCACTTTCCAGTACCGTGGGGTAAGAGCAAAATGCGTCGAGTAGTTAGTCCGCAATTTGCCTTGGAGTGTCAGCGTACTTTAAAAGATGGTGGAACATTTGAGCTAAGAAGCGATGATAGGGATTATACAGATTTTACAATTGGTTGCTTTATGGATCTTAAAAATGCCAATATACAGATATTTAAAAACAGATTTTTAGAGATTTCAAGCAAGTATGAAGATAGGTGGATTAGACAAAATAAGGATATTTATGATGTAATTTGCGCTTTTTATGGTAGTAGTGATGAGTTAGATTTGGATTTTAAATTTGAGTTTAGTGGATTAGAATTAGAATATATAAAATCAAATTTTGCTAATAAAACTATAAAATATAGTGATCATTTTCTTCATTTAGAGCGAATTTATATTTTAGACAATGGTGATGCATTAGTTAGAGTAGCGTTTGGGTCTTTTTATAGACCAGAGCATAGATATTTATTAATTTCTAGACAAAATACTATCTATTTATTTAAAAAACCGTTACTAACACCAGAAAATATTAAGGCTCATAATAATTTAGAGGATATGCTAAAATGCGCCACATTGTAGAAGCTAGAGATCTGATTTTAGAGTATGATAAGAGTTTTAGAGTTATAAATAAGGCAAATTTTAGCATCAATGTCAACGATTTTGTCTTTATTACTGGCAAAAGCGGCAGTGGTAAATCTACTTTAATTCGCTCTATGTATGGCGATATGGCTATTAGTGATGGAAGTTTAAATGTCTGCTTAAATGAACTTAAAGGTATTAATCATTCTAGTTTAGCACTTCTTCGTCAAAGAGTTGGAATAATTTTCCAAGATTTTCGCCTAATAAATGAATGGAATGTAGAAAAAAATGTAATGCTTCCACTAATTATTAAAGGTTATAATCAAAGTGTGTGCAAAAAGCAAGCCGCAAAGCTTTTAAATCATGTAAATTTACTGCATAAATCTGATAGATTTCCGCTTGAATTAAGTGGTGGAGAGCAGCAAAGGGTTGCTATGGCTAGAGCTTTGGCTCATAATCCTCAGTTGCTATTATGTGATGAGCCAACTGGAAGTTTAGATGATTACTCAAGCGAAGTAATATGGATGTTGCTTCGTTCAGCAAGAGAAGCGCTTGGTACTTGCGTAGTGGTCGTAACGCATAAGATTCCAGCAGGTTTAAGAATGCATTATCGTCACTTTGAGCTATCAAATGGAGAGGTAAATGAGATCATTTAAGAGCCATATTAGCGTTATTTTTCCACTTTTAATTTTGCTTTTTGCGATTGAATTTAGCCTAATGCTGGGCAAATTTGTGAGTGATTATGAAATAAAAATGGCAAATGATTATAATATTATAATTGTCTCAGAAAACAATCTAAACCAAGAGTCATTAATTTCGCTTATTCCTACTTTTGCTTCTCTTACTAGTCTTGATCCAAAAAGTGTTTTAAATCGCCTTAAAAATGATATATCATCTAAGAATATATCTGTACTAATTAGTATTTTACCAAAATTCTACTCACTCAAACTGACTAAATTTCCATCAAAAGAGACAATGGAAGATATTAAAGAAAATTTGAGCAAAATTCAAGGTATAAAGCGAGTCGAGACATTTTCTAAAACGCACGACCAAGTCTATAATATGCTAGTTTTATCTAAAAATGTAGCTGAGTGTTTTGCGTTTATGGTTGGACTTTTAGGACTTGTTTTGGTGTTTAAACAGATGAGAATTTGGCTTTATGAGCACCGTAGGCGTGTTGAGATTATGACTCTTTTTGGGGCGCCGTATTGGCTAAAATCTGCTATGCTTTATAAGCTTGCTGTGGTTGATAGTATTATTGCTACTACGCTTGTCGTGGTATTTTATGCGATTTTTCCAGCACTTCCTAGTTTTCAAAGCGCAATTTTTTCTATTGGATTTGAACAGCCAAATTTAAATCTTTTTAGTGATGCTTTGATTTTATTTAGTGCTTCTATTAGTATATCTATTATCGCAGTTAGTCTTGTTATGCTATTTTCAAGGCGTTCGTAAATGATTAGATTTTTGTTTATTGGCTTGATTTTTTCTTCACTTTTTAGTGTAAATGTATCTGATAAAATTAAAGATCAAAAAAATAGTATTGATTCAGCCAAAAAGCTTGAAAGTCAGATAAATAAAAAACTTGAAGAGTTAGCTAATGATATAATTGCTGGCAATAAAGCTGTGCAAAATACTGCTAAGCAGATTGAAGAGCTAGCTAAGCAAGTTGAGGAATTAGAAGATAGTGCTCATAGTGCTAATCTTGAACTAGATAAGCTTACTAGCCAAAATGGTGAGCTAATTCGTAGTCAAAAAGATATGGAGCTTAGGCTAGTCAAAATTATAAGTGAAGATTTTGCCTACGATTTAGTAGCGCCAAATGATTATAGTGAGAGTCAAGATAGCATAATAGCAACTGAGATTTTAAAAAATTTAAATAGTGTAATGAATAGTGAATTTAAAAAATTAGCTCAAGATTATGAAGAGACTACAAATTTGATAAAATCACAATCAAAAAAGATTGAATCGATTAAATTTGATTTAAAAGAATTTCGCCAAAAGCAAAAAGCTTTAAAATCGCTCCAAACTAAGCAAAAGAAAAATTTAGAGATTTTAAACCAAGATAAGAGTATATATTCTAAAAAGTTAGCCGATATCAAAAAACAGCAAGATGAGATGCGAAAAACGCTTGAGAGCTTACAAATTTTAGCTATAAAACCAAAAAAACAACCAAAGCAGCAAACCCAAACTACAGCTAAAAACGATGATGTAAGAGTGATAGGTACAAGCTATCAAGCAGGTAATGTAAAGCGATATAGTGGCTCTAAAACTATTGCTCCTTTGGATAAATTTAGCGTAAAGCAAAAATTTGGCGATTATGTAGATCCTGTTTATAATATTAAAATTTTTAATGAATCTGTCGTACTTCGCTCAGCCACTACAGATGCTAGAGTGAAAAATGTTTTAGCTGGGACAATTGTATTTGCCAAAGAAACACCTGTATTAGATAAGGTGGTAATAGTAGAAAATGGCAATGGAATTCACACAATTTACGCTCATTTAGATAAGATTGCTCCTACTATCAAAGTAGGCCAAAAGGTGAAAAAAGGCTATGTTATAGGGCGAGTGAAACAAGATTTGACCTTTGAGGTTACGCAAAAAAACTATCATATAAATCCACTTGAATTGATCGCTATGAATTGATTGACTTGAATTTAATATTGATTAATGCGTTTTTTAATTTGTTTTGGATATAATTGCCAAATTTTATGGAGATGGTAATGAGTAAAAATAAGCGAATTTTAGTTAAATTTTCTGGTGAAGCACTTGCTGGCGGTAATGGATTTGGGATTGATTCTCATATTTTAAAGTATATTGCTGGTGAGATTAAGTCTTTGGTAAATAGCGATATTGAAGTAGGCATTGTAATTGGCGGTGGCAATATAATCCGTGGTGTAAGCGCAGCACAAGGCGGCATTATCAAAAGGACAAGTGGCGATCATATGGGGATGCTAGCTACTGTTATCAATGCTATTGCTATGCGTGAGGCGTTGGAACATTCAGGACTTGATGTAAGAGTCCAAAGTGCTATTAAGATGGAGGCTATATGTGAGACATTTATCACAGGTAGAGCCCAAAGACATTTAGAGAAAAAAAGAGTTGTGATATTTGCTGCTGGGACTGGAAATCCATTTTTTACTACTGATACGGCTGCTACTTTAAGGGCTATTGAGATAAATGCTGATATGATTATCAAAGCTACAAAGGTAAATGGCGTCTATGATAAAGATCCTATGAAATTTAACGATGCAAAGCTATTAAATGAGCTAAGCTATGAAAGAGCTATGGAAGATAATATAAAAGTTATGGATGATACCGCTATTGCTCTAGCTAAGGATAATGCTCTTCCGATTGTAGTTTGTAATATGTTTGAAGATGGAAATTTATTAAAAATCGCAAATGGTGATTATACTAACTGCTCAATAGTCAAAAATTTATAAGAAGGGAAGATAATGAGAATAGAAGAGATAGCTGCTAAGGCTTTAGAAGCTGTGGGTGATGATAGATATAAATTAGCGCTTTTGGTGGCTAAAAGGGCTGAAGCTATAGCAAATGGCGCACAAATTTTAGTAGATGTAAATGCTCAAAAGATGAAATATACAGATATAGCACTTTTAGAGATAGCTCAAGGTAAAGTATCTTTAGAGGGAATAATTGAATCAAATAGATAGCGAGCAGCTCTTAGAGCAGCTTATAGATGAAGTTGTCTGTGCTAAAAGCATAGAGTCGGCAAAGGATGTTTTATACTCTGTAGCTAAGCCAACGGGGATGCTTTTAAAGGCTGTTGATTATTGTATTAGATTACATGATGGGCAGTTTAGAAAGAGTGGTGAGCCATACTCTATTCATCCGATTTTGGTTTGTTCATTTGTAGCGCACATGGGTGGCGATGAGAGTATGCTTATTGCTGCTTTGCTCCATGATGTAGTAGAAGATACAGAATGCACTGAAGAGGAGCTACAATTTGAATTTGGCGAAGAGGTAGCGGTATTAGTGCGTGGGCTTACAAAGATTGTAGCTATTAGAGAAAATGAGCTTATAAGCTCTAGTTCTAATGAGAAGTTGGCAGCTTCGGCCTTGACATTTAGAAAGATGCTTTTGGTATCTATAGAAGATGTTAGGGTTTTAATTATCAAGCTTTGTGATAGATTACACAATATGCTAACTTTGGATGTATTAAGACCAGAGAAGCAAAAGCGAATTTCAGAAGAGACCTTGGTAGTGTATGCGCCAATTGCTCATAGACTCGGTATATCATCTATTAAGAATATATTAGAGGATTTGAGTTTTAAATATGTTATGCCTAAAGAGTATGCTGGGATAGAGTCATATATAAATGAGCATAAGCAACAACTTCAATTAAAGATAAATTCATTTAGCCAAAAGGTTAGCGAAAAGCTTTTGGCAAATGGCTTTTCTGAAGATAGCTTTGTTATGCAAAAGAGAATCAAACACTACTATTCAATATATTTAAAAATGCAAAGAAAAGGCATTAGCCTAGAAGAGGTTTTAGATCTTTTAGCAATCCGAATTTTGGTACATAATCCAAAAGATTGCTATTTGGCACTTGGGATTATACATATGAATTTTAACCCATTAATATCAAGATTTAAAGATTATATCGCCTTGCCAAAGCAAAATGGATATCAAACTATCCATACAACGATCTTTGATGATAAAACTATTATAGAAGCTCAAATTCGCTCATTTGACATGCATAAAACCGCAGAGTATGGGGTGGCGGCTCATTGGAAGTATAAAAGCGGCGGCTTGGTATCACCTAAGATTGATTGGCTAAGTGATATTAAAGCTCAAGAGAGCGATGATAAGAGCATTGAGGATCTATATGAGTATGCTAAGGATAGCTTATATGTAGAAGATATCGCTGTCTATTCTCCAAAAGGTGGGATTTTCACACTTCCTAGGGGTGCTACGGCTTTGGATTATGCGTATGAAATTCACTCCGAAGTTGGCCTACACGCTAAAGAAGCTTATATAAATAGGATAAAGGTTCCTTTATTAACTGAGTTAAAAAATGGAGATATAGTCCGTATTATCACAGGAGATGAGGCCAAATATCGTTGTAGTTGGCTTGATAGTGTTAAGACTGGGAAGGCTAGGGCGACTATTAGAAGTTTTTGTCGCCAAAAGTTGCGTGATATAAACTATCAAGTATCGATTGATATTTTATCGTCTATATTTAATGTCAATGAAGCTAAAATTTTGGAGTGGTTAGAAGAAGAGGGATTAAGCAAAAAAATCTCAAAAATAGCCACAGACTCTGTCTATCTACAAGAGGTAGTCCAAATTTTAGATACTCACTCTAAAAAAGATAAGCTATTTTCGCTTAAATTTAGCGATAAACACGAGGTTAAAAAGCAGAAATTTGACAATATAGTTGTATATTCAAATTTCACTATTAAGAGCGTGGATTTTGACTATTGTTGTAACCCAAAACGGGGCGATGATATCATAGGATTTAGAAATAATAGCAATGTTACAGTCCATCACAAACTATGTGAGAGAGCCGCAAAATTAATGAGTGATAAAGAGGAGATGATCTTTGTCAAATGGACTAGAAATGCTCCGCATAGATATAAGGTTATTTTAAGTATCGAAAACAAAAGAGGAAGTTTGGCTGAATTCTTAACATATTTAGCTAAACTCAATGTTGATTTAGTCACTATCACGCTTAGCGAGAGCGATGATTTGATAGCGGCTGATTATTTCGATGTTGTGATAGAACTTAGCGATAATCTAGATAGTTCTGTGATTAGAGATAGGTTAAAGGATCGCTATAAGATAGCTGAATTTAGCTCTCTAAGTGACGCATATAAAAATTAAGGAAGATGTATGATAGCTAAAATTATGAGTGAGATCAAGCGTGGAACCGCTGAGATAATTGATTATGAGAGAATTGAAAAATTGATTAAAGATTACTATGAAAATGGTAAAAATTTTTATATCAAAGCGGGATTTGATCCGACTGCCCCTGATCTTCACTTAGGTCATACAGTGGTGTTAAATAAGATGAGATTACTTCAAGATCATGGCGGTATCGTGCAGTTTTTGATAGGTGATTTCACTGCTAAAATCGGTGATCCAACTGGTAAAAGCGTTACTAGAAAGATTTTGAGTGATGATATCATAGCTCAAAATGCCAAAACCTATAAAGAGCAGGTCTTTAAAATTTTAGACGAAAGTAAAACTGAAGTAATGTTTAATTCTGCTTGGCTAAATAGCCTTGGTGCTGATGGATTAATAGCTCTTGCAAGTACATTTAATGTAGCTAGAATGCTTGAGCGTGATGACTTTACTAAGCGATATAAGGCTGAAACTCCTATAGCTATAAGTGAGTTTTTGTATCCGCTTTTACAAGGTTATGATAGCGTTGCGATGAAGTGCGATATAGAGATGGGTGGAACGGATCAGAAATTTAATCTTTTAATGGGTAGGACTCTTGGTCGCACATATAATATAGGAAAAGAACAAGCTATCATCATGATGCCACTTCTAGTTGGTCTTGATGGTGTCAATAAAATGAGTAAAAGCCTTGGTAACTATATCGGTGTTACTGAATCTGCTAAGGATATCTTCGCTAAAACTTTGAGTATTAGTGATGAGCTTATGTGGGTTTGGTATGAGCTATTAAGTAGTTTAAGTGGTGATGAGATTGAGAAGCTTAAAAATGATGTCAAAAGCGGAGCTTTGCATCCTAAGGTCGCTAAGGAGAATTTGGCTTTAGAGTTGGCTGCTAGATTTAATAGCATTGAAGAAGCTCAAGCTGCTAGAGATGAGTTTAATAGAGTTCATGCTAAGGGTGAATTGCCAAGTGATATGGCTAAATTTGAGATTAATGCTGATGATATTTGGATAGTTGAAGCGCTTAGTTTGTGTAAGTTAGTTGGGTCAAATTCAGATGCTCGTCGCCACATTAAGGCAAATGCTGTTAGTGTAAATCAGGCCAAAATTAGCGATGAGCAGCTTAGACTTTCTAAGGGTGAGTATGTATTGCAAGTTGGTAAAAAAGCTTATGCTAGATTAGAGGTAAAATAATGGAATTAAAAAGTTTAAAAATCGGAAAATATGTGATCAAATACCCTATTATCCAAGGTGGTATGGGGCTTGGTATAAGCTGGAATAAATTAGCTGGTAGTGTCAGTTTAAATGGCGGTTTAGGTGTTATCAGCTCTGTTGGTACTGGATATTATGAGCATAGAGCCCACATCACTAAAGAGCTAAACTCAAAACCATATGATAGTGTGAATTTCTACTCTAGAGAGGGATTTAAAGCTATCATCGATAATGCTCGTAAAATTTGTGGAGATAGACCGCTAGCTGCTAATATTATGTGTGCTAGTAATGATTATGCTAGAATAGTCAAAGATGCTTGCGAACACGGCATTAATATCATAATTTCAGGTGCTGGACTTCCTACGAATTTACCTGAGCTTACTAAGGGATTTGCCGATGTGGCTTTGGTGCCGATCATTAGCTCGGCTAAGGCTTTAAAGATAATTTGTAAAAGATGGTATGATAGATATAATAGACTACCAGATGCTGTGGTGCTAGAAGGGCCACTTAGTGGCGGACATCAGGGATTTACATATGAGCAGTGCTTGGATCCAAACTATCAGCTTGAGAAATTGATTCAGCCTGTTGTAGATGAGGCATCTAAATGGGCTGATATAGGCGGAAATCCTATCCCTGTGGTGGCAGCTGGTGGGATATGGGATCATGATGATATAGCTAAAGTTATTGGTCTTGGAGCAAGTGGCGTACAGATGGGAACTAGATTTATAGGAACTCATGAGTGTGATGCTTCTGATGGGTTTAAAGAGGTCTTACTAGCGGCTAAAAAAGAGGATATTAGACTTATCAAAAGCCCTGTTGGATATCCGGCTCGTGGGATTCAGACAAATTTACTTGATCTAGTAGATAAAAAGGCTGGGCCTAAAATTCAGTGTATTAGCAACTGTGTCGCTCCATGCCAAAGGGGCAAAGAGGCTAAGCAAGTTGGGTATTGTATCGCTGATAGGCTCTATGATGCTGTAAGTGGCAATAAAGAAACTGGGCTATTTTTCAGTGGTGCTAATGGATATAGGCTAAATGAGATAATTAGCGTTAAAGAGCTTATTAAAAAGTTGGTTTATGGGGAAAATAGTTAAGCTTTTATTGCCGTTTTTTCTTGCTATTTTTGCTTTTGGTGGTGGTGTTTTTGATGATTTTGATAATAAATTTACCAAGGCAAATAAGCAAGATAGAATCCAAATTTACCACGAATTAAAGGGTGTCTATCTTAGTTCTATTTTAAATAATAATGATAAATTAAAGCTAGAATGTCTTGAGAGATTAGTAAGTGGTGGTAAGAGCCTTGGGATTGATTATAGTGTTTATGCTAATGAGTTAGATTTACTTAGTTCAAAATTTAGCAAATTAAAGCCAAAAATAGTAGAAACTAAAGAGCCAGTTCAGTTAGCTAAAAATACAACCAGTAAGATAGTTCAAAAAATAGAGTATAAAATCCTATCTACTAGTAGTTCTAAAGATGAATTTATTATTAGACTAAATGAAAATAGCAGCAATATAAAAATCAAAAAATCTCAGCTCAACACAAATAAAAGCTATCGTCAAATTTTTGATTTTGATGGGGTTTTGACTACATCATATAAGAATAAAAAAAGCCAAATTTCAGATCAAATAAGGGTAGCACAATTTGATAAAAATAGCGTTAGAATTGTATTTACAAATGATACAAAGCAAGAGATTAATTACACTATTGATGGTGAAAATATAATTTTTAGCATAAAAAATGGTACTCAAAAAGCAACTACTAAAACTAAGAGCGCTAAAACAAACCAACAAGCAATTCAAAAAACAAAGACTAATGAACAAAAGCAAAGTCTAACAACAACTTCAGCTAAGTCTAGTATCAAAAATGATACACAACAAAATATTAGTAAAACTACAGCACAAAAGGCACAAGCAAGAGGTGCAAATAAAAATAGGATAATCGTATTAGATGCAGGGCATGGTGGCAAAGACGCAGGTGCTGTTGGAAAAAATAAATTATATGAGAAAAATATCGTTCTTAGCATTGCTTTAGAGACTGGCAAAATTCTAAAAAGTCGAGGATACAAGGTATATTTTACCAGAAGTAATGATAAATTTATAAATTTAAGAGATCGAACAAGCATAGCAAATGAGAAAAAAGCTGATATTTTTATTTCAATTCATGCAAATGCTGCCCCAAATGCTAAAAAAGCCAAAGAGATGCAAGGAATAGAGACATATTTTCTAAGCCCTACTAGAAGCGAGCGAAGTATGCAAGCTGCGAATTTGGAAAATAAAGCTGATACTGATGAGATGAATTATTTTACTAAAATTAGCTATCTAAATTTCTTAAATCGTGAAAAGATTATTGCTTCAAATAAGCTTGCAATAGATGTGCAAGCTAATTTATTAGGAGCGGTAAAATCTAAATTTAAAGTAATAGATGGTGGAGTAAGGGAAGCGCCATTTTGGGTTTTGGTAGGTGCGCAGATGCCTGCTGTTTTGATAGAAGCTGGATATATAACTCATACAAATGATCATAAACTACTATCAAACAAAAGCTACACAGATAAAATCGCTCTTGGTATAGCAGATGGAATTGATGATTATTTTGCGAAAAATCAATGATAAATTACCAAAATAACACACTTTATAACTCTAAATTTGATGATATATATTTTAACACTTATGAGCCTTTAACAGAGTGTGAATATACCTATAGTAGTGCCTTAGATGAGGTAGATAAAGATGAAATTGTGGTGGCTGAGGCTGGATTTGGTGCGGGGCTAAATCTCTATTGTACTCTTAAAAAGTTTAAAACTCTAAATAAAAAGAGCCTACACTATATCGCAGTTGAAAAGTATCCATTTACTAAAGATGAGTTAAATACTATCTATAATGATCTTGGGCTTGATGGTGCTATATATGGGGAGTTTTTGGATAGTTATTATATTATCCCAAATTCGCTTTTAAGAATTAATCTAAGCTCAAATATCACTATTGATATATATTTTGGTGATATTTTGGAGTTTTTAGATGAGTGTGATTTTAGGGCTGATATATGGTATTTAGATGGTTTTGCCCCTAGCAAAAATCCGCAAATGTGGAGCGAAGAGCTCATATCAAATTTAGCCGCTTATTCTAATAAAAATGCGATTATTAGGAGTTTTAGCACTGCTAGAGTTGTGCGTGATAGGCTTAGTCAAAATGGATTTGAGATATATAAATTAAAGGGCTATCATAAAAAGCGAGAGATGTTAAAAGCTATTTGCATAGAGCCAAAATCTAGGATAAAAAAGCAAATTTGGTTTGAGCCGCCAACTATCACAAAGCCTAATAGAGTTTTGGTAGTTGGTGCCGGTATAGCTGGATTATCCATAGCGACTATGCTTCAAAATGCTGGATTTGAAGTGATCGTAGCTGAGAGCAAAGACCAAGCCGCCGCCGGTGCTAGCTCAAATTTAGCCGGTATGTGTGTGCCACTCATTACTCAGCCTGGGGTGATTTTGGGTGATATGCATATGAGTAGTTTTTTGCTCTCTAGGCAATTTTATAAGCAATTTGGTGGTGAGTTTGTGGATTTTTGCGGATGTGATGAGTATTTGATAAATGATAAAATGCTTAGTAAATTCAATCACAAAAGCGAGTTTTTTACAATTAGTAGCGATAAATATCCTAAGGCAAATATAAGCTTAGCCATGCAAATTATGCCTAAAAATCTCTGCCAAAGCCTAGCTAAAGAGCTTGATATGCTCTATAATCACGAAGTAAAATCGCTTAAACGCCTTGGTAGTGGCTATGAGATTGGCTTTGATGGACTAAATGTGATTAAGGCGGATTTGGTGATTTTTGCTAATGGAAATAGGGCTAGGGAGCTTTTTATAAGTGAGTTTAATGATCCATATATGCAACTTAGCAGCGTTCGTGGGCAGACTACACTAGCAAGTGAGTTTGTAAATCTCAATAGACCACTTAGCGCTAGGGGATATATCACAAAGGCGATTGATAAAATTCAGCTAATAGGTGCTAGTTACGCTAGGGGTGATGAGTATGCCTTGCCTAGGGATAGTGATGATGAGTCAAATTTGGCTTTGGTCAGTGAGTTTATAGATGGTAAAAATATAGATATAATTGGCTCAAATGTTGGATTTAGGGGTTATAGCGGGGATAGATTTCCTATAATTGGCGGTATTCATAATGCTAGTGAGTATATGCGAATTTATAGCTCACTCTTATGGACAAAGGCTAAATCAACTCACCAAAATCCGATATACCATCCAAATATTTTGATATCAGCAGCTCACGGATCAAGGGGGCTTAGTACTGGAATTTTGGGGGCTAATATGCTATTAGATATGGTTTTGGGGCGTCAAATTTGCGTTAAAAAGAGCATAATCAATGCTCTAAATCCATCAAGATTTCTAATTAGAAAACTAAAAAAAGGCTTAGTAAAATCAAGTAGCTAAAATAATAAGCTAAGTCAATTATAAATTTAGTTAAAATTACCAAAAGCTTATAAAAGGATTAAAATGTATTGGCAAGATACGCAAATAGCAGTTGTGGAGTGCGATGGTAGGTTTTTTGCTTTAAATGGCTGGAATGATGAGTGCTTTGATAGATGTTGGGAGTGTTCTAGCAAGGATGGCAAGAGATTTGATAGCATTGTAGGCGATGAGACATATCGAATTTGGTGCGATGAAAATGGTGTTAGGTTGGAGCCAAACTGCTTTGGTGCTAAGGATAGTATAGAGTATATGTATAAGGTTTTGGTGCCGTATTCTGGGGCGGCAAATAGTGTAAATGGCGAGATTTTACGAGCTGTTTTAGCTATAGAAAATGGCGAGTCATATAGAAGTGGAGCTATAAAATTTATAAATTCACATATAGATGATAGTGAGATTTTAACTCTTTTAGGCTCTTTAAAAGATGGCGATATGAGTAAATTTAGCGAGTTTAAAAGTATGGTCGAGAGCCATATCTATGCTAAGTTTTTGGCAAATGAATTTATAGATAATTTTGTTGATTTTGAAGATTTGGCAGATTGACTCTGCCATCAAGACCAGCTAAAACTGCTAAGCTCATCAAGATCGCCTTTATATTTGGCTTTTAATGAGTTTATGTAGGTTTGGTTTTTACCCATTAATTGCTCTGTTTGGGCTTGGAGTGAGTTTATGAATTTGGTGATAAATGTGGAGTTACCAGTAAATTCACTCTCAAATTCATAGTAGCTTAACTCATTTAAGATTCTCTCATTTATCTCACTAAGTCTAGGATAATAGAGGCTAAAAGCAAGTGGGTCAGACTCATAATCTTTGCTACTTTTTTCACATTTTTGGGCGATGAAATTTACACTTAATCTAATTGCGTTTTGATAGTTAGCACTAACTTTGATAAATACTCTTTCAAAAAATAGCTCTAAATTTGAAAATTTAGCCAAAAATAGAGTTTCAATATCGCTTAAAAATAGAGAATAAACCTCACTTGAAAATTTACGAATATCAGCAAATATTAGATCTGAGTGGAGTGGGTCAGATTTTCTAAGGCTTTCATATTTGGCTTTATAGCGAAGTGTTAGCTCTTTTAACTCATCAAAAATAGCTTGTAAATCAGCTAGGATTTCGCTTTGAAATTCGCTTAAATCTCGCTTAAATTTTTTAAATATTTTGGTAAATTTCTCATCATTATAGATTAGTTTAGCCAAAATTTCATCTATATCTAAGCTAACTCTTTCATACTCTATCTTCTCAAAGCTATTTTTATTTAAAAAGCCGGTTTTTTCTTTATAATAGGCGGATTTTTGGTTTTTTAAAGCGGAGTTGATCTCATTTGCGATTAGGGCGGCATTTTGTTTAATAGCTTCAAAAAATATCTCAAATTTAGAGTTATAGCTCTCTTTTAGCTCGCTAAATTTGAGATTAGTTTTGTTTTGAAATTTAGTGAAAATATCTGAAATTTCATCTAAGATATTGATGAAATTTAAATTTTGATTTTGTGATGAGAGGAGTATCTCTTGCGAAGTTGCTTTGATAAAATCCTCTTTTGTGTTTGCTATTTTATCTAGGAATTTAAACACCGCTTCAAATCCGCTATCGCTGTTATTTTCTCTTTGGAGTTTGGCCGAGATAGCCTCAACAGAGCTAAAATAATTGCTATATGTGAGATTGGCGTGGGTTAAAACTCTAGTTATCTCATCGCTACTTAATTTATCTTTTTGGTTTAATAGGGCAATTGCGTTTTGTTTTAGGCTATTTGGGATGAGAGTTAGCTCATCTAGCTCGCTTTTTCTAGCGGCATTATCGATTAAGCTAATCCAAATTAAAGCTACGGCTTCTTTTAATATCATTTTAGTCTCATTGGTATCAGCGTCGCTTCTTGAATTTAGCCCAGGGGTATCGATGAAACTTATCTTTTTAAGTAGTTCATTTGGGGCGTAGATTGTGAGATTTTTGACATCTTTTAGGGCGTGGCGTTGATCTACAAAGGCGCTTAGCTCATCTATATTTTTATACTCATCTCTACCATCGTTGTGTAGAATTTTAAGCATATAATTTGGTGCGTATTTGATAAATGTAGGCTTAGCAGTTACTGGCACAACCCCAGTTGGTAATATATCAGCACCTAAAAGTGCGTTTAAAAAGCTTGATTTCCCGCTACTAAACTGCCCGACAATCGCTACAAGCGGCGGTTCGTGGCTTAGTAGGCTAAGGAAGTTTAATCTCTCGATTAGTTCCTTACTAGGGTGAAATTTAGGCTCACAAATAAAGGCACAAAATCTCTCAAATTCACCTAAAAATCCATCATCAAAGCTGATTTGATATACTCTTTTATACTCTTTTATAAACTCTTTTAGCATAGCTCTATCCTATTTTTGATCTCTTGGCATTGCGATATTTTGGTATCTATATCGGTTATTAATTGCTCTTTGTCTTTGATATTTTCAAAGGCTGATTTGGCTAGTTTGTTTATCTGTTCTTCTTTGGTTTGTAGATGCTCTCTCATAGCGTTTAACTCAAATTTAATACCATTTATATACTCGTTTGTACAAGCACTAGCTAGTTTGCTAAGTTGGTTTGGTAGATTTAAACTCACTATAAAATCATCAAAAATTTTGGTTAAATTAGCCCCTATAATCTCAATATTTTTATCACTTTTAATAGCTTTATTTACATCGCTATTTAAAATTTCGTAGTTGATTTTAGGTAGATTTTGGTCTATATAACCCCTAATATCTGGCAGATTCAAATTCGCATTTTTCGCCCCAAGTTTTAGCTCTAAAATTTTATTAGCAGAGTCAATATCCTTGCTGATTTGTTGCTTAAAATCTCTGAAAAAATCTATAAAAGAGTCATTAAAACCACTCTCTATAATCACCCCAAGTCTAGCGGTATCTAGCTTGATTTTTTTATTTGTGGCGTATTTGACATCGCTGATTACTCTATCTTTGATTTTAGCGCTTATGGCTTTTAGCGTTGCGTTGCTATTTTCGTTATCATAATTCAATCTTTTAAGTAGATTTTCAAGTTCGCTATTTATGCTATTTGTGGCACTGCTTATCTCATCTATCTCATTTTGGAGTGATTTGACAAGCTCTTTGGCTGTGGAGGTATCTGATGTTAGGGCTGTTTTTTGTGCTTTTAGATCATCTTCTATTAAATTTGCGACATTTAAAAGCTCTTTTTTGTAGTTATCGATAATTAGAGTTGCCTTTTTGGAATTTGAACCAAAAAAGCTCTCATAAATATAGCCTTTTAGTTCATCTATTCCGATATTTTTAATCGCTGAAATGGTAAAAAACTTCGTCTCATCAGCCAAGCTCTCATCAAACCCACACTCACTAAGCTCGGTTTTTATACTATTTTTGGTGTAGTTTAAAACCTCTTTTATATCATTTGGACTAATCTTATCAATGTGCGTAAGAGCGATGATTAGGCCTGCGCTTTTACCATTTTTTAGAGTATTTACTATAAATGCCATATCTTTTTTTGTTGCGCTTTGACTAGCGTTCATTAGATGAAGTGTAAAATCGCTTTGACTCATATAATTGGCTGTTAAAATCTCACGCAATACCACCGCATCATCAAGGCCAGGAGTATCAACTATATCAATTCCATCTTTTAAAATATCTAATTTAATCCCCAAAATCACCTCTTTAACCATCTTGCTAATCTCATTAGAAGCTGTTGTGTAGGACTTTAACTCATCTATTGGGATGATTTTGTCTTGTATCTCTTGTGGTTCTAAATCCATCGATTTTAGCTCTTCGGGCGACCAGAAGCATACTTTGGCAAATTCATCTTCGCTATATGTTAAGACACTTAAATTCGCCGTTTCAGGGATATTTGATGCGCCTAGAATTTTCTTATTCATTAAAGCGTTTAAAGTGCTACTTTTACCAGCGTTGATAACTCCAGTAACTGCTATTTTAAATTTAGAGTTATTGGCGCTATCATATGCATTGCTTAATCTTTTACTAACTTCGCTAAGTTTAAATTCGCTTAAGATTTGATGAATTTCATTTAATGCATGTAAATTTTTATGAAATGGCTGAGTTTCAGCACTATTTTGAATAGTATGGTTTAATTCAAGATTATTTATAAAATCACTTATAAGATTATATCCATTAAAATCTATAATCTCATTTTTGGCTAGTTCATTTAATCCATTTAATACTTTTTGATTATCTATTTTTATAGATTTTATAGCATTGATTATACCGATTTGACTTAATTGGACGCTATACTCATTTAGATTTAAATTTGCTTTTGAAAATATATCTTTTAAGCTTTGAAGTTTGATTAATCTATCATAATTTCGTGGATTTATACAAAGTATTATCGCCGCTTCATCGCTATTAAATTCACTTATGTGATTCTCATCTACATATAGGGTTTTAACTCCCCAAATTTGTTCTAATATTTTAACCATTTTTTTACCTTTTTAACTCTTGATATTAATAAAATTGCTCCTAAAATCAAAACTAAAATAAATATAGCAAAAGAGATTTGTGCCATATTAATTAGCTTTAAGTTTGGGATTAAATACCAGCCATTTTGATATAAATCTATCAAATAGGCTTGAAGTGGGTCAAATTTACTTCCAAGTGGCGGCATAGGCATATCAAGGCCACATTGACCAGTTGCTTTAAATAGTGATGGCATAATCTCATCCCATGCAATTTTTAGCTCAAAAATAGGCCTGTCAAGACAGCCTTTTACTCCAAATGGATTTGCATTGGCAATTGCTTGATGGATTGTATTTAGTTTCAAACTCTCTAAAAGACCACAAATCGCCCCATAACTAAAAACTAAAACCCCAAATATATAAAGTAAAATTTGCTTATAAAATATCGCTATAAAAATAGCTCCAAATCCTGCTATAATCATATAATATCGTATATAGATACACTGCACACATGGACGCATATATAGATAATTTTGAAATATAAAATGTGCCACGCCGACGCAAAAAAGCATAAAAACACCTATATAAATCCATAATCTTTTACTACTCATTTAATACCATTGTGTTGAATTTGGGCTTTATTATAACCAAAACTTGCTATAATTTTGTAAATTTAAAAGGTTAGAGTGATTTGGATACCTTAAAATATCTGCAATTTTATTTTGTTTTTGACCGGATTTTAGATGGTTATGATGATATTTTTGAGGCGATTGATGGCGAAATTTTGGCTAAATTTGATAGTTTTTGTAGCGAATTTAATTTCTATCATGATGAGGCGAAAATATTTCTAATGCGCCTTGCTAAGGGTGATAGAAAGAGATTTGTAGCAAGTAAATATCTACCTAGAGCGCTTAGCTTGGCTATAATTAGTGAGTTAAATACTAAGGGATTTATCAAATTTGAGTACTCAAAAGAGGTAAAACCGGTTAAAAATCGCCACCAAAAGTTAAAAAAAGAGCTTAGAAGATATCAAATTCAAGATAAAATTCACTTTACTAAGCGGTTTTATAGATTTTGGTTTAGATTTATTGAGCCAAATTTAGAGCTTTTAAAAGCTGGTGATAAAGAGTCTGTAATGGATAAGATAAAAGTAGAATTTGACCACTACTGCTCGCTTGAGTTTGAACTAGCAAGCATTGAGCTACTCTCAAAAAATTTAAATATTCCAAAAGAGCAAATCTCAAGCTATTGGGATAAGGAAAATGAGATTGATATCTACACTAGTTATGATGGTTTTACTCTAGTGGCCGAAGCTAAATATAAGGAGCGAAAAATCTGTAAAAATATACTAAATTTATTAATGCAAAAGTGTGAAAAATCTAAAATAAATTGGGATAAGATGGCGTTATTTTCAAAATCTGGCTTTAGCAATGAGCTTTTAGGGCTTAGAGATAATAGAGTGATTTTGTTTGGACTTGATGATTTTAAGGATTTATATGAATGAGAATATAAAAAGTATAGAAGAAGGGCTAAAAAGCCTAATAGAACAGACATATTTAATAGAAAAAGAGTATAAAGTATTAGGCGAGTCCTATGCAAATTTGCAAAAGTTTACCCAAGGGATTGTCGAGAGTTTAGGTGCATCACTATGGGCGATTAGTACTAGTGGCGAAGTAATGCTAAGTAATGATAAGGCCAAGCAAATTATGGATATCTTGCCTAGTATTAATATGCAAAAAAGTACTCAAGAGGTTGAATTTGATGGTAGGGTTTATGCTATTAAAATTACTCACAATATGCAAAATAAAATAATTTTAGCTACTGATATAACTGATGAAAAACGAAGCGCTAGACTAGTATCAATGGGTGCAGTAGCAGCACATCTTTCTCATGAGATTCGCAATCCAATAGGTTCAATTTCATTATTAACTAGTACGCTTTTAAAACGAATAGATGATAGAAATCGACCATTAATAGAAGAGATAAAAAAGGCTATTTATAGAGTTGAGGGGATTATAAAGGCAACATTGCTTTTTACCAAAGGTGTTCAAATAAGTGCAAATGAATTTAAGTTAAAAGATTTAGAGATTATGTGTGGCGAGGCGGTTGCACAATATGCATTTACTAAAGATATCGAGTTTAAATTTAGCGGTTTTGATGGGGTGATTTGTGGTGATATAAATTTGCTTGATTTGGTGTTTAGTAACTTTATATTTAATGCTATTGATGCGATTGAAGAGAGTAATGATGATGGCGGTGTAGTAAGCATAGAACATAAATTTAAAGATGGTATGCATAATTTTTATATCAGTGATAGTGGTGTGCAACTACCTAGTGGAACAATATTTGAGCCGTTTAAGACTACAAAGCTTAAAGGTAATGGTTTGGGTCTTGCGCTTAGCTTAGAGATTATAAATGCTCATAAAGGCTCAGTTGCAGTTCAAAATGAACCAAAACTATTTACAATAAGCCTGCCTTAAAAGTGCTTTTTAAGTAAATTTGGGGTAAATTTAGCAAATTTTTATACATTAAGGAGTTATAATGATACAAACTTGTCTTTTTCCTGCTGCTGGATATGGGACTAGATTTTTACCAGCGACAAAAAGCTTGCCAAAGGAGATGTTGCCAATCTTGACAAAACCGCTTATTCACTATGGTGTAGATGAGGCTAGAGAGGCTGGTATGAATAATATGGCTTTTGTTACTGGGCGTGGTAAAAGAGCGCTAGAAGATTACTTTGATATTAGCTATGAGCTAGAACATCAAATTGCTGGAACTAGCAAAGAATATCTATTAACTGATATTAGAGAGTTGATGGAGCATTGTTCATTTAGTTTTACTCGTCAAACTCATATGAGAGGTTTAGGTGATGCAATTTATAGTGGCAAGGGTCTTGTAGGAGATGAGGCATTTGGTGTAATTTTAGCTGATGATTTGTGCGTTAATGAAGATGGCGAAAATGTCCTAGCTCAAATGGTAAAAATTTATGAGAAATATCGCTGCAGCATAGTAGCTGTAATGGAGGTACCTAAAGAAACTATAAGTAGTTATGGTGTCATAGATGGCAAATTTATCGAAGATGATTTAATAATGGTAAATGATATGATAGAAAAACCAGACCCAAAAGATGCACCAACAAATTTAGCAATAATTGGCAGATACATTTTAACTCCAGATATATTTGAGATCATAGAACATACCAATCCAGGTAAAAATGGTGAGGTGCAAATCACCGATGCGTTACTTAAACAGGCTAAAAATGGTATGGTCTTAGCTTATAAATTTAAAGGCAGAAGGTTTGATTGTGGAAGTGTAGCTGGATATGTAGAAGCTACGAATTTTTTCTATGAGCATGAATATGGTAAAAAATAATCTTAAATTTAGCCCAAAAAATATCACAACAATCAATAGCTATGCTAGGCGAATGAATGATGAGATTAAAGGTGATGATATAGGGTATTATCATCTTCCTAGTTTAGGAATGGATATAGTTAGCAAGATAGAAGAGATAGCTAAATGTGATTTTGATAGTGTAGTGCTTGTAGGAGTAGGTGGTAGCTCTCTTGGAGTTAAAGCGCTATATGATATGTTAAATTTACAAAAAGAGCTAATATTTTTAGATAATCTTGATCCATACAGCATAGAGAAAAAGTGTGCTAAAATCGAGCCTAACAAAACGCTATTTATAATTTCAAGCAAGTCTGGAACTACCATTGAAACTATATCTATATATAAGTATATTTTAGCAAAATTTGTTATAAAAAGTTATGAGAATTTTATCTTTATTACTGATCCAGATAGTCCGCTTGAATCATATGCTAAAGAGATAGGTGCTATTATATTTAATATTCCAAAAAATGTCGGTGGAAGATTTAGCGTTCTTTCAGCTATCGGGCTTGTACCACTTGGACTATGCGGAGCTGATATAAGCGAGCTTTTAGCTGGAGCTAATAGTGCAAAAGAGCAATATTTAAGTAGAAATGATGATGGGGTATTGCAAAAGGCCTATCACTACGCCACACATAGTAGTGCTAAGATAAATGTATTATTTAGTTATAGTGATAGATTAACAAGCTTTAATGAGTGGTATGTACAGTTATGGGCTGAGAGTTTAGGAAAAAAGCGAGGGTATAAAAGAGTTGGTTTAACTCCTGTTGGTCTAGTAGGTAGCAAAGATCAACACTCATTTTTACAACTTATAATGGAGGGCGTAAAAGACAAGACAGTAACATTTATAACTATAAAAGATCACAACAGTACTATATCGGTGCCAAATTTAAAATTAAATTTTTTAGATGGATGCGATTTTGTAAATAGCAAAAGTATAGCTGAGATTTTTAATGCTCAAGCGCATTCTACTATGCAGGCTTTGGCTAGCGAGATGATTAGTATTGATGAGTTAGTTATTGATAGGCTTGATGAGTGGCATTGTGGTTGGTTAATATACTATTACGAGCTACTTACTAGTGCAACTGGATTAATGCTAGGTATCAATACTTACGACCAGCCGGGCGTAGAAGCTGGTAAGAGAATACTTAAAAAGCTATTAGAGAGTAAAGAGAGTTGAATTTAACTTAAATAGTAAAATATTCTAAATAATAAAAATTATTATTTACTTTATACTTTTTTAAGTTAATTCTGTGTATAATTACACAACTTAAATATAAAGGATAAAAAATGAAAAATGTAGTAACACAACTTAACCAACTTCAAGCTGATGCACATAGCTTGTTTGTAGCTTTCCATGATTATCACTGGAATGTAAAAGGTTTGCAATTCTTCTCAATTCATGAATATACTGAAAAAGAGTATAATGAACTTGCTGAGCTTTTTGATGAGATGGCTGAGCGTGCTATCCAAATAGGTGGCAAAGCAATTACAAAAACTGATGAGCTTTTAAAAGTTGCTAAAGCCCCAGTAGTTAGCAAAGATAGCTATACTCCAGTAGAAGTAATTGAAGCTTTAAAAGATGCTTTTGTTTATCTATTGGCTGAGTTTAAAAAACTTGAAGAGATTGCTGAGAGCGCAGGTGATAATACAACTGTAGCTATAGCGCAAGAAAATTATGCAAGTCTAGAGAAAAAAATCTGGATGCTTAAGGCTACTTTAGCATAATTTAATAAGAGTGGCTCATAAGCCACTCAAATTATTATTTTTTAACTGCTTCGATATCGATATTTATCTTAATTTTATCGCCAAGTGCAACTGTGCTAGACTCTGGAGCAAAGTTAAAATCACTTCTTTTAATTTCGCCTTCTAGGCTAAATCCTACGATTTCAACACCTTTTCTATTTTTACCTGTACCGCTAAATTCATAATTAAGCTCAACTGGTCTTGTTACATCTTTGATTGTTAGATCACCTTTGATTTTACCTTCTCCATCGCCTTCATTTTCAAAGCTTTTCATTGTGAATTTGATTTGTGGGAATTTTGCACTATCAAAGAAATCTGCCTTTTGAAGGTGAGCATCACGACCATCGTTGTTTGTATTGATTGAATTAACATCAATTGTAGCTGTAAGGCTAGATGGAATTTTGTTTGTGATATCTACTTCACCAGCAAATTTGCCAAATGAACCAGTTACATTGCTAACTTGTAGGTGTTTGATTTTAAAAGTTGTACTAGAATGTGCTGTATCAACGCTATAAACTGTGGCATTTGCCGCACCAAAAAGCAGACCTAAAGCTGCAACTGAAGTTAATATTTGTTTTTTCATATTTTCTCCTTTTGAGTTTATAAATTTGATTATATTTAGCTAAAAATAATATATCTTAAATAATCTAAAATTTAGCCAAAAAGCACCCTTAAACGATGGGCTAAAAAGCTAGAAAATTCATCTATTTTTATATCTCTTGATCTTGCTTCTCGCTGTTTTTTACCCCATAAAGACTCTGGAAAATACTCATCATCCTTAAATCTAGCTTGAATATGCATATGTACTCGTGGCATATAATTTGCAAAGCTTGCCCAATTAATCTTATCAGGGCTATAAAACTCAATCATAGCTTTTTCGCACTCAAGTGCTGCTTGAAATAGCCTATTTCTCGTATCAGTATCGCAATCGCTAAGTTCTTTAAATTCGCTTTGAGTAAATATTTTTACCCATGGAGAGGCGTTTGGTTCTATCTCGATATATATAAATTTATCGCTATAAATCATATTAATCCTTTCTAAAATTTATATAAATTATATCAAATTTATCGCTATTTTATAGGAGTTTTGATACTATTTCGCTATTAAAAAATAATAAGGTTAAAAGTGAAAAGTGCAATTATTGTCTATGATGGGGTAAATTTTCTTAGTTTTGCTAGAATTTATGATGTTTTTATGCGATGTGGAATTGATTTTGTCGTGATTGGATTTCGTGGAGATGCCCGCGATGAGATGGGATTAGCCCTACCTATGCATCTGAGTTCTGAGTCGCTTTATGGTTATGATATTGTAGCAATTCCTGGTGGTTCAGGTGCTGATGTCTGGGCTGATGATGGTATATTTTTAAGCTGGATGAATAGCAGCAGCCAATCAAGAGATATAATCTCACTAGATAATGGAGATTTAATACTTGATGGTGCAGGGCTAAATGGGCGTAAATTTAGCTATGAAGAGGCGCTTGTAGAGTGGATAAAGAACAGAGCATAATATCGAATTTTAAGCATAACTTAAATGGCGATGATGGTGCTATCATCGGTGATATGGTATATAGTAAGGATATGTTTGTAGAAGATATTCATTTTAAATCGCATTGGTTAAGTCCAAAACAGATTGGTAAAAAGGCTATGATAGTAAATCTAAGCGACGCAATTGCTATGAACGCTACGCCAAAATATGCACTTTTAGGTCTTGGACTACCTAAGAATTTAAGCAATAAATATATTAAAGAGTTAAGCATTGGACTAAAAGAGTGTGCAGCACGATATGGCACGCAAATTATCGGAGGAGATACTATCTTAAGCAATAAGCTTATAATTAGCTTAACTATAATCTCATATTTAAACTCAAAAAAACCCTTAATAAGAAATGGAGCCAAAATAGGTGATATAGTATGTTATACTGGGGTTTTAGGCGGTTCTATTAAGGGGCTTAGAACGCTTTTAAACGGTGGTAAAATTAGCTCAAATTCACGCTTTGTAACTCCAAATTTAAGGCAAGAGTTTATAAAACAAAGTGCTAAATGGATAAGATCAGGAATGGATATTAGCGATGGTTTAGCTAGTGATTTGCCAAAGATTACACAAAATAGAGCAGTTAAATTTAATAAAAAATTATCCAAATTTGAGTTTATTAGCGGGGAAGAGTATGAGATGTTAATTGTCGTACCGCCTAAAAATATAAAAAGAGTATTAAATCAAGCTAAAAAATGTAGAGTAAAATTAAATTTACTAGGTAAAATTATAAACGAAAGGGCAAAATTTCATGGAAAATTCACCCATTTTTAAGCCATTATTAACAACAACACATACACCAATCAATGCGCATTTTAGCAAAAATGCAAGTGATTTTGTGGTGCGTGAGATTCCATTATATGAGTTTAGTGGAAATGGCGAGCATTTAGTTATGCAAATTCAAAAAAAAGGCCTAAGCACATCTGAGGCATTGAGTATTTTAGCATCAGCTACTGGTGCTAAGGTTAGAGATTTTGGCTATGCTGGATTAAAGGATAAAGAGGGTATGACTACGCAATATATCTCAATTCCAGCTAAATTTCAGAGTGCTATAAGTAGTTTTTCTAATGAAAATATTAAAATTTTAAATGCTACACGCCATAATAATAAGCTAAGAATTGGGCATTTAAAAGCAAATCACTTCTTTATTCGTCTTAAAAAGGTATTGCCAAGTGAGGCTAAAAAGCTTCAAAATATTATAGAATTGATCAAAAATCGCGGTTTTGCCAACTATTTTGGCTATCAAAGGTTTGGTAGATTTGGTGATAATTATCAAAGCGCTAAAGAGTTATTAATAGCTATGGCAAATAATGATAAAAAGAGTCTTAAAAAATATAATCCAAAGCTTAGAGATTTTTTGATTTCTGCATATCAAAGTGAGTTATTTAATCGCTATCTTAGCAAAAGAGTAGAGATTAGTCGATTTTGCGAGAGTTTTAGCGCTAAGGAGTTAGCTGAAATTTATAAATTTGATAACGATACTATCAAAGATTTAAAAAGTCAAAAGCAGTTTTTTAGATTAATTCGTGGTGAAGTGATGGGACATTATCCATTTGGCAAGTTATTTTTATGCGAGAATTTAGAATCTGAGGTTGATAAATTTAATCAGCGTGATCGCACCAGCTGTGGTTTATTAGTTGGAGCTAAGGCTTATGAGGCTACTGGTGTGGCGCTTAGTCTTGAGCAAGAGATTATGGCCGAAGGGTTTGAGTTTGCTAAATTTGCTAATGGAGCAAGAAGATTTAACTGGGTATGGGCCGATGAGATGAAATATAACTATAATGAAGAGGAGGCACAATTTAGCCTAAGTTTTACATTACAAAAGGGATCTTATGCTACTGTGGTTTTGCGTGAGATTTTAGGTAGGGAAATTTTTGATATTTAAAGATTATTAAATTTGCCAAATGCTATGATTATTAGCAGCTTGTCAGCAATGTAGTTTGTGCTGACAAGTCTTATTATAAATATCTATTTAAAGCTAGTTAGCTTATCGTTTAGTTTTTTTGCGCTATTTAAAATTTCATTTGATACTATCTCAATTTGAGTAGCTAATTGAGTCAGATTAGTAGCTGCTCTACTTACCTTATCTATATTACTATTTAGCAGCGTTACACGCTCTTTGGCCATGATGGATTTTTCTTCTACGGTTTGAGTAGATTGAATTCCAGCGTTTAATTTATTTATTGAATTTGCTATATTATTTTTTAGATCAGCAGCTTTATTTGAGGTATTATTCATAGAGATATGGATATCATCCATTAGGGTTTTATTATAATTAACTTGTTGAACAATAGTTTGAACAGTTATATTTATCTCGCCTAACGATCTGCTAGTTTTATCAGCTAGCGCACGAACTTCATCAGCTACTACTGCAAAACCTCTACCATGTTCTCCTGCACGAGCAGCTTCTATAGCAGCATTTAACGCTAGTAGGTTTGTTTGGTCTGCGATATCTTTAATAGAGTTAGTCACGCTATAGATTGTATCGGCACTTTGGACGAGTTGATCCATATTAGCTACGATCTCATTTTCTTGTTGGCTACTAACTTCAATTAATTCAATCAACTCTAAAAGCGTATTTTCTACAGTATTCATTAATGTTTTTAAATCTTGCATATTTAGCGTTGCGTCATTAGCAAGTAGCTTATTTAGGTTAATTGTTTCATTTAATAAGATTGTAATCTTTTGAACACTAGCTACTTGTTCGTGCTGGTGAAGTGAGTTTTGTTTTAGTTTTTTAGCATTTTCTTGCAAGCTAATTGAGTTTTTATGACTTGTATTTGAACTATCAATAGCCTCTAAAACTGAATTTTGAACAATCTGAATAAATTTATTTATATATCCAGCACTAGTGGCTAGTTCACTTTTTGGGTCTATTTTTAATCGAGAGTTAAGATTTGCTTTGTTACTTGCTAAATTCGAGCTAAGTAATTCTAGATTTTTAGTTGGGATAACTACTTTAACAAGTGTCAAATATATAAATACCGCAAATATAAGCAAGGTTACACCAAATACTATAATTGAGATATATAGTTGGTTTTTGTTGTTTTCTTCTATTTGGTTTGCGATTATAGTTTCAAATTTGTTTAATTTTTTGTTTAGCTCTTGATTTAGGTATAGGGTAGAGTTATCTTGCATTACGCTGATTTGACTTAACATCATAGAGTAGTGCTTTTTAAATAAATTTAATAGCTCGCTATTATCTAATCTAGCTTGATCTACTTTTTTAACAAGCTCATTAAGCGTATCTAAAACATCTCTAGCCAATACATTTTGAGTTGATACAATGGCTAAGATTTGATCCATCGCCTCTAATAGAGCTAGGTTTTCTGGAGTTGGGTTTGCTACTACTAATTTATCTATATCGTGGCTTAGAGTAAATAGATATGCTTTTGAGTTTATAGCGATTGAATTTGCTGATTTAAATCTCTCTAATTGTATCTGTTTATCCTCAAATGATTTAGATATTGAGCTTAACATATTAGCATCTACATCTAAACTAGCTAAATATTGCAAGGTTTCTTTAAATTTATTGCTATAAACTACACTTGAGTCGTAGTTTATGAAATTAAATTTAGTTCTAAAAACTTGATCGATTTGTAGATCATAAATTTGTAGATGTTGCGTAGCCATCGTTATCTCTTCATTTTTTAGAGCGGATCTATAATTATTAAAGATAAATACCAAAAGAATAAAAATAAATACCAAAACAAGCACAGTAAGTGCGATAAACTGAGTTAAAAAACTGATTTTTCTAGAATTGTTCATTATATTCCCCTGTTAAGCTCTCTAAAAATGCGACTATATCTTCTACTGTTTGCTGATCTAGGAATTTGCCTAATTGATAATAAGCCATAAATTGCACGCACGCATCAAGAGTTGGAATACTTCCATCGTGATAATATGGAGCAGTTTTGGCTACATTTCTTAGACTTGGGACTTTAAAGACCATTTTATCAGATTCTACCTTTGTAATTTCATAGCGACCCAAATTCTCTTGATTTGGATATGGCTCAAAGATTCCAATTTTTTGATACATTGTCCCACCGATATTTTGCCCTTGATGACAAGCTACACAACCATTAGTTTTAAAGGCATTCCAGCCTCTTTTTGCTGCTTCACTAATGGCATTTTCATCGCCTTTTTGGTATCTATCAAATGGAGCATTTGGGGTGATTAATGTCTTTTCAAACTCAGCTATGGCATCGGTGATATTATCCATATTTATCTCACCATAAATTTTATTAAATTTAGCTTTATAATCAGGATTTTGCTCTATTATCTTTATAACTTCAGCTTCATCATTTAGTCCCATCTCTTGCGGATTAGTAAAAGGCGATCTAGCTTGATCAGCTAAATCTTTAGCTCGACCATTCCAAAATTGAACGAAATTAAATGCCGCATTAAATGTGGTTGGTGAGTTAAAAGGGGTATCCATAACTCCATTTATACCAGTTGAAAATACTTGATTATCCATACCAAAGGTCTTTGTATCGTGGCAGGTATTACATGAAACCTTCCCATCTGCTGATAGTGTAGTATCCATATATAGCTGCTTTCCTAGCATTGCTTTTTCTTTGTTATATGGGATACTATCAGGAATAGGCGTAATCATCTGATTTTGATTTATCTCAGTTTGAGCATTACAAATATTAAAGACAACTAAAGTCATAAATAAAGCTCTTTTTATCATCTATTATCCTTAAAAATTGCAAATTTAAAAAAATATAAAAAATTAAATTTAGTTAAATTTTACTAAAAAAGAGTTAATCAATTCTACATTAATTATAAATTTTAAGTTCGATTTTGATAAAATTACATTGGTGCGATGGATGGTCGCAAGGTTAAAGCCTTGAGGAAAGTCCGAGCTGCAATAAGACAGAGTTCCACCTAACGGGTGGCTGAGGTAACTCAAGGGATAGTGCAACAGAAAGTAAACTGCCGCTTTAGCGGTGATGGTGAAACGGTGGAGTAAGAGCCCACCAGTGCTAGTAGAGATACAAGCAGCTATGTAAACCCAACTCGCAGCAAGAAGGGATGGTTTGGAGTCTTATATTCAACCCTTCGCTTGAATTTGATCCAAAATCAAATCTAGATAAATGACCATCATAACAGAACTCGGCTTATAGTCGCACCTATTTTTTTATTTAAAAATTTACCTAAATTGATACTTATATAATTTATAAACTAGCTAAATCTTAAATTTAATAATCTAGCTAGTTTAGCAAGTCAAAAACTATTAAAAGTCATATTTTTTGGCTTTTTTAACCTTATTTAGCTCAGCTTCTAGCTCCTTTTGCTTAGTACGAAAAAGCTCAGCCGCACTCTTTAAAAGTGCAGCCGTACACTCTAGCTCATCTGGGGCTAGCTTTGGTGGATAGTTGTTTATAAGGTATTCTATCCTATCTAAATTCTCACTTACCAAAGCGGATTTAAAATCATCGAGCCAATTCATTTATCATCCTTTGTTACATCTCTCCACGCTTCTAAAAGCTCTCTTGTTACATGGACGACTTCATCTAATTTACTTTGGTCGTTTGTGATATTAGCCTCTGAGATTAGCTGAATTTGTCTGCTGTATAACCCTTGGAGATACTCACTGATTTGGCCTTGGCTCATATCAAGAGAGTTGATTAGTTCAAAAAATATAGCATTAGTTTTGTTTAAAAATAGCACCTTACTCTCTATATCACCAGAATCCATCGCTTTTTTGGCTCTATATATAAAGCGTAAAATTCCTTCATATAGCATAGTTACTAACTTTTGCGGGGAGTCAATCCCCATGTTATTTTGGCTATAAGCTGCGTAAGCGGCGTTAGATGATGGCATTGGTATTCCTTTATTTGTTAGCATTAGCTGCCGCCTCGATCATGCTATTTACAGTATTCATTTGAGATTCTAGCTTAGCAATGATAGTATCATATTGTGACCACTTTTCTGCCATTGTGGTGTATTTGGTATCTAGCTCTTTTTGTCTTTTCTCTTTGCTTTCGGTTAGAGATTTGTGTGAGCTTGTTAGACTCTCTTCATATTTTGTTAGGGTGCCATTTGTGCCGATTAAGCCATTTAGCGTATCATTTAAACCTTTGAAAAATCCACCCACAACTTCTGTTTTGCCCTCTAATTTCTGTTCTTTTAAGCCTAATTTTTCTAAAAATGCTGAATCACCTTTAATCTCGATATTTGTGCCACCTGAGCCTTTTAAGATTAGTTTTCCATCTTTGTCAAATGACGCTGATATATCACTTAGATTTTTTGCGTTGGTGATAGCTTTTAATAGGGCATTTTTCTTATCTTTTTCATTTCCAGTGCCACCAGTGCCACCAGCGGTATAATCTTTTGGGATATTGATATCTATCTCTACGCCATTGATGGTTAATTTACCTTTTATCTCATCGCCCCAATCTACTTTTTTATCCCCTCTTGCGGTTACATTTATAAATTTAGTCTCAGAGCTAAAGAAGCTTTTAAACTCATCAAATTTCGTAGTTATCATATCATTTAATTTAGTTGAGTCTTCTATGGTTAAAAGCCCATCTTTGGTAACTGTAATACCAAAACTAGCTAAGGATTTGCCATCTTTGCTTACGCCATTTACAATCTTATTTAGCTCGCTTGATATAGAAGTTATCTCTCTTACACCTTGAAATGTCCCAGCTAGGCCAGTTTCGCTATCATATTTGGTAGCTTCATTTACATTATTCATTAATGAGTTGAAAGAATCCACCATCGCTTTGATATCTTCTAGTATCCCTTCGGTACTTTGCTTGATAGATGAATTTGTGCTTTCACCAGCTTTATCTACTTTATTTAGAGTTAAGCTCACACCTAAGATTAGATCTTCAACTTTATTTGAGCTTCTAGTGATATCTATGCCGTTATATTTGAATTTCGCATCTTGTGCTTTGGAGATTTGAGAGCCGGCTTTTTGTTGTTGATCAGGCTGTAGAGTGCTAGGATCTTTTAGAGTTAATCTATTAATCTCATTGCCGTAGCTATCTTTTTCGGTTCCGGTGCTAGCTGATTTCTCAAAATAAAATCCCAAAGCTTCTAGAGTGCTATCAGAGCTTGTATTGCTACTACTTGAATTTGTAATACTATAAAAGCCAATTTTATTTGCCTCTCCAGTTTCGGCTGATTGGATAATCAATCTAAATGGCTCATCCCCACCGACATTTAAAATTTTAGCTTGGACTTTTTTATCCGTGGATTCATTGATCTTTTCAGCCAATTGCTCTAGCGTAGTAGTAGAGTCTGCATTAATCACATAATCCTTGCCACCGATACTAATCCCAAAGCTAACATCAGTGCTAAATACGCTATCAGTTCTTGAGCTAAATTTTTTTGATTGAAATGAGTCTTGACTGGCTAACTGCTCTACACTTAGATTTAACTCTTGCTCCGCTACACCAGAGCTTACTGATACTGAAACGCTACTGCTACCACTTGTAGTAGCTTCACGCTTTAGATATGTGCTATCACCAGTTAGATTAGATACATTTGATTTAAATGTGCTTAGTAGAGTGGTGATAGCGGTTAGATCCTTTTGTTTGGTTAGATTACTTTGTATCTCTGTCTCTAACGGCTTGATTAGAGCCTTTGTATCAGCCTCTTTTAGCTTATCTATTGTATCCCAGCTTAGGATATTTCCGCTACCTACGCCTAGTTGTGATTTTTCAGTATTTATTGCCATTTTTATTCCTTTTTATCAAATATCATACCCACGATGTCTCTAAAATGCTCAGTAAGCTTCATAACCTGATCAGTTGGGATTTTGCGGATTACTGTGCCAGTATCAGCTTCTAAAACATTGACAAACATACTATCGATCTTATCATTATAGCCAAATCTAATATTTGTATTTAGTAGGCTTAGATTATCGTTAGTTTGGGCTAAAATCTCTTGAATTTGCTCATTTGTTAGGTGCTCATTGGCTCCATTTTGCGCTGCAGAGTCTTGGCGGAGATTTGGATTTTCTATCTCTCTAGTTTGTGGATTAAACTGCTGCTTAAAACTGGCAGTATCTGCCATATCTAGTTGCTGCTGGGCTGCTGCTTTGAAAATTTCCATTTTGCATCCTTTTAGTAAATTGGTTATATGCTAAATCGGTCAAATTTTACCAAATTTTATAGCAAATTCATAGATTTATCTAGATTTTAAGCAAATTTTATACCAAATTTATAGATATTTTGATACTATTTAGGCTTTAAAGGAGTAGGGTAATGAGAGTTTGTATAGATTGTGAGTGTCTGCTTTTAGCTGAGACTTTAAGGCTATTTTTAGGTTCAAATGCAACCACAAAAAAAGATTGCGATTTTATAGTGAGTGATAGAGCATTGCAAAGCAGCAAGCCAGTCTTTATCATAAGCGATGATTCGCCATATCTTAGCGAGCCTTTTAGTAAAGATGTACTATTAAATACGCTAGGTGAGTTCTATTCAGCGATGCAAATAAGCGGCAAAATACAGTCAAACGAGCTAAGCAGCCTAGAGCGTAGAGTGGGTGATTTAGTCGATGCGTTCAAGGCTGAGCTAATTAAAATAATAAAAGATGAATATGAAAAATAATCTAACCACCACTATCACTAGTGGTAAATTTAAAGGCAAAAAGCTATCTTTGCCAAGCCTAAGCACAACTAGAAGTACTAAATCTATAGTAAAAGAGTCTGTATTTAATAGCCTGCAGGGTGAGATTTATGGTTCGGTATTTATAGAATTATTTGGTGGAAGTGGATTAATGGCTGCGACTGCGGTTAGTAATTACGCTAAAAAAGGCTATGCTATAGAGCTTGATAGAGCAGCATTTAATAGCTTAAGGGAAAATTTTAGTAGATTAAATGATGATGGAAATGAGATCTTAGTAGCATTGCATGGTGATACATTTGAGCTGACACCAAAGATTCTTGTTCAAAATATAGAGCAAAAAACTATTCTTTATGCTGATCCACCATTTGATATTAGAGATGGATTTAGTGGAATTTATGAAAAACTTTATAAAATGCTAGAAAAACTAGAGGCCAATATAGTGGTAATAGAGCATATCTCAAGCCATAAACCTTCACAAAACATAGGCAAATTTGCACTTTATAAAAGTCGTAAATTTGGCAATACAACTTTGAGTTATTATACAAAATGTATCTAGTAAAAAAGTGCTACAGCTACGAGCAAGATATCAAAAAATCAAGCTTTGCTAGTTATATATGTCCATTTAGCGAGTTTGAAGAGTTGCGTGCTAGGCTTAAAGCAGACAATCCAAAGGCTGCTCATATAGTATGGGCGTATAGGTATTACAATAAGTATTTTCAGATTGTAGAAAACTGTAGCGATGATGGCGAACCAAAAGGAAGCTCAGGACCACCGTGCCTAGATGCTTTGCGTGGAGCTGAGTTAATAGACACTGCGCTGTTAGTGGTGCGGTATTTTGGCGGTGTAAAGCTTGGTGTTGGCGGGTTAGTTAGAGCGTATGGAAGTAGTGCAAATTTAGCCATAAATGCCGCAGAGCTAGAACGCTATGAGATAAGAGATATTGTGAGCATATTTGTACCATTTGCATTGCTTTCTAGGTTTGATCATTATAGCCAGAGGCAAGGACTAGAGACTAGCAAGCGATATGGCGAGACTGGATGTATGTATGAATTTTATTTAACTGCTAAGGAGTTTAGAGAGTTTAGAGAGTTTGTGCGTGAATTTGAGATAGCTGGAGTGCAATACTATGCTTTGCCTCTTAGCGCACAAGAGTAGGGAATATTATAAACTTCTACCAAAACTTTGGAACACCATTTGCTTAGGGCTTTTATAACTTAATAATATTTCTATAAAAGGACTTATAATGGGTTTTAGAATAAATACAAACGTAGCAGCCTTAAATGCGCATGCTAACTCTGTAGTAAATGATAGAGCACTTACTGGCTCACTTGGTCGCCTTAGCTCAGGCCTTAGAATTCAAACAGCAGCTGATGATGCTTCTGGTATGGCTATTGCTGATAGTCTTCGCTCTCAAGCTAACTCCCTAGGTCAAGCCATATCTAATGGTAATGATGCTGTAGGTATCATCCAAACTGCAGATAAAGCTATGGATGAACAGATTAAAATACTTGATACTATTAAAACTAAAGCTATCCAAGCAGCTCAAGATGGTCAAAATGCTGATTCTAGAAGAGCTTTACAAAACGATATTTCAAGACTTCTTGAAGAACTAGATATGATAGCTACTACTACAAGCTTTAATGGCCAACAACTACTAAATGGAAATTTTTCAAACAAAAACTTCCAAATTGGTGCTTATAGTAATGAAACAGCTAAAGTAAGCATAGGTGCTACAAACTCAAATACAATTGGGCATACTAGGTTTGAGACACTAAAAAATGTGGTAGCTTCTAATATTTCTCAAATGGCAGATGCGGTTGTAAAACTTAGCGGAATCGATGGATATCCGGGTGGTTATGTATTTCAAACTATTAGCGCAAAAACATTACAAACAGATGGTTTAAAAGCTGTAGCTGAGATGATGAATGGTGTATCAGATAAAACTGGTATAAGAGCTGAAGTTAATAATACTCAAATTTTTGGCGTAGTTGCTGCTGGTACAATTAAAGATTTTATGATTAATGGCGTTAAAATCGGAAATGTTACTGTAAAAACTAATGATTCTGACAATGCTCTAATCGCTGCAATCAACGCTAAAAAAGATGAAACCGGAGTAGAAGCAAGCCTAGAAAATGGTAGATTAGTATTAGCTGCTAAAGATGGTAGAGCTATTAGACTTGGTTCAACATCTACTGGTGCTAATACCGTATTTAGCGCTAAAACGGGTGCTTCATTAGCTGGAGATGCGCATTCGGCTGGTACGGTTTATTTGGGTCAATTAACATTTATTCGCCAAGATGCTAGAGATATTAAAATTGGACTAGATGGTATATCCTTAGTATCTGGTTTTACCGCAGGCGATGCAATGATTACTGGTGTGGCTTCAAATGGCTATGCCCAGGCTTCTGTAAATTTAAAATATATGAATAGTGGAACAATCAGTGCAGCTATGGCAAAGGCTATGGGCTTCTTTGATGGTGGAGCTTCTGCGGCTGGTCTTGACTTTGGTGATAAAGCCGGTGGTGTAAATACATATGGTGGTGCTCAGGCTATGGTGGATGTAGCTGAAGCAGCTAGAAAAACTCTAGACAAGCTAAGAGCTGACCTAGGTTCAGTACAAAACCAATTAATAGCTACGCTAAATAACATTACAGTTACTCAAGTAAATGTAAAATCAGCTGAATCTCAAATAAGAGATGTAGACTTTGCTAGTGAGAGTGCAAACTTCTCTAAATATAACATACTAGCCCAAAGCGGAAGCTACGCTATGAGTCAAGCAAATGCTGTACAGCAAAATGTCTTAAAACTACTACAATAAGTTAGTTTTAGTACTACGCCTAAACACAAGGCGTAGTAATCTTTTATAAATAGCCTCATTGCCATAAATAGATTGGCAAAACCTCATTAAACCAAACATTTGTAACACATTATTTAAAATTTAAATTTATTTTTCTATTTTTAGCTAAAAAATATCCAAATTTAGCTACAATGAATGGAAAATTTTTTAAAGGTAATTCTATGATATATAAAATTTTGATTGCCAATCGTGGCGAAATAGCTGTTAGAATCGTTAGAGCGTGTAAAGATTTACATATCAAAAATGTAGCCATATACACTGAACCTGATAAAGAATCGCTTCATGTAAAAGTTGCTGATGAGGCATATGAGATAGGCAAAGACCCGATTAAAGGCTACCTAGATGCTGCTAGAATAGTAGAAGTAGCTAAGGCGTGTGGTGCTGATGCTATACATCCTGGATATGGATTTTTAAGTGAAAATTATGAATTTGCTAAGATGGTTGAAGATGCTGGTCTTACATTTATTGGGCCAAAATCTGAAGTAATACTAAAAATGGGTAATAAAAATATCGCTAGAAATCTAATGCATAAAAATGGTATTCCAGTTGTGCCAGGTACTGAAGCGTTAAATAAGGAAAGTATTGAAACTATAAAATTAGAAGCTGAAAAAATAGGCTATCCAGTAATCTTAAAAGCAAGCGGCGGCGGTGGCGGTCGTGGTATTAGAGAGGTATGGGATCCTAAAGATTTAGAAAGTAGCTATGAGAGTTGCAAAAGAGAGGCTAAGGCATTTTTTAATAACGATGAAGTCTTTATGGAGAAGTTAATTGTAAAACCTAGACATATTGAATTTCAAATTTTAGGTGATAATTATGGTAATTTAATTCACCTTTGTGAGCGTGATTGATCTATTCAAAGACGCCATCAAAAGGTGATTGAGATTGCGCCATGTCCTACTATTAGCGAAGATTTGCGTAAGAGAATGGGTGTGGCTGCAGTTGCAGCAGCTAAGGCTGTTGGATATACTAATGCGGGGACAATTGAGTTTTTATTAGATGATTATAATAACTTCTATTTTATGGAGATGAATACTAGAATTCAAGTAGAACATGGTGTAACTGAGGAGATAGTAGGAGTCGATCTAATCTCTAGACAAATTCGCATTGCTTCAGGGGAAATTCTAGATATAGATCAAACAGAAGTTAAACCTCAAGGTGTTGCTATAGAGGCTAGAATTACAGCTGAGAATGTATGGAAAAATTTTGCTCCAAGTCCTGGTAAAATCACAGGTTATTTCCCTGCTCTTGGTCCTGGTGTAAGGGTAGATAGTCATATGTATCAAGGATACTCTATACCGCCATTTTATGATTCACTTGTAGCTAAACTAATAGTAAAAGCTAGAAGTTATGATTTGGCTGTAAGTAAGCTTGAGCGTGCTTTAGATGAGTTTACAATCGAGGGTGTTAGAACCACACTGCCATTTCTTTTAGCTATATCTAAAAGAAGACACTTTAGAAGAGGATTTTTTGATACTAGCTATATTGAAGAGAGACTTCAAGATATCTTAGAAAATACTCACGATCATAATCAAGAGAACAAAGAAGAGGTCATTGCAGCTATTACAGCAGCGATTCAAAAAGTAAAATCTAGTAGAGAAAATAGGTAATTTATGGATTTTTTAGATAGTTTAAAAGAGATAAAAGGGCAGATGGTTAAAGAGCAAAAGGCTCAAACCCCAGTTTCAAAACCAAAACCAAATCCAAACCGAGATGAGTTTAAAGATATATTTTCTGAGCCAGAGGTAGTAGCTGATAAAGAGGCTAGACTAAGAGATGAATTTATGGAATTCATCAAATATTCGGATATAAAAAAGCTTGACTGAGATTGAATTTAGTACTTTAGATACGCCTTGTGCGTATCTAAAGGGTCGTTCTTCTAGAACTAGCTATAAATATATTTATGAAGCGTCATATGCTTATAATTCTGCTTTAGTAGAGCATGGTTATAGGAGATTTGGCAAGTATTTTTCCAAGCCAATTTGTAAAGATTGCAATGAGTGTCAAAGCTTAAGAATAGACGTTCAAAAATTTAAATTAACTAAAAGTTTAAGACGAGTAATCCGTAAAAATAAAGATGCTGGTATAGAGGTTGTAGTAACTCGCCCACATCTAAGCCAAGAACATATAAATCTATATGAAAAATATCATAAATTTATGCAAAATAAGCGAGGCTGGGAGTATCATCAAATGAGTTATGAACGCTATTTTAGTGTTTATGTAGATGGTGCTGGAGAGTTTGGCTTTGAGGTAGATTATTATGATAAAGATAGTCTAATCTGTGTAGATTTAATTGATATTACTAGCGATGGAATTAGCTCGATTTATTGCTTTTGGGATACAGATTATGCGTATTTAAGCCTTGGTAAATATTCGCTTTTAAACCAAATTTTATTAGCTAAAGCGCATAAACTTCCGTGGATTTATCTAGGATTTTATGTCAAAAATTGTGAAAGCTTAGAGTATAAAAGCGACTACAAACCATATCAAATTCTAAAAGAGTATTGTGAGTTAGATGAACCTACTATTTGGATAGATTCATAGTTTTAATGGAACGCAATTTGCTTTAAAAGCCTAAAATTAAAAAATAGGGCTTGAAATGGAGATTACACAGACATTAGAGTCAATTACTATAGTAACTGATGATTGCGATCTGTATCTAAATCTTATTTATAAAATTCGCCAAAGTTTTGCTAATGTGATTGGTACTCGTGATAGAATTATTATATTTTATAGCGAAAATGAGCTGATCCAGCGTAAATATTTGCTAAAATTTATAGCAAATTTATATAAAAAAACTGTCGGTAGCGGAGTAGAGTTTTGGCTAACTCATCATAAAAATATCAAGCTAGTCTATAAAAATCCGACCTCGCTTCAGGTGTTAATAGATATAGATATCAGATTTGAAGAGTTAAAAGTGCTATTTGATTTAAAAAATAGCGAGGAGTTATTTGCTAAATACCTAATGCGTGGTTTTAATGATGCAAATTGTGAATATTACCCACGACAAAATTGGCTGCTTTTTACTCCGCAAAGTCTAAGAGATATAGAGAGTCTCTCAAATATTATAAATAGCAGAGAGCATCTTAAATATGTAGTAAATTTCAACTACGATAAAGAGGAATTTGAGCGATTTAAACGCCGTTTTAATGTGCTAAATTCTAAAGAGTATAAACGAAGATTTAGTATGCTAGCTACTCTTTTAGAAGAGCATTTTCATACGCTTGGGTGTGAAGTTGGTGATGATTATGAGACGGTTCGAGCAAGTTATTTAAATTTAACTAAAGTTTATCATCCAGATCGTCACGCTACTAAATCAGATAAAATTCAAAAAGACTATACAGATAAATTTCAAAAAATTGGTCTAGCGTATGAAGCGTTAAAACCATATTTTAAAGAACAAAAAAACTATATAAACTCATAAGGATAAATATGAAACTAGGTGTAAATATCGATCATGTCGCTGTATTAAGAGAAGCTAGAAGGGTAAATGATCCAAATATTTTAAATGCAATGTTTACTGCTATTAATGCTGGCGCAGATCAGATCACAATACATTTGCGTGAAGACCGCAGACATATAGATGATACAGATACTATAAATATTATAAATCTTTGTACTATTCCAGTAAATTTAGAGTGCGCTACTGCTATTACTGATATTGTACTAGAGCTCTCTCCTCATCGTGCTACGATAGTTCCTGAGAGGCGTGAAGAGTTAACTACTGAGGGTGGATTAAATTTAGCTAGTCCAGAACTACCTAGTACCATAGCAGCTATGAATGAGACTGGAATTGATGTTTCACTTTTTATCGATCCAAACTCAGATGATATAATAGCAGCTAAAGAGTTAGGAGCTAATACTATTGAATTGCATACTGGAAGCTTTGCTAATGCCTATTTAATGGCGTATTCAAATATTCCAAAGACTAAATTTAGTATAAAATCATTAGAACATACAAATGCTAAAGAGGCGCTTGAATTTGAGCTAGATAGATTAAAAAAGGCTGCTAAATTTGCTAAAAATATAGGACTAAATGTCGCTGCAGGCCATGGACTAAACTACCAAAATGTAGGTTTAATAGCAAATATCCCAGAGATTTTTGAGCTAAATATCGGTCAAAGCATTATAGCTCGCTCAATCTTTACTGGATTAAGCCAAGCTATAAAAGATATGAAAGAGTTAATCAAATGAAACCCAAAATTGCAATTAGTGTAGGCGATATAAATGGCATTGGAATTGAGATTGCGTTAAAAGCTCATAAAGAGATTAGTAAAATTTGCCAACCAATATATTTTATAAACTCTAAGCTTTTAAACCAAGCAGCTAAAATCTTAAATATCAATATTCCAAAGAATTTTGAGATTTATGAGTGTGGTGATGATTTTGAGATAAAGCCAGGTAAAGTAAGCAAAAAAAGTGGCAAATTCTCATTTATTAGCTTTGAAAATGCACTAAATTTCACTACTAAAGGAAAGGCCAGCGCTCTTGTAACCTTGCCAATTAATAAAGAGAGCTGGAAAAAAGCTAAGATTCCATACAAAGGCCATACTGATGCCTTAAGTGATTATTTTAAAACTAGTGCTATTATGATGCTAGGCTGCGGGAAGCTTTATGTTGCACTATTTAGTGATCATACGCCACTTAAAGATGTTAGTAAAAAGATTAAATTTAATAAAGTTAAAAATTTCTTATTAGACTTTTATGCTTCAACTAAATTTAGCAAAGTAGGCGTTTTAGGCTTTAATCCTCATGCTAGTGATAATGGAACTATTGGAGGCAAAGAAGAATTAGAGATAAAAATGGCTATAAAAGCAGCCAATGCTACAATCGGTAAAGAAATTTTTATCGGTCCGCTTGTACCTGATGCTGCATTTACCCCAAATTCACTAAAATCTACTAATCGTCTAATAGCTATGTATCACGATGTAGGCTTAGCACCGCTTAAGGCGTTATATTTTGATCGCTCAATTAATATTAGTTTAAATTTGCCAATCATCCGTGCTAGTGTAGATCATGGAACTGCTTTTGATATTGCGTATCAATCTAAAGCAAGGGTTGAAAGTTATATAGAATCAGTAAAATATTGCATAAATTCAGTCAAAATTCAAGCCTAAAAAGCTAAAATAGAAGAAATTTTTTGGAGGTATTGCTTGGGTAGGGACAATTTATTTTTTACTTCAGTTTTTATTATTTCTTTAGTTGTCTTTTTTATATGGGGATATGGATATATATCAAGCCATCATTTAATCTTTTTTATTTTAGCTAGTGTTTTTGGCATATTTATGGCCTTTAATATTGGCGGTAATGATGTTGCTAATGCATTTGGTACAAGCGTGGGAGCTAAGACTCTTACTATTAAACAAGCGCTAATAATCGCAGCTGTATTTGAGTTAAGTGGCGCTATATTTGCTGGAGCTGAAGTTACAAATACTATTAGAAGTGGTATTGTTATACTACCAAATAACGGTGATATCAATCCTATGATTTTTGCTGCTGTTATGCTCTCAGCTCTTATGAGTTCTGGAATTTGGCTATTTGTAGCGACTAAAAAGGGCTTGCCAGTATCTACTACTCACTCTATCGTTGGTGGTATCGTAGGGTCTGGCCTTATGATGGGGTATTTATACTATGATAATGGCAATACCTTAGATATGGTTAAATGGAGTTCTATTGGTAGTATTGCTCTTAGCTGGGTTTTATCTCCGTTAATGGGTGGAGTTATTGCTTATATCGTTTATGGTTATATCAAAACTAAAATTATAACTCCAAGTATGGATCTACATACTCAGATTAAAGCGATAAAAGCACAAAAAAGAGCATTTAAAGAAAATTATATAAACGAGCTTTCTAGCAAGAGCCAGTCGCAACAAATTCAAGAGCTTAAAGCTATTGCCATGAGTTATGATGAAAAAATCATAGGCAGTGGTCCTTTTAGAGATAAGATTAGAGAGTTTAAAGGACAAGAAAAATTAATTGATACAATGAAATATATGAGACTTCATATCCCGATTTTAGCAGCAGTTGCAGCGATGATTATCTCATCTACATTGCTATTTAAAGGGTTAAAGCATATGAACTTAAACTTTAGCACAATTGAGACTATATGGATTTTATGTGTTATTGGTACAGTTGCATATTTGCTTAGTTTCTCGATTATTAATATGATGAAAAGAGATAATCCGCAAAAAGGGATTAATAGAATCTTTGGTTGGTTTCAGATATTTACTGCTTCGTCTTTTGCGTTTTCTCACGGTGCAAATGATATCGCTAATGCCGTTGGGCCATTTGCTGCGATTTTAGATGTGTTAAAAAGTGGCGCTATTAATAGCACTACAGTGATTCCTACAGTAGCTATGGTTACATTTGGCGTAGCACTTGTTGTGGGGTTATGGTTTTTAGGTAAAGAGGTGATAACTACTGTTGGGAGTAAGCTTACAGAGATTTTGCCTACGACTGGATTTAGTGCGGAGTTATCAGCAAGTATAGTTATATTAATCGCTACAAAAATGGGATTACCTATTAGCTCTACTCATGTTTTGATAGGAGCGGTACTTGGTATTGGATTATATAATCGCAATGCCAACTGGGGAATGTTAAAGCCAATTGGTCTAGCATGGGTAATTACTTTACCAATAGCAATGATAGGCTCTGCTATTGGATTTGTAATAGTAGTAAATGTACTAGGATTATGATAATTTAGCAGGGATTTCCTGCTAAATTTGCTGGTTTGGGAATGATATTTGCTTGTAAAATTCCTAAATTTTTAGGAGAGTGCAAATGCGTATAACCAACCAGCTTATGAATTTCAATAATGTCTATAACTACCAAAAGAACTCCAACTCACTATATAAGTCTCATCAGGCTTTTAGTACAGGGTTAAAAATCAATTACGCTTATGAAGGTAGCGGTATCTATGTCGATGCTGCTAGGCTGGAGTATGAGAGTAATCTACTCAAACAAGTAGAATCTACAACACTAAAGGCTACTGAATTTTCAAAAAATAGCGATAAGGCGTTAAATGATTTTGTGCTAAAGCTAACTGAATTTAAAACCAAACTAATCCAAGCAGCTAATGATATTCACGATGTAACTTCTCGTAATGCTATTGCTAATGACCTAGAAGGTATCAAGCAAAATCTAATCGATATAGCTAATACTACCATAAATGGCCAGTATCTATTCTCAGGAACTGCGCTAGATACTATGCCAATTGATGATTTAGGCAACTATAATGGTAATGCTGAGAGTATAAAAGCAGTAATTGGCACTAATCAAACTTCTAACTACAATATCAACGGTCAATCACTATTTCTAGGTTCGGATAATGATTATAAAAAGGTTATAACGACAAATGTGAATTTGGTTAATAATTATAATAAATTTGCTAATCCTGATGAGCCAATCAAATATGTTGGGCTTGGAGATGATTTAAGAGATTTAATAGGTACTAATTATCGTAGCGAAGAATTTAATAAAGCTAATCCGCCAAAAGAGGATGATTTTACAAAAGATGCAGTAAAAGATCAACCAACTACATTTTTCCTACAAGGTAGAAAACCAGATGGCTCTACATTTTCTACCAAGGTAACTATGACCCCAGACTCATCTATCCAAAGCCTACTAGATAATATCGGCTACGCTCTAGGCAATGATAAAGAAGGCAAAAATCCACTAGTTCAAGTAGCGTTAAATAATAGCGGCCAAATCGAAATAACTGATATTAGAAATGGTAATCAGATGATGGAGCTTCATCTATTTGGCCTTACTCCGCAACAATCAACTGAGAAGTATAAGGTTGGTGAATATGAGATTAATATTGACCCTCAAACATCTGGCAATTATAAAATAACAACTACAAAAGACGCTAATGGCAATATAACTGAAATTACAGCAGTAAACAATAATAACAATCAAACATATACAATTAATTTAAGTAATACTAACCAACTTCAAGTTAATAATCAAGTTGTACAAAATATCGGTAATCCACCATTTACACTAGATTTAAACGATCTTGGCAATAATGGTATAGATGCAACTGATTTTACTGCATTTAATCCAAATAATGCTGATCAAGTTCGTGAAATGTCTAGCACCAAAGTTCGTGATAAAGATGGTTCATGGGTTGATGTAAGTGACTTAACCGATTTAGAAACTATCGAAGAAAATGTCAAAAATGGCAAAGTATATTTAACTGAATTTATCAAAAGCGACTTTAAAGACACTCTAGGGGTTAAAAACGATGCTACTGACTATAACAAGCTACAGTTTGCCCAAAAAGATAATATCCTAACTGGTTCAGTCTCTCAAGTAGTCAAGGGTAAAAATACATTTGCTACTGATGCTACTAAGCTAAAAGATGTAGCTGGTGCTGGACTGCAAGATAACCCTGATAGCAATATGACTATGCATATCAAATCTAAAAATGGTAAATATTATCAAGTTAAGATAGATTTTAGCGATCCGCTCTCAGCTAGTGTTCCTAAAGCCACGCAACTCACCATCACTGAAACCAACGCAGATGGAACGCCGATAATTCCGCCAGGTGGATTCACACCAGTCCCAGTCTATCAAGGCAATATAATGTTAGGCAAGTATAATGAAGCTACTAAAACCACAGATGGGGTCGTAACTCAAGCTGATGATATAAGCTATAAACAGTTAAATGATATAGTAGCTATGGTAGCAGCGGGTAACTTACCAGATGATAGAGTGGGTAACACGGTAGCAAAAAATTTAAGTGATCAAAATTTATTCCCAAATGTGGCAATTAATAATGCTAATGATCTTAAAACAAGATTAAAAACCAATGTTAATGACCCTGCTACAGAAGCTATAATAGATCAAGCAGTAGATGCGGCTGGGCTTACTTTTCCAGTAACTAACAAACAAGAAGCCATAGGCAAGGTAAAAGATCTTATAATCAATAACGCAGATTACGCTACAGCTAGATTTGAAGCTTATAATAAAGCTGTAGATGGTGCTAATGCTAGTGTAAATGTAGAGCTAAATTATAGAGGCCAAATGCAAATCACAGACAAAAGCGCAACCGTATCAAATATAGAAATATCTATTTTTGAGACTTTTAGTGCTGATAAACCTGAATTTGGTAAAGAGGCTAACTCTACAGTCGCAGGGTCGCTATTTAATTTTAATGCTAATAATATGATTAGCATAGATGAGCCAAGTGTGGATATTTTTAAAGATTTAGATGCTATGATAGCAGCTGTAAGAGATGGTAGCTATAGAGGCAATCCAGATGGTACTAACGCTCGTACTACTGGAATCCAAGGCGCTCTAAAGAGAATTGACCATATCCAAGACCATGTAAATAAACTCCACACGCAGATTGGTTCATATACTAATGTATTAGAGAGTTCTAGCTCACGAGCTAGTATGTTATATGTTAATGTGGAGAGTATTAAAAATGATGTTATTGGCGCTGATTTGGGTGAGAGTATGCTAATTTATAAACAGTATCTAACACAGTTTGAAGCAATGCTACAAACTTCATCAATGATTAGTAAAATTAGCCTACTTAATTATATGTAATATAGCTATTATAAAGTATTTATAAAATTTAAAAATAGTCGCTATTTGCTAATTTTATTAGCTTAAAATGGCGGCTTAAATCGCTTTTTAATCAATACAAACTAAGCAATATATAACAAAATTTTTGATATAATCAGCGGATTTTTCAAGTTTTATTCAAGGATTTTACGATTTTGCGAGAGATTTTGCTGGTTGTAGCTATCTGTGTGCTTGTATATCTTGGTGTGGCAACTATCGTTCCGCATGCTTCATTTGTGGGGAGTTATGGTGGCGCTTTAGGCTGGTATAATGCAAGACTATTTGGCTATGCATCATATTTTTACCCATTTATTTTGTTATATCCTGCTTATAATTTATATAAATCTTATACGAAATTTAGCCTAAAAATAGCTGGAAATATCATTGGATCGCTGATGTTATTTTATGCTTTTTTATTGCTTTGTGCGATGTTTAATCCTATAGCTGGCGGCATAGTTGGTGGATTTAGCTATGAGGCGCTTGGGAGTGTGATTGGTAGTATTGGGACATTTATTTTTATTTTAATGATATTTTTTATTGGATTTGGGCTTAGCTTTGATGATAGGCTCGATGTAATGATAAAAAAGGCATTTGTAGTTAAATCTATACCTAAATTTAGCCCAAATTCAGCCTTAGAATCTAATATTAAAGATGACGAGATATCTCAGTTTCAAGAGGTAAAATTTAACAATAATAATCTAGAAGTAGCTAAATCACAAAGCGCTACACCTGAGCCTAAAGTATCAAAATCTAGAAAAAAATCCCAACAAAAAGAGCTTGATGAAGTAGATATAGATAATATAGATGAAGTTGATAGATTTAGCGAATTTAATATAGATGATGAGCAAAACCAAATTCCAAGCAAGATTACTCAAGATACTGATATATCTTTGTTAAAAGAGCCAAAATCAACATCAAGTGGCGCTATAATCCTTAATGAAGTAGCTGAAAATAAACAGCTTTTAAGCCAAATTGAGACTGGCAAAATAGAAAAGCCAAAGGATTTTATGTTGCCAAGTTTGGATTTTTTAAAGGATCCACCAAAGCGTAGTAAGGCTATAAATGAGGTTGAAATAGATCAAAAAATTGCTGATTTGCTAGATAAATTAAGGCGTTTTAAAATCGATGGCGATGTAGTAAGAACCTATTCTGGTCCAGTGGTTACGACATTTGAGTTTAAACCAGCAGCCCATGTAAAAGTAAGCAAAATCCTAACTCTTCAAGATGATTTAGCTATGGCGTTAAAGGCTCAAACTATTAGAATTCAAGCCCCAATCCCTGGTAAAGATGTAGTTGGGATAGAGATTCCAAATAAAAATATAGAGACTATATATCTAAAAGAGATATTACAAAGCGATATCTATAAAAATGCCAAAAGTGAGCTTACCTTAGCACTTGGCAAGGATATCGTAGGCGATCCATTTATAACTGACCTTAAGAAATTACCACACCTTTTAATCGCTGGAACCACAGGAAGTGGCAAAAGTGTCGGGATCAATGCAATGGTTTTGAGCCTTTTGTATCGTAATTCACCTAAAACTCTGCGCCTTATAATGATAGATCCTAAGATGCTTGAGTTTAGTATGTATAATGATATACCGCATTTGCTAACACCTGTGATAACTGAACCTAAAAAGGCCATAGCGGTCTTAGCGAATTTGGTTGCTGAAATGGAGCGTAGATATAGGATAATGAGCCAAACTCGCACAAAAAATATAGAGAGTTATAATGAAAAGATGAAAAAAGAAGGCGGTGAAACCTTGCCTTTTATAGTAGTTATCATAGATGAGTTAGCTGATCTTATGATGACAAGTGGCAAGGATGTGGAGTTTCATATAGGTCGCTTAGCTCAAATGGCTAGAGCTAGTGGAATTCATCTAATAGTAGCAACACAACGCCCAAGTGTAGATGTAGTAACTGGGCTTATAAAGGCGAATTTGCCAAGTCGCATAAGCTATAGAGTAGGGCAAAAAATCGATAGCAAGGTTATCTTAGATCAGATGGGAGCAGAGAGTTTGCTGGGGCGTGGAGATATGCTCTTTACACCACCTGGAAGCCCTGGAGTAGTCAGGCTACATGCGCCATTTGCTAGTGAAGAGGAGATTGATCATATAGCTGAGTTTTTAAAAGCTCAAGAGAGTGTTGTGTATCAAGAGAGCTTTTTAAAAGATGATAATGCTAGTAATAGCAGTATCGGAGAATTTAGCGGTGAAATAGATGAGCTTTATGATGAGGCTAAGGAGATAGTCTTAAGCGAAGAAAAAACATCTATAAGCTATTTACAAAGACGATTAAAAGTAGGCTATAATAGAGCTGCAAGCATAATAGAACAGCTTGAACAAAATGGCGTATTAACTCCGCCAAATTCAAAAGGTCAACGAGATATAATAAGATAGGAGAGTATAATGATATTTGATGATATTTTTGGTGGTCAGCCTAAGGATAAATTTTTTGATATTGTCTATAATGCTAATCGAAATATAGTAGAAAATGAGCTTGAAATTTTATTTAGTGAGCTTGTAGCATTAAGAGAGCTGGCTGAGAGTAGCGGTATTACACAAGTTCAATTAGATAGCTTTAAGGCGTTAAATCCAGATGCTATGGAGAGCGGACTAAATGATATATATATAGATATTACAGGGAAAATATTAACACAAAATGAGTAGATTAACTCTTTGGCTTTTGCCATTTTTTTGTTTTGGGTTGCTATATGGTGTAGCTCCAAAATGGACACATCAGAAGGAATTTATTCTTAAAAAAGATGAGAAGGCTAAGATTATATTTTTTGAAAGGCGCCATCAGATAAAAGATGAATTTGAGTTTTCGTGGACTCTTTATGATAATACAAATTTAGTAGTCCATACTAAATTTAGAAAATATCCACGCCAGATTGTCTTAAGTCTTAGGCGAGGATTAGAGATGTATCGTCAGCCGATTTTGGCATTTATTAAAAATCCACTTGTAGATAATGTGGATTTATATCTACTCTTTAAAGAGTATAGACATTATGATGGCAGTGTAGTATTTGACGCATTGATAATGGATCAAAGTGCTAGAGTTGAGATAGAGTATATACCAGATAGATAGGAAGTTTTATGGTTGATAAGATTTTATATGAGTTTGTCAAGGAGTGTGGTTATAACAGAGCTCTTGAGATGTTTAATAATATTAGTAGTGGCAAAAAGCTACGAAGCAAGCTAATTTTAAAAATAGCTGGTCAAAATGAGACTTCGCTTAGGCTATGTGCGGTAATAGAGCTTATACACTTAGCAAGTTTATTACACGATGATGTCATAGATGACTCTACTATTAGGCGTGGTAAGCCTAGTATAAATGCGCTTTTTGGTTCTAAAAACGCAATAATGCTAGGTGATATCTTATACTCTAAGGGCTTTTATGAGATTGTAAGCTTAAATCCGCAAATTGCCAAAATCATCTCAAAAGCGGTTTTAAATCTTAGTATTGGCGAGATGATGGATGTGGATCTTGGGAGTAAATTTAGCCCAAATTTAGATGAATATCTAAAAATGATAGAGCTTAAAACGGCAGTCTTGATAGAAGCAGCAGCAAGAAGTGCAGCTATAATAGCTGGTATAGATAGTGATTCATATGCAAATTACGGCAGAAATTTAGGCCTAGCATTTCAAATTGTAGATGATATACTTGATATTAGCGCTAATGTAGCTACACTTGGTAAGCCTGCATTTAGTGATTATAAAGAGGGCAAGACAACTCTTCCATATATCTTTTTATATAATGCCTTAAATTTAGATGATAAAGAGATTTTAAAAAGCCTATGGGGCAAAGAGCTTGATAAGGGTGAAATTAAATGGATTAAAGATAAATTTGATGAGTTTGATATCATTCAAAAATGCAAAGAATTTGCTAAAGATTTAGGTGCTAAAGCTATAGCCTCAGTAAGCGATGAAGAGCTAAAGGATATAGTCACAAGTATGATAGATAGGGAGTTTTAATGCATTATATAAGTATTAGCTTTACGCATAAAAATACAGATATTAGTATCAGAGAGAAGCTATCATTTGCTGATGAGAGTCGCAAAAAAGAGATATTAAGACTATTAAGCGCTAATGAAAAAATCATAGAATCCATGGTGCTAAGCACCTGTAATAGAGTAGAAGTTTTTGCGTATGTAGCTGATATAAAAGAGTGTGTTAGACATATTTTAAACTCAATATCTATTTTAACCCTTGTGCCATATGAGGCTTTGGAGCTTAGGGCTGATATATATGAAAATGATGGGGCTATCCACCATCTATTTGCCGTGGCTAGCTCACTTGATAGCCTTGTAATTGGCGAGACGCAGATAGCAGGTCAGTTAAAAGAAGCTTTTAAATTTGCTTATGATAATGGAAATTGCGGTGATAATATCAGCTATGCTATACATTTTGGGGCTAAATGTGCGTCTAAGATTAGGGCTGCTACTACAATTAGTAAAAATCCAGTATCAGTCTCAAGCGTAGCAGTAGCAAAAGCCAAAGAGATATATGGCAATCTAGGTGGAATGAGCGCTGTGGTAGTGGGTGCGGGTCAGATGAGTGCCTTGGCGTGTAAGCATCTTATTCACTCTAAGGTCAATGTAATTATCGTAAATAGAGATATAAATAGAGCTAAAAATTTAGCTAGTGAGCTAGGTGAGCTTGCTAGTGTGGCTGAATTTAGTAGATTAAAAGAGCTTATCAATAGATATCAACTCATATTTAGTGCCACAGGTGCCAATGAGCCTATAATAACTGATGAGATTATAGAGTCAGTTGAGTTTAATAGATATTTTTTCGATATCGCTGTGCCTAGGGATATTGATTTGAGTTATAGTGATAATATATCAGTTTATGCTGTTGATGACTTAGAAAGCATAGTAAAAAGCAATTTAAATTTGCGTGAGGAACAAGCTGGCGTAGCATATGCAATAGTAGGAGAGATGACGGCTGAGTTTTTTAAGTGGCGCTCATCACAAAATAGCACGCCAGCTATCAAAGCCCTTAGATTTAAAGCTAAGAATATAGCCGAATTAGAGATAGAAAAAGCGATTAAAAAAGGCTATATCAAACGCTGTGATGAAAATGAAGCTAGAAAGCTAGTTCATCAAGTTTTCAAGGCATTTTTACACACGCCAACTATGCGTTTAAAAGATAAAAATAGTGATGATATACTTGGTGTGCTTGAGTATCTATTTGATATTAAAATTGATAAAATAGAATTAAAAGAGGAAGAGTAGATGAAATTTACCAAATTATATATCCCAACACTAAAAGAGGCGCCAAAAGACGCAACCTTGCCTAGCCATCAGTTTTTGCTTAGGGCTGGATTTATCCAACAAACTGGTAGTGGGCTTTATAACTTCTTACCGCTTGGCAAAAGAGTGTTAAGAAAGATAGAAAATATCATTAGAGATGAGATGGATAGAGCCGGAGCAAATGAAGTATCTATGAGCTTTGTCGTGCCTAGTGAATTATGGAAGCAAAGTGGGAGATTTTTTAAATTTGGAAGTGAGCTTTTAAGATTAAATGATAGAAAAGGAAATGACTATATCCTAGGGCCAACTCATGAAGAGAGCGTGGTGGATATGGTGCGCGGAAGAGTAAATAGCTATAAGCAACTACCTTTGAATTTATATCAGATTGGATTAAAATTTAGAGATGAGGCTAGACCTAGATTTGGGCTTTTGAGATGTCGTGAGTTTATAATGAAAGATAGTTATAGTTTTCATTCTAGCTATGAAGATTTAAAGCGTGAGTTTGACTTGATGCAAGAGACCTATAGCAAGATTTTTACTAGACTTGGGCTAAATTTTAGATGTGTTGAAGCTGATAGTGGCGCAATTGGTGGAAGCGGAAGTAAAGAGTTTATGGTGCTTGCTGATAATGGTGAAGATGATATTTTAATCAGTGATAGTTCAGATTACGCTGCAAATATTGAAGCTGCTAAAAGGGCTAAACGCACTTGTAGTGCAGAACGCCCACAAAGCAATGGAATGCTTAAATTTCATACGCCTAATTGTAGTACTATCGCAAGTGTGAGTGAGTTTTTTAAAGTTGATCCATTTTATACTATTAAGGCTGTTATCAAAAAGGCTATATATG